>JALHNL010000085.1 GCA_022843545.1 Phycisphaerales bacterium | reverse complement strand
CCTGGCCCTGCTCGCCTGGGCCCTCTTCGCCGGCCGCGCCAAGGGCCACCCGCGCTGCGACCGCTGCCGCTACAGCCTCGCCGGGCTCGACCTCCCCGCGACGACGGCCGAGCCCCCCATCCCCTGCCCCGAATGCGGCCGCCCCATCCGCTCGACCAGGCAAGCCCTTCGCCCCCGACGCCGTCCGATCATCGCGGTGTTCGCCGTGCTGATGATCGTCGCTGCGCCGGTGGTGTGGCGCGTGCCGGAGACCATGACGCGACGAAGCCCGCCGGGCGACCTTGAATGGCACAGCCTGATCCCCGGCCCCGTCCTCCTGGGCCTGCTGTGGATTCGCGGTGTTGGCGAACAGGGCGATCCCTTGGCGTTGGAGGCCGATCTCCGACTTGACGCAGGCGGGGTTCTGGCCCCGAGCTTCGCGAGCGCACTGGCGCCCGCGCTAGTCCGAACCCGCGACCGCTGGCCCGTGGGCTCGCCCATAGCGATCTTCACGGACTACCGAGTCCGCTTCGTCGGCATCGAGCGGGCGATCGACGACCCGCTGTCGAAGAGACTCGACTCCTACCTGCGAATCCAGATGTACCCGCCGCTTCGGCTCGCGCCGCTGACCGAGGGCCGCCACTTCCTGAAGTTTGAGTACAACCCGGTGTTCATGAGCGAGAACCCGCTGGCGTCCTTCACGCGGGAAATCACCGTTGCGGGAGGCCTCGATTCTCTCCTCACACCCGTAACCGGACCGGCCGTGGACGCGCAGGTCCGTGACTCACACCGCGTCACGCTGAGCATCGGACCCGGGTGGCCCGCCGACATGATGGGCGTGGTATGGCGTCGCTCCACGCGTCTTGCCTTCTCAACACGTGCGAACATCGAGCTTCACCGCGACGGAGCCATCGCCCGCGCCGACTCGTTTGTGCTTCCAACCATCAGCGGCAGCGCCGCTCACTTCGCAGGAACCGAAGTCGCCGAACTGCGCAGGGCGATCGACCAAGGTGACTCACAGGAACTCGCCCGCTGGAGCATCGTCCTCACCGGCGACCCCGCCATGGCGCTCATCCAGTTCGACACCACCCACTACTGGTCAGGCACGCTCCGCATCCCCATCACCGAAGCGCTCAAGCCCTGATCCCCCAACCCCGTCCCAAACTCTCACCATTCACCGCTCTCGACTCCCACGCACCACGCACCCCGCACCTCTCTTCCCCCACTGATCACTGATCACCGCTCACTTCTTCCTCCCCCCTCACACCCTCGCCGCCCCGCTCACCAGCCGCGTCTGCGGCCTCAGCCACCGCGCGATCGCCGGATTGCCCAAAAGATCCGCCCGTCCCCCGTCGGTCTGGCCGTATTTGCGGTACAGCGCCGCCGCGATCAGCCCCATGAACATCGGCTGCGGGCGCAGCGGCCGGCCCGTGAGTTCAGGGTGGAACTGCGCCGCGATGAAGTACGGATGGCTCAGCCCGTTCTCGCCCGCCACGCCGTCGGAGCCGGGCAGTTCCATCACCTGCATGATGGGCTGCGCCGGATGCCGGCCCGAGAAGATCAGCCCGCCCATCCGCAGGCGGTCGATGAACGCCGGGTCCACCTCGTAGCGATGGCGGAAGCGCTCGCGGATGGTCAGCCGCCCGGAGTACAGGAACTGCGCCAGCGTGCCCTCGCTGATCAACACGTCCTGCGCGCCCAGCCGCATGGTGCCGCCGAGGCCCTCGATCCGCTTCTGTTCGGGCAGTTCGCTGATGATCGGGTGCCGGCAGTTGGGGTCAAACTCGGTGCTGTTGGCGTCGGGCAACTTCAGCACGTTGCGCGCAAACTCGATCACCGCCACCTGGAACCCAAGGCAGATGCCCAGATACGGGATCATGTTCTCCCGCACGTGCTTCACCACCGCGATCTTGCCCTCCACCCCGCGCGAGCCGAACCCGCCCGGCACGATCACCGCGTCCATGCCCGAAAGCGCGGGCGCCACCGAACTCTCGGTGAACTCCGTGGTGTCAAACCAGTGCAGGCGAACGTCCGCCTCCAGGTGCGCCGAACAGTGCTCCACCGCTTTGTCGATCGAGGCGTACGCATCGCGCAGGTGCGCGTACTTCCCGGTAATGCCCAGGTTGATCGTCCGCGCCTTGGGGCTCGTCAGCCGACGCACCCACGACGCCCAGCGGTCGCGCGAGCGATCCTCGTGCGCCACGTCCACCCGGTCGTGAAGCCCAAGCAGGCTCAGGATCTCGCGGTCAAGCGCCACCGCCCGCATCTCATCGGGGATCGTGTACACGCTCGGCCGATCGTGAAGGCTGAACGTCCGCTTCAGCGGAACGTTGCTGAACATCGCGATCTTCTCCAGCACCGTCGGGCTGCACGGCTCGCTCGCCCGGCACGCGATGATGTGCGGCTGGATCCCCGCCTCCATGAGCCGCTTGATCCCCAGCTGCGCCGGCTTGCTCTTCTGCTCGCCCAGCGTCTGCGGCTTGATCACATACGTGAGCGCCACAAAGCACGTCGAGCCCGGACCCTCTTCAAACGCCAGCTCGCGCAGCGCCTCGATGTAGAAACCGTTCTCGTAGTCCCCCACCGTTCCGCCCACCTCCACGAACACCACGTCGGCCGGGTTGGTCCCGTCGCCGAACATCGCCAGTTCGCGGATCCGCCGCTTCACCTCGCCCGTCACGTGCGGAATCATCTGGACGTCGCGGCCCAGATAGTCTCCCCGTCGCTCGCGCTCCAGGATCGCCGAGAAGATCCGCCCGCTGGTCGTGAAGTTGTTCTTCGTCAGGTCCTGGTCGAGCATCCGCTCGTACGTCCCCAGGTCCATGTCGCATTCGGTGCCGTCATCCAGCACGAACACCTCGCCGTGCCGGTACGGGTTCAGCGTGCCCGCGTCGATGTTCAGGTAGCCCTCGAGCTTGATCGGCGCGACCGTCAGCCCCTTGTCCTTCAGCAACTTCGCCAATGACGCCGCGAAGATCCCTTTGCCCAGCCCGCTCATCACCGTACCGAACACAGCGATGAACTTCGTCTGCCCGCGCCGGTACCCCGGCGGGAAGGGCGAGTGCCACTCGCTCGCGCTGGTGTCCGCCGCGCCAGAGAGCAGATCGCCCGTCGCGCAGTCGATCGCATCATCGCCCTCCACCGGGGGCGAGTGCTCGTGCGCGCTCGCACCGCCGACGGGATCACGGCGAGGGCCAGGGATCGGACCAGAACCACCGGTTGTCTGGGCGGGCATGGCACAGTGTAACGGCCCAACACCCCACCGGCAAATCCACAACCACTTCGGGAAACCCGGCCTTTGGGTAGCCCAGCACTCCGTGCCGGCTCTTCGTCTTCCTCCCCCGCCCTCCCAAACTCAACTCAAATACGCCCCCAGCCCCTGCACCCCGCCCTCGCGCCCAAACCCGCTCTCCTTGAACCCGCCGAACGGCGAGGCCGGGTCGAACTTGTTGTACGTGTTCAGCCAGATCACCCCGGCCTCCAGCCGCTTCGCCATCGCCAGGATCTTGCTGCCCTTGTCCGTCCATACGCCCGCGGCCAGCCCGTACGGCGAGTTGTTCGCGCGGGTGATGCCCTCGTCGGGCGTGCGGAACGTCAGCACGCTCAGCACCGGGCCGAAGATCTCGTCCCGCGCAATCGTGTGGCTGGGCTGCACGCCCGTGAAGAAGCACGGCCGGCAGTAATACCCCTTCTCGGGGAGGGCCTGCCGACCCGGCTCGCACAGCACAGCCCCCTCGCGCACACCGAGCTGCACGTACTCGCGGATCTTGTCCAGTTGCTGCTTGCTGTTGATCGCCCCCACGTCGGTGTTCTTGTCGAGTGGGTCGCCCACACGCAGGCTGCCCAGCCGAATCTTCAGCTTGCGCACCACCTCGTCCACCACGCCCTCCTGCACATACAGCCGCGACCCGGCGCAGCACACGTGCCCCTGGTTGAAGTAGATCCCCTGGATGATCCCCTCCACGGCCTGGTCGATCGGCGCGTCGTCGAAGATCAGGTGCGCGCTCTTGCCGCCCAGTTCAAGCGTCAGCCGCTTCTTGGTGGGCGCCACCGCCTGCGCGATCCGCTTGCCCACCTCGGTGCTGCCCGTGAACGCGATCTTGTCCACGCCCGGGTGGTTCACGATCGCCGACCCCGTCCGCCCGTCGCCCGTCACGATGTTCACCACGCCCGGCGGCAGCTCGACCTCCTGGAAGATCTCCGCCAGCCTCAGGGCCGTCAGCGGCGTCGTCTCCGCCGGCTTCAAGACCACCGTGTTCCCGCACGCTAGCGCCGGCGCGATCTTCCACGCCGCCATCAGCAGCGGGAAGTTCCACGGGATGATCTGCCCGCACACGCCCACGGGCCGGGGCGTCTCACCCCGCGAACCCCGCACGTACGCCAGTTTGTCCGCCCACCCCGCGTGATAGAAGAAGTGCTGCCCCACCAGCGGCACATCCACATCCCGCGACTCCTTGATGGGCTTGCCGCCGTCCATGGTCTCCAGGACCGCCAGTTCGCGGGCACGCTCCTGAATCCGCCGCGCGATCCGGAACAGGTACTTGCCCCGCTCCTTCGCCGGCAAAGCCTGCCACCGGGGCAGCGCGGCCCGCGCCGCCTCCACCGCGCGGTCCACGTCGCTCGCGGTGCCCTGGGCCACCTCGCTCAGCCGCTGCTCGCTGGCAGGGTTGATGGTCGCGAAGTACCCCGCCCCTTCGCCCTGCGGGTCCACGAACCGCCCGTTGATGAAATGCCCGTATCGCGGCGCGATCGCCACCTTCACCGTCTCGGGCGCGGGGGCGTACTCCCACTTCACCCGTCCCCGCGCGCTCCCCGCGGACGGCCGGCTCGCCGCGCCGTTGCTCGGCGCTCGCGAAGCGGGCTTGACAGGGGCGGACTTGACGGGCGTTGCCTTGCCGCGGGACTTGGCCATGCCCCGATGGTAGCGAACTCTCGCCGCTCCGCCCCGATCCCAAAAAACAACCGAGCCGCCGGTCATCCCGGCGGCTCGGCGATTGGTCAATCCATCAGACCGGGCGGGTTACTTCTTGTTCTTGCCCAGCCACTTGTCCCAGCTCTTGCCGTACTCCTCGGCGTTCTCCTTCGTGATCGGCTTCAGGTCCGCGTTCACGATGGGCTTCTCCGGAGTCTTGCCGTCGACGATCTTGTCCATCAGCAGTCGCACCGACTCGGTGCCCCACTCGTACACCTGCTGCGCCAGCAGCGTGTCCACCTCGCCGCTCTTGACGTACGACAACTGCGCCGGCAGCGCGTCCACCGCCACCACCTTCGCCTTGCCCGCCACCTTGTCCAGCGCGTTCGCGGTGAACAGCGGCCACCCGCCCACCATCGCCCAGCCCGTGATCTCCGGGTTGGCCGACTGCACCTGCTCAACCTTGGCCACCGCGTCCTGCGGCGTCTCGGCGTGATAGAACTCGCCCTTGATGGTGATGTCGGGGTAGGCCTTGAGCGCCTCCTTCACCCCGCGGATGCGACCCTGCAGGTTCGGCGCGGTCTGGTTGCCGCCCAGGATGGCCACGACGCCCTTCTTGCCCATCGAGTTGGCCAGCGTGTCGCCCAGCAGCTTGCCGCAGGCCACGTCGTCGGTCCCGAAGTAGGCGAACCGCTTGCTCTGCGGGATGTCGCTGTCAAAGGTGACCACGGGCACGCCCATGTCCACCGCGCTGTTCACCGCGCCCGTCAGCACCTTCGCATCCGTCGCGCTGATCGCGATCCCATCGATGCCCGACGCGACGAGCTGCTCGATCGCCTCCGCCTGCTTCTGCGCGTCCTCGCTCACGGGCGTGCGCCACTCGATCTTGATCTCCACGCCGTACTTCTTGCCCAGCTCCACCGCCGCGTCCTCCGCGCCCGTGCGGGCCGCGATGAACACCGGGTTGGACTGGCTCTTGGCGATCAGCCCGATCGAGTACGACTTCTTCTTGGGCGCCGCCGTCTCGGCCGACGCCGACGACAGCAGACCCGACACGCCCAGCGCCGCAGCGCCGATGGCAAGCGCGGTAAACAGACCCTTCAGCATGAACAGCACTCCTCAGAGTTGGTTTGAGAACTTCCCCGCAAGCCGCGGGCACAACTGCTTTCGCCCGCACCCGCTGATTGGACGCAGGGTAGCGGATTCTCCAGCACCCCGGCCCCACCCCACCGCCCCCCGTCCTTTCCGCGACGGCCGGATGGTGATTGCCGGCTGCCATCTCCCCCCCTACCGCCCCGTCCCTTTCTTCGATCTCACCGCCCGGTCAGCCTTTGTTTGGTCTGGTCGATCACCACCGCCAGCACGATCGCCGCACCGATGACGATCTCCTTGTAATTCTGGTCGATCCCCAGCATGAGGATGCTGTTGTCGATCAACTGGATGACGATCGCCCCCAGGACCGCCCCCAGCGCCGTCCCGCGACCGCCCGACAGCGACGCCCCGCCCACCACCGCCGCCGCGATCACGTTCAGTTCATAGCCCTTGCCCGCGTCCGGCCCGCCCGCCCCGTAGTACCCCACGTACAGCGCCGCCGCCAGACCCGCCAGCGCACCCATGATCACGAACAGGGACACCTTCGTCCGCCCCACCGGGATGCCGGCGTACTTCGCCGCCACTTCGTTGCCGCCGATGGCGAACGTCCGCCGCCCGAACACCGTGCTCGTCAGCACGATCGCCCCCGCCACCCCCACCACCGCCATCAGGATCAGCGGCACCGGAGTGGTTCCGAAGAGGGGCAGTTTGCCGAACGAGCCCGTGAAGTCAGCCGGGAAGGGGCCGATGGTCTGGCCCTTGGTGCACACAAAGGCGATCCCGCGGTACACCGCCATCCCGCCCAGCGTGATGATGAACGGGTGAACCCCCAGCCCCACCGTGCCCACGCCGTTCACCAGCCCGCACAGCGCGCCCGTGCCCACGCACACCGCCAAAACCACCACAATCGCCACCAGCGGCCCCGCCGAGTCCGCCTTGGGCTCGTTCATCGTGCCGATCAGCGGCTCGATGGCCATGGCCCCGAACACGATCGCCAGCGCGTAGATGGACCCCACCGACAGGTCAATCCCGCCCTTGATGATGATCCCCGTCATGCCCACCGCCATGATCGCGATGAACGCCGACGAGGTGAGCACGCTCACCAGGTTGTTGGTGTTCAAAAACTTGCTGACCTGGGCTTCCTGGATCAGGATCACCCGGTCATCGGTGGCGCGGTACGTGTACCCGTCGCTCTCGCGGTAGGTCGTCGCCGCCCCCTGATGAGTCACCGTGAACGCGCCCTCGCCCGCGGCCGCCACCGTCGCCCCCACCAGCGGCGTGCGGTCGGTGGTGTTGATCCGCGGGGTGAAGAGCCACAGCCCCACCGCCATCAGCGCGATCACCGCCACCAGGCCGAACTCCTGGGCGAAGACGACGCGGTGCCACCACGGCCGCAGATTCTGGGCCGGGCCGGACCCCGGGTTGGATGCAGGGCTGGGGCTGGACACGGGGCGGATGATACCGCAAACGCGAGCGTTTGGCGCGGCGAAGAGATTAGTCGATCGTCTGAAGGCCCTGGCTGCGCCAACTGCGGATCACGTTCACGCCGCCGCTGGTGGAGGAACTGGAGTAGATGTAGTCGTGCACGTTGAACTTCACCAGTTCGGCGTGCCCGTCGGTGAACGCGAACTGCCCGCCCGACGTGCCGTGGTTGTCCAGCCGCGAGTACTCACCGGGGCGGACGCCCGCGGCCCTCGCGGCGGCGGAAGTGGCGTCGGTCTGGTTCCCGCCGCGGCCCCAGAAGGCACGGGTTTCGACGTCAAGGCCGTTGGTCTCATCGCCCCACATCGGCACCGGCTTCACCAGGAACGGATCGTCCTGCTGGAAGCCCGCGATGTACAGGTAAGAGATGTTGTAGCTCACCACGTCCTTCTCGGTGTTCGGGGGCGTCGGACGCTTGGGCCCCAGACCCGGATAGGCCGGAGCCGAAGTGTCGTGCGGCAACCCGTAGTAGTTGTCCTCGCGGTCGTTGGGGCAAACCAGAACCGCGAAGCCCTCCAGCCGCCCGCGCATGATCGGGATGTTGGTGTTGGGCTGGGCGGAGAAGTAGCGGGCGTTGTCCTCGTCGGGTCCGCCGCGGAAGCCGGCGTCCACGCCGCCGCTGGGGTCCTGGAACAGGCTGAACATGCCCGCCACGCCGCCGAAAATGAACTGGTTGATCAGGGTGCGGTTGTTGCCGGGCGCGGGGTTCCACGCGGTGCGGGCGGCCGTGTTGAATGGCAGCAGCGGGTACCACGCCTTCTGGTCGATCGCGTAGGAACTCATCGCCACCAGCATCTGCCGCTCGTTGCTCAAGCACACCGCGGCCCGAGAGGCCTCGCGGGCGCGCCCCAGCGCGGGCAACAGGATGCCCACCAGCAGGGCGATGATCGCGATCACCACCAGCAGTTCGATCAGCGTGAAGCCGCGCCCCATCATCCGGGCCAGCGTGCCATGTCCATCCCCCTGACAGCCTTCAGATGCGTTCACCGATCTGCTCCTTGCGTGCATCGCACGCCGAACACACGTATCCCACCCCACCCGGGGCCCCGACCGGCCATCCCCGACACATCCGGGGACTCGCTCGTCAGACACAGAACGCGCTGCGGGCTCTGGCCGTCTCGGACTAGTAGTATCAGACCTCGACCTCCCTTTGCAACCGGTTGAGTCCGTTTTTGAAACCGTTTCCTTTCCGATCATCAGCCGATTCTCTACCCATATTCTTGGCGGTCTCGCCGCCCCACACCCGAATCCTGAAAGGGCTTACATGAACTCCGCCTGGCCCTGGCTCGTGGCCGCGCTCGCCGCCCTGGGGCTCCTGCTCTGGGCCAGGCACGCCCTGGCACTCACGTCAGAACCCGAACAACCCGCCCTTCGCCTCGTCCCGATCTCCGAAGGCCTCGGACTACTCGACGTTGAACTCGACCGCCCACTCGACGACCGCGAACCGCTCGCGGTCTCGTGGCGAACCTCGCCGGGCGGTCCCTTCACGCCCGCCGGGCACCTTCTGCCCGCACCCCGATACGGGCCCCCGGGCGACGCGGATGCGACGACCCGGCTCTGGCGCGCCCGATTGCGCATCACACCAGCCCCCGGCGCGGCTCCGGGCGTCGAGGTCCGCGTGGATTCGCCCCGCGCTGCGCGCGCATGGACCGCCAAACTCGCCTCGCTGGATCCCGGCGAGGCCTTCCGCACGCCCGACTGGGCCAAGGGCGTGGTCTGGTATCAGGTTTTCCCGGAGCGCTTCCGCAACGGCAACCCCGGCAACGACCCCTCCGGCGCACGCGACCAGCGCGTCTTCAAGATGCCCTGGACCGCGCCCTGGTTCACCGTCAGCGAGGCCGAACTCGAAGCCGCCCGCAATCGGCACATCGCGCTGCCTCGCCACCAAGGGCCGCTCCACGCCCGCGACACCGGCGGACAGCTGTACAACGTCGTCTTCCAGCGTCGCTACGGCGGCGACCTGCAGGGCGTGGTCGAGAAGATCGACGAACTCCACGACCTGGGCATCGACGCGCTCTACCTCACCCCCGTCTTCCGCGCCCAAAGCCTGCACAAGTACGACGCCGCCGACTACCGCCACATCGACGACAATCTGGGCGATCCCACCGTCGAGCCGCCGAATCGCTGGCACGAGCCGGGCGAATCGCTCGACCCCGCCACATGGACTTGGACCCGCGCCGACCGCTACGTCCTCGACGTGCTGATCCCCGAAGTCCGCAAGCGCGGGATGCGGATCATCTTCGACGGCGTGTGGAACCACACCGGGCTCGAGCACTTCGCGTTTCAGGATGTGTATCAGAACGGGCAGCGCTCAACCTTCGCCGACTGGTACAACGCTCGCTTCGTCCCCGACCCTAAGCCCGCGCCCGCCTCCGATGACGACGGGCTGCACCAACTGAGCCCGGGCGACCTGATGTCGTGGAAGGGCTGGGGCGGGCGCGCCAACGGCGGCCTGCCCGTCTTCAGCCAGACCGCCGACCGCAACCTCGTCGAACCCGTCAAGCGCCACATCTTCGACGTCACCCGCCGCTGGATGAACCCCCGACCCGAAGACCCGCTCGCGGGCATCGACGGCTGGCGACTGGACGTGGCGTCTGAGATCGGCCTGCCGTTCTGGCGCGAGTGGCGCAAGCACGTGAAGTCCATCAACCCCGACGCCCTGCTCATCGCCGAGATCTGGCACCCGGCCCGCGCGTACTTCGAGGGCAACGGGTTTGACGGGCAGATGAACTACCCGCTGGCGCGCGCGATCGTGGGCTGGCTGGGCCAGCGCCCGGGCATGACCAGCGAGCAATTCGCCCGCGAACTGGAGCAGCAGGTCACCGTCAACCACCCCGCCACCGACCTGGTGCAGATGAACGTCCTCGACAGCCACGACACCGACCGCCTCGCGTCAATGCTCATGAACCCCGGGCGGGCCTACGACGCGGGCGGCCTGCGCGAAGACCCCGCGTACATCTCCGGGCGACCAGGGCCCGAGATTTACGACCTCGTCATCGTCGCGATCGCGCTGCAGACCGCCTGCCCCGGCGCGCCCATGGTCTACTACGGCACCGAGTACGGCATGTGGGGGCCCGACGACCCCGACAACCGCAAGCCCCTCCCCTGGCCGGACCTGGGCCCGATGACCGACCCCGCCGACGCACCGGTCGCCGGAATGCGCGAACGCGTCGCAGCCTGGCTGCGGCTCAGGCGACACCCGACCATCGGCCCCGCGCTGAAGTGGGGCGCAACGCGTCACCCGCCCAGCGGCTCGCCCGACGTGTTCATCATCCAGAGGCAGTTGAACAGCACGCTGGTCACCATCATCGCCAACCGCGGCGGCAACCCCTTCAATGCAGCCAACCTCGTGGGCACCGCCGAGCGGCTCGAAATGGGGGGCGGCGGCGGCGGTGTGGTGGGCGCGCGGGGTACCGGCGTCTGGGTGGAAGACGTTAGGTAAGGGTGCTGTAAGCGATTTCACGATCGGGTAAAGTCGAGGTTTTGCGATCGATTCCCGTGCCGTGAGGCTTCCGTGAGTTACTCTTGTGTATGGCGAGGCGCGATGCCTGCAAGCAGGGCGCGCCGGGCCGTCGGTGCATTTCGAAAGCGTTTACACCCGGATATTGGGTCGGGCGGAAGCCCACCCGCAGGAGATCAAAGCCATGCGTTGTATCGCGACCTCTCTCGCTCTGGTCATCGTCGGCGTTGCCGGCACCGCCATCGCGGCCCCCACCATCGACGGCAAGATCAGCCCCGGGGACGACTACGGCAGCCCGCTGTGGCTGAACACCGTGCCGACCGGCTTCGGCGACAACGTGGCGGGCTCGGGCGGCGGCGCCACCGGCCTGGGCGCGCCCAACGCGGTCAACACCGGCGTTGAGATCCGCATCCCCATCGCCGCGATCGGCTACAGCGGCTCCGGCCCGATCAAGATCTGCGCGTTCATCGCTGACGGCGGCAACGGCAGCGTCTCCAACCAGTGGCTGGGCGGCCTCCCCCTGAACACCGGCAACCAGGGCAGCCCCGCGAGCATCGACCTGACCACCTTCACCGGCACCCAGCATGTCGAGATCACCCCGGCGGTGCTGGCCAGCGCGCCGGTGGTTGACGGCGTGCGCGACGCGGTTTACGGCGGCACCATCACCAGCCCCAGCCCGCGCCTGCAGACCAACTACACGGGCTACGGCAAGAGCAACCACAACCAGGTCGTCCGCGGCGGCCCCGGCACCCAGGACGGCTCTGAACTGGACAACATCTACGTCGGCATCAACGGCACCGACCTGTACATCCACTTCGGCGGCAACCTCGAGGCCAACGGCAACCGCCTCAACGTCTTCATCGACTCGGACAACAACGCCGCCACCGGGCAGAACCAGGTGCTGGGCGGCTCGCTGCGTGCCGCGGCGGTGGACCCGCTGGCTGGCGCGTTCCCGCTCAACAACTGCGGCGCCGGCGGCGGCGGCCCGGGCCTCAAGTTCGACGCCGGCTTCGGCGCCGATTACTTCATCTCGGTCAACGGCAGCGACATTGATCCTGATCCGGTTCTTGAGAACAACACCATCTTCACCGACGCGGGCGATCTGCCCACCGCCGGCGGCGGGGCGTTCTTCTTCGTGGGGACCACGGCCTACGGCGTGGCGGGCGGCGGCGCCCCCCTCGCTGGCGACCCCGGCGCGCCCGACATCCGCGTCAGCATCAACAACTCCAACGTCAACGGCGTCGCCGGCGACCTGGTCGGCTCCACCACCGTCGCCCCCAACGTCGACTTCGCCTATGGCTCGGAACTCAACGGGCTGTACGGCAAGGTCGAGAACGGCCGCCTGTACCTGCTGGCCACCGGCAACATCGAGCGCAACTACAACGCGCTCATCCTCTTCTTCGACGTCGGCCCCGGCGGGCAGAACCGCCTCCGCGGCGACTCGCGCAACGTGGTGACCTCCGCGGGCACCGTCCGCTGGCGCGGCAACGTCGACATCGACTTCAACAACCTCAACCAGATGGGCGCCAACCAGGCCGGCATCGTCGAGGACACCAACGCCCCCGGCACGCTCATCATGACCAACGGGCTGAAGTTCGACAGCGACTTCGCCGCCGACTACATCCTCCGCGTGGCCAACGGCGACAACAACAACGACCGCGTCGCCCGCAACTTCGCCAACGCCGCCTTCCTCCGCACCGGCGGCCGCAGCGAGGACTTCAACAACAACTCGCTGGACTTCGGCGCCTTCGACGGCGGCATCAAGGCCTCCTTCAACCCCATCGTCTTCGGCGGCCCGCGCATCGATGACTTCTCCACCCCCAACAGCCAGACCAACTACGCCCCGCGTCTGCTGTCCGCCGAGCCCCAGCCCGTCGCTGATCCCGCTTCGTTCTCCGGCCTGCTGCGCGTCTCCATCGACAACAGCAACGTCGGCGGCGTGACGGGCACCACGGCCGACCCCGTCGCCGTCGCCGCGGTCACCACCGGCGTCGAGTACTCGCTGGACCTGAACGAACTGGGCTGGGACGGCACCTCGCCCATCAAGGTCGCCGGCTTCATCACCAGCGGCAACTGGCAGTTCATGTCCAACCAGGTGCTGGGCGACACCGCCGGCACCGCCAACCTGGGCACCACCCGCAACGTGGACTTCAGCACCATCGCGGGCAACCAGTACGTGATCGTGCCGGTGGGCGGCCCCGCCGGCTGCAACCGCGCCGACATCACCGACATCGGTGACACCGGCGCCGGCCCGGACAACCAGCTCACCGTCGACGACATCATCGCCTTCGTCAACACCTTCGGCGATGAGATCGGCTGCCCCGGCACCCCCGGCGTGGCCTGCAACCGCGCGGACATCACCGACATCGGTGACACCGGCGCGGGCGCTGACGGCCAGCTCACCGTCGACGACATCATCGCCTTCGTCAACGCCTTCGGCGACGGCTGCCCGGTGTAATCGGGGCAGACCGAGTCAGATCTGACTGAAAACCCAAAGCCCGGGCTCACCAGAGCCCGGGTTTTTTGTTGCTCGCGTCACGCTCACCGTTCGCTTCGTGCGAGCGCCCGGCGCGCCGCCTCGGCGACCATCGCGTCCGCGTCGTCGCGCGCGACTCGCTCCAGTTCGGCGCGAGCCTCCGGAACGCCCGCCAGCAAGTGCGCGGCGGTGCGACGCAGCATCGCGAGCGTCGCCCGCTTCATCGACGAGCCCGAGAGTTCCCGGGCGCGGTCCGCCGCCGTCCACCCGAGAACCTCCAGCAGCGGCAGCGACTCGCGAGCCGGCGCGTAGGCCTGGTGCGGGCGGTGGGCGGCCTCGGTCGGCGCTTCTCGCGGGGAGTTGTGGGGGCACACTTCCTGGCAGATGTCGCACCCGAAGAGCCAGCCCGAGAGCGCCCCGGCGAGTTCGTCGTCGATCGGCCCGCGCCGCTCGATCGTGAGGTAACTGATGCACCTGGTCGCGTCGATCCGGCGCGGGGTGATGGCGCGGGTGGGACAGGCGTCGATGCAGCGGGTGCACGTGCCGCAGTGGTCGGGCGAGGGGGTCTGCCCCTCGGGCTCCGGCAGGTCGAGCGTCGTGAGCACGCCGCCGAGCAGCAGGTAACTGCCCGCGCGCGGATGGATGAGCAGTGTGTTCTTGCCGAACCAGCCCAGCCCCGCGCGGGCGGCGAACTCACGCTCCAGGATCGGGGCGGTGTCCACGAACGCTCGGAAGGCCGCGCCCGGGTGGGCGACGCGCAGTTCATCGCACAGCGCGTGCAGGCGGTCCTTCATCACGACGTGGTAGTCGCGCCCGCGGGCGTAGCGGGCGATCTTGCCGTGGCCCGGCGGCAGCGGCGGATCGGGCGGGTCGTTGCGCGAGGCGTAGGCGTCGGCCACCATGATCACCGACCGCGCGCCCGGCAGCAGCGTCTGCGGGTCGGCCCGGAGGTCCGCGTGCCGCTGCAGGTAGTCCATGTCGCCGTGCAGGCCGTCGCGCAGCCAACGGGCGAAGGCGTCGTGGGTGGTCGGGGGCGAGGCCGGGCAGACACCCGCGAGCGCGAAGCCCAGTTCGCCGCAGCGCGCGATGATCTGGCGCGAAAGGGCGGCCGCGCTGGGCGGGTCGGGGTTCACGGGGCCATCGCGGCGGCTCGCCCTACCAGATCTTCCCCACGAAGGACGGCGGCATCGCGCTCGGCGCCGGCAGCCAGAAGTTCTGGGAGATCACCGCGCGCCTGCTCGGCTGCGCCGAGCTGATCGCCGATCCGCGCTTCCGCACGCCGGCCGACCGGGTGGCCAACAACCTGGCGCTGGTCGCCCTGCTCGAGGTCCCGCTGCGCCGCGAGACCACCGCGCACTGGTTCAAGCTGCTGGACGGCGAGGGGGTGCCCTGCGGCCCGGTGATGGGCCATCCCGAGGTCTTCGCCGACCCGCAGGTCCAGCATC
>JALHNL010000084.1 GCA_022843545.1 Phycisphaerales bacterium | reverse complement strand
CCATGCGGCCCTGCGTCTCGCCCTCGCCCCAGCGACCGGTTCCGGCCATCATGCCGTTGCGCGCCGCGCCCATGCCGGGCGAGTTGCACTGCCCCATCGAGCCGGACATCTGGCTGAGTTGGTGATTGGCCTCCGACAAGCCCGCCTGCATCGACGCCAGGTCCTGAGCCATCGCCTCCATCTGCGAGAGCTGCCCACCCATGTCGGACATCGCCTGCATGCCCTGCTGGCCCATCCCGCTCTTGTTGCACGCGGCGGCCGCCTCCTGCATGGCCTTGGACATGTTCTGGCACATCTGCGAGGCCTGCTGCATCGCCTTCGCCGCGTTCTGCAGTTGCTGCTTCTGCTCCTGCGTCAGGTGCTTGCTCATCTCGCTGCCGGCCTTGAGCGCGGCCTCCAGCGCCTTGGGGTCGCTCGCCAGTTTGGGATCAAGCCCCATCTCGCTCATCTTCTGCGCCAGGGCGCTCTGGTCCTTGGCCAGGTTCTCCAGTTGCTTGGCCATCTGGTCCAGTTGCTGCTTGAGCGCCTCCATCTCCTTCTCGGAGAGCTGGCTGTTCTGCAGCTTCTCGCCCAGTTGCTTGAGCGCCTCGCCCGCCTGCTTGAAGTCACCCTTGGACAGTTCGCGGGACAGCTCGCTGAGCGGCCCGGGGCCGGGGGTCTTGAGCTGCTTGAGCTTGTCCAGCGCGTTCTGCGTCGCCTGTGCCTGAGTCCCCTGCTTCATCGCCTCCAGTTGCGCCTTGAGGTCGGTGAGGTTCTTCACCGCCGCGCGGCGCACGTCCTCGGGCGTCAGCTTCGCGTCCTTGGGGATCTCCAGTTGGTCGGCCTTCTTGCCCGCCTCGGGGTCGATCTTCCTGATCGCCTCCTGCACTTTCGCGATCGCCTGCTGGCTCTCCACCTTCGCCTGCTCGATCTTGTTCTGATCCTGCTTCTTCGCGTCGGCCGCCGCGGCGCGCCCCAGAACGTCCAGCGCCGGCACCGTGATCCACACCACCAGCAGCGCCAGCGCCGCCACCAGCGGCGAGGGCCACCACCGCGGCGCGGTGATCGGGACCGCGCGGCGCACGTCCACCCGGGCCGCGGCGCTCTGCGCCTCGCTCACCACCGAGCGGGCCCACGGGCTGTCGCTCTTCTCAACCGCCAGCGCCGTGCTCAGCGTCTCGCGCAAGTCCGCGCCCTCGTCCACGCGCCGGGCCAGCACCGCCGCGGGCGCGCGCGTCGCCAGCGCATACACCCCCGCCAGCGCCACCACCGCCCCGGGGGCGTACATCAGCACGCTCAACCACGGCACGTTCAGCGTGAAGATCTGCTGGGCCAGCCGGGCCAGCACGCAGGCCGCGAGCAGCCCGGTGGACAGGACGATCAGCGCCTCGATGAAGCGCGCCACGCCAAGCCGCCATCCCGCCCGACGCAAAACCGCCGTGATCTGGCCCATCCGGTTGCTCCCGTTATCTGGGTGATACGCCTGAGAGGGTACTCGGTTCCAAGATCGGTCGTCGTTAGGATGGAGTTCGTCCGTTGTCGGCGTTTTGCACGCCTGAGCCGCCGCGCCCACCTCGGGCTCCCCCTCATCCTCGGCCATCGTCCCCCAGTCCCTACGCTCCCCCATGCTCCGCCTCGCGGTCATCGCTGATCGCCTGCCGCGCTCGCCGTGGACGGTGGGCCCGATGGTGCTCGCGGCGTGCCGAGACCTGGCCCTGCGCGGGCACGAGGTCACGCTGATCGCCGACAGCGTGGAACACCCCCCGCTGGCGGGCGCGGCCCGGGTCATCACGCGAACGGTGTATGACCACCGGGCGCGGGCGTCCATCAAGGGCGTGGCGGCGCTGGCCGCCTCCTGGCTCCACCAGATCAAGCCCGATGTCTCGATCAGCTTCTCGCGCGTGGCGTGCGCGGATGTGTGGCTGCCCCTGGAGCCCTCGGCCCGATCGCGCCACGGACATGTCACGCGCCGCCTTGGCCCGGGCGGGCCGCTCTGCGTCGGCGCGGTGATCCACGACCTCAAGCACGCCCCGTCCGACGCGCTGGACACCCTGGCCGAGCGCAAGCACGGCGCGCCCGGCCCGGGCGTGAAGCACATCCTGACCCTGGGCCCCGCCGCCGCTCTGGCCGTGCGCCGCGAGTTGCCCGCCGTGCGCGACCGCGTCGTTCCCCTGCCCCTGCCCGCGCTGATCCCGCGCGTGCCTCAGGCGATGGCGGCGGTGCTCCGCAAGCGCGTGCGGACCCTGCTCAAAATCGCGCCCGAGCGGGTGGTGGCGCTGTGCTCAGCGACGGGCGGGATTGACCGGCACCTGCTGCCCGTGTTCGACGCTGTTGCTCATCTGCACGCGGGCCACCGCGGGCAGGGGCCGCTGCTGCTGGTGGTCGCCAGCGACGCGGTGGCCGTGCAGCGTGCCGCCGACGCGGGCGCCCCCGGGGGCTTGAGCGGCGCGGTGCGCGTCGTCACCCCCACGCACCGCTTTGAGGCTCTACTCGCCGCGGCTGATCTGGTCGTCGCCCCCATCCCCCGCCACGGCTCGGCGTGGTCGGCGTGCGGGCCCGCGCGGCTGGCGGCGGACGCCATGCTGCACTCGCGCCCGATCCTGGCTCTGCGCGGCGCGCCGGGCGCCGAGTACATCCGCCCCGACGCCCCCACGCCCGGGCTCGTGGTGCGCCAGCCGCGACCGCTGGATTGGTACGTCGCCCTCCAGACCGCGATGGACCCCACCTGGCGGGTGGGCTGCGGCGTCGCGGCCCGCGCCGTCGCCGACGTGCAGGGCTTCGCCTGGCCGCGGTGGCTCGATGAGGTCGAGGCCGTGCTCGCGGACGTGTCGGCCCAGCGAACAGCGGGTCCTCACGCTGTGGCGCGGGTCACCCCGTCGCCGGGGGCGAGTTCGCCGGCGGAGGCCGACCGCGGCGCGGCCGCGCCCCGCCATCCGGGGCCCAAATCCGGCGTTCGGTAGGGGCTTGACCTACCATCGCCCATGAATCCCGAGCAGACCCTGCAGGGCCTGAAGGCCGACCTGACCGACGACGCCTCCCGCTTTGACGTGCTGGAGAAGGCGTTCGATTTCCGCGGCGATTGCACGCTCACGCTCGACGACGGGTCCACCGTCGCGGGGTACATCTTCGACCGCCGGCGCGGGTCGTCCGCCAAGGACTCCGTGCTCCGGCTGCTGCCCCCCGTGGGCGAGCAGAAGATCAACGTGCCCTACCACCGCGTCACGGCGATCGAGTTCGGCAAGGACACCGCCGCGGGCAAGAGCTTCGAGACGTGGATCAAGAAGTACGTGGAGAAGAAGATGAAGGGCGAGAAAGCCAGCATCGAAAGCGAGAAGCTGGACTAGCCGGGTTCATGTTCCCGCTCTCTTCTCTCCCACTCCGTCACTCCGTCACTTCTGCCCCCATGCCCATCTACGTCTACGAAATCCTGGACAAGAGCGGCCGCCCGACGGGCGAGACGTTCGAGCAGATGCAGTCCATGAAAGACGCGCCGCTGGCCAAGCAGCCGGGCACGGGCAAGGCGTGCCGGCGCGCGATCCTGGCGCCCAACATCGCGGGCAAGTGGAGCGACCTGAAGGGCAAGAGCGCGCTCTCCAACGAGAACCTCTCGCGCCTGGGCTTCACCAAGTACGAGAAGAAGGGCAAGGGCTACATGGAGCGCACCGCCGGCAGCATGGGCCCCCGCGCCATCAGCGCTGAGGATTAAACCGGCCGGCTTGAGGCTTCATCGCGGGGCGCTCAGCGTCCCCGGCTCACCTCCCCAAACGAAAGCCGGCGGCTAGGCCTTTCGGCCTACCCGCCCGGAGGGAGAAAGAGAGAGACTCAAGAGAAGGGCCGCGTCCATGCGACCCCTCGAAGTGACGCGCACGCGCGGCCTTCGCCGCTCAGCGCTCAGTGTTCATCGATCACCGCGTGCTCAAGACAGCATCCCGCTCACCTGCTCGAGCTGGGCGGGCAGCTTGGCGAAGACTTCCTCGACATCCTGCGTGGTCAACTTGAGCTCTTCGAGCAGATCGGCGGGGATGGTCGGGTCGGCGATGTCCAGGCGGAAGCCCATCTCGCCGCGGGCCGCGAGGTGATCGCCCACGCTCACCAGGCAGGCGAGCGTGCGGTTCTCCACGGGCAGTTCCAGCGGGCGGTGGTGATAGCCGGTGACGAAGCCGAAGGACCGCGGGAACTTCCACTTCTCGCACAGCGCCGCGCCGAAGTCCTGGTGCGTCGCGCCGAAGATCGCCTGCTCGGCGCCCAGCCAGTCGCCGTAGACGCCCGGCTCGGGCGACACGCGGTCGACGACCTCGACGAGTTTGGCGCGGTCAAACTGCAGTTCGACCATGATGCCCACGTCGTGGATGAGGCCCGCCAGGAAGGCCTCGTCGGCCAGACCCAGCTTGAGCTTGTCGGCCAGCAGCTTGGTCGCCGTGGCGGTCGCGATCGAGTGCGCCCACAGGTCCTTGGCGCCGAAGGTGCTGGTGAGCTGACCGCCCTTGAAGAGCTTGGCCAGGCTGGCGGCGATGGCGATGTTCTTCACCGCGTTGAGGCCCAGCAAGACGATCGCCCGGTTGATCGAGCCGATCTGCCCGGGCAGGCCGTAGAACGCGCTGTTGACGACCTTCAGGATCCGCGTGCACAGCGCCGGGTCCTTGGCGATCACGTTGTGCAGGTCCTGCGCCGTGCTGCTGGGGCTCTCGACGAGCTGGATGATCTTGAGCGTGATCTCGGGCAGCGTCGCGATGTGCGCGATCTCGCGGATGGCCGACGCCACCACCTGATCGCGCGCCGCCGTTGCCGTGTTACCGCCAGCCGCCTCGGGTCCCTGGGACATGTGCAAGCCTCCGACGCCCGCGGAAGAGCGGACGTGCGAAGGCTCATCGACTCAACACAGGCCGGACTTTGTCCGCCCGCGCCCAAGCGACCTCATTCTCCCGCCCGCCCGCGCGGCCCACGGTTATCGGGCCGGCAGGTACCGCGTGGTCGTCCCGCGCCCCGGGTCGTGCGTCACTTCCAGCCGGTCGGGCGTCACCGCCATCCAGTCGGGCGTGGTGATCGTCACCTGCTCGGGCGCGCCGCCCGCAGGGGCCGGGCCCGGGTCCACCGCCACCCGCCCGCGCTTCACCTCCACCACCAGCCGGCGCGGGGCGGGCTCGCCCGGCTTGTCCTCGCCCACGCGCACCTGCTTCAGGATCACCCGCGACGCCCGCATCACGGTCACCTTCGCGCGGTCGCCCACCGCGAACGTCACCGCGCGGAACAGCCCCGTGCGGACCTCCAGCACGCCCGCCCCGGACGCGCCCGCGCCCGTGTCGGCCCATTCGCCACCGTCCGCGCGCCATTGCGCCGGCCCGTCGCCCGACGAAGCCTCCACCTTCGCGCTCACGCCCTCGTCGCGGATGCTCGCCCGCAGCGCAGCCAGTTCCTGCGCCGCCGTCCTCTCGCGGAAGACGTGGGGCGCGGCCTGCGCCGCGTCCGTCGGCGCCTGATCGGCCCCCGCCGCCGCGGGAGGGGTGGGCAGGCCCGCGGGCGGACGCGCCGCGCCGGGAGTGATCTGCCCCGGCCGCGGCTGGGCCGCCTCGCGCTTGAGGTCCACCGTCGGCTCGCGCGGCGGCGCACCCGCCTGCACCGAGGCCGCGATCAACACGCTCGAAAGAACCAGGGCTCGTCGCATGGGGGCGTCCTTACGGGTTGGTCGTGCTCGACGGTTCCTGGGTTGACGATCCGCCGGGGCGCTGCGCCAGCGCGTCGTTGAGCGCGGCCAGAATGCCCAGCCACTGCGGGCCGGTCGCCGTCCAGCCCGGCTGCGTGCCCGCCGGCCATGCGCCCGCCGCGTCCAGACGGGTGATCGCGCCGCGAACGTCCGCCTCGGTATCCGCGGCGATGCCCAGGGCCCGGCTCACCACCCCCGCGATGTCCAGCAGCGTGACGGTCTGTGACGGAGACGGGTCCGCGCCCACGATCAAGCCCGCGTCGCGCGATTTGGCCAACAGTTCCACGTCGTCCGCCAGAGGTGCGCCGATCACGCCCCGCGCGATCAGGGTGCCCGTCAGCACATCACCCCACGTGGCCTGCGGCGATCGTTCCAGCGCGTCCAGGTAGTCCAGTTGCGAACCGGATCGATACGCCGGCGGCGCGGGCTGGCTCACGCTTTGGGCCGGCGCGGCCGAGTCCGGACTTTCACCCTCGGCCAGGCAACCGCCCAGAACGGGGGAAAGCGTCAGAATCACCGCGAGCGCGAGCCTCGAAACTCCTGACGTTCGGGAAAGCGGCATGGGCGTGGAATCCGGAGAGAAGGGGTGGGTGCGAGGAGGTTGTAGCCGGTCTGGTACCTGTTTGCAAATCGGCGATTTCAGAGAGTTTTCCCCCGTCGGTGGGGGTATTAGGGTACCCCTGTTTGCAGTGTGTATACTCGTCTCGGCTCGGTCCGACTGCGCGACGGCCCGCCGCGCACTACGACTGGATTGCTGAAATGCAGGTCCGGGGGTCTACAGGAACAGCATATGAAGACGGCGGCCATTTTGACTTCTCGCGTGATGGATGCGATCGGGCGGCTGCCCGGCATCGCGACGCTCGACTGGTGCGACCGCGCCGCCGCGGCCATGTCGCGCATGCATCATCCCTCGCTCGCGACCGTGCTGCTGGCGACTCTGGACGCGCGCGGGACGATCGACCGTGTTGAAGCGGCGGGCGGAGCGGTGGGTGTCGAGAACCACGCCGCCGAGACCAACGTCCGCGGCATGGCCAAGCCGCCGGAAGCCGGCGAGACCAACCCCCTCGCGGGCGCCATCCGCGGCGCGTGGAGCGAGGGCGCCTGGCTGGGGTGGACGATCACCGGTGCTCATGAAGGCGGGGCGTTCGTGGGCACGGCGTCTCAACTGGGCCTGCTGGGCGGGCGGGGTGATTCGCCCTTCCTGCGGCGCTGGCACGCGTACAACCCGGCGGATGTGATCGTCGGCGCGGTGGCGATGAGCCATCCCGGCCGGTTCATCATCGTCGAGATCGGTTCCAGCGACGCCTCCTTCCGCGAGAACGAACGCGAGCAGGCGGTCATGGCGGCGTGTCTGCCCGCGCTGCGCAAGCGCCTGCTCACCGCGATCGGCGACGACCCGCCGGAGCGGCAGAAGTGGCTGACGCCGCGCGAGGAACTGATCCTGTGGTATCTCGTGGCGGGCAAGAAGG
Organism: Phycisphaerales bacterium; assembly: GCA_022843545.1. Lineage (GTDB taxonomy): Bacteria > Planctomycetota > Phycisphaerae > Phycisphaerales > UBA1924 > JALHNL01. The sequence goes on along the minus strand of JALHNL010000084.1, from coordinate 7,962 downwards.
TGCCGCAGATCGCCCAGGAACTGCACCGCTCGATCTACACGGTGCACGACCACGTCAAGAGCCTGCACCGCAAGCTCGGCGCCTCCAACCGCGGCCAGCTCGTGGCCCGCGCCCTGGGTCACCTGGGCGCGCTCAACGAGCCCGTGGATGCGGGCACCGACGACGGCGTGCACTGATCGAGTTGCAGTTTGAACTTCAGCGCGACCCGGTGCGGCGCGAGATCGCCGCGGCGATGTCCTGCGCCGCGCCCGCGTCTTCCGACACCGGCACCGCGTACACCGGGCGCAGCCCGCGGTCGTCCAGCGCGGGGTCGGTCGCCGCGCTGGCCAGGCGGACCGACGACGTCGGCACGCGCCAGCCCGGACGATGCACCCGCTCGGTGATCACGCGCACGGTCATCACCCGGCCGCCCGCCGGCGAGGCGTCGGCCCCTTCGCCCGCGCCCTGCTCGTCCGCGGGCGGAGAGAAGGTGACCCGAACAAAGTGGCGCTGGCGGTTGAGCACGTCCTCGACGCCCGAGGGCAGGCCGGTGCGCTGCGTCGTGATGACACCCGCCTGCGAGTCCACCCGCTCCAGCAGGTAGCCGCGATCGCGCAGTTCGTCGCGGGCGGCCTGGAATGCGGCCTCGTAGCCCGCCTGCTCGTCCGCGCCGCTGAGCGTCATCGCGGCCCCGCCGCCCTCATCGGAAGAGGCGCACCCGCCGGCCAGGGCGGCCAGCGCGGTCAGCGCCGCCAGGGCGCACAAGCGGGGAAGCGGGCGGGGGGTGGTGCGGCGCGGGCTGAACATGGTGACCGACTGTAGCAAAAATGAAAGGGCCCGGACGGGAAGGTCCGGGCCCCGGTGAGTCTCGGGATAGCCGGGCGTGGATCAGCGGCGGCGGAGCAGGTCGCGCAGGTTGCGCTCCTGAGCCTGGAACCACTCGTCATTGACGCCGCGCATCATGCCGATGTTGGGGTTGACCTCAACCCACTTGCGCATCTGGTTGAGGAACTGGCGGGCCCGGCCGACCTCGGCCTGGCGGCGCTCGGCGTCAAGGTTCTGAGCGCCCTGGACGCAGATGCTGTACTTGGTGTAGACCTCGCCGAAGCGCTTCTCGGCCTCGGTGTTGACGACCAGCGACCGGTCGACGTGATCGGTGCCGCGCTTGCCGGCCACTTCCCACTCGCTGACGCCCATGGCCTGCATGAGCTCGTCGAGGTTGGCGGCGATGCCCTGAGCGACCTTGTACTTGATCGCCTCGTTGGCGGTGAGGGTCAGCACGCGGCCGACGGGGTTGACGACGAACTGGCCCGTCTCGTCCTGGAACCAGGTGAAGTTGCCGCCGGCGTCGGGCGTGCAGGAGAGGGGCTCCTCGAGCTGCATGGCGCGGGCGATGAAGGGCGAGCGACCGGCCAGGCGCGAGGCCTCTTCCATCTGGAACAGGACCTGCTCAAGCCCCGCGCCCTCGACCGCGGCCACGCCGCCCATGTGGGCGACCGCGCCGCCGATGTTGCCCTGCGGCAGCATGTACATCTCGCGGAGCACCCACGGGGACATGGCGGCGGCCGAGATGGCCGACTCCACCCACATGACGGTGCGGAACTTCTGCTGATACTTGGCGAAGACGCGGTGGAAGCGCCCCACCTCCAGCAGCAGCCCGCCGCCGGAGTTGATGCGGATCACCACGATGTCGACGTTGTCCTTCTCGAGCATCGCGATCGCCTCGTCGAAGGCCTTGGCGCTGATCTCGACGCCCACCGTGTCGCCGGCCTTGCCCTGCCAGTCCGAGGGCGGGCCGAAGTTCAGCACGGCCACGCGCTGCGGACGGCCCGAAAGCTGCTTGGCGGGCTTCTTCTCTTTGTCCTTGTCGGCGTCCTTGCTCGCCGGCGCGGCGGGCTGGCCATCGGCGGGCTTGGCGTCGGGGTCCAGGGTGACGACGGGCGCCGCCGCGGGAGCGGTCTGCGCCGAGGCGGACGGGGCGGGGACGAGCGCGATGGCGCAGGCCGCGAGGGCCGAGGCGATCCACCGGAAGGAACTGCTGAGGTTCATGGGTCGGGGGTCCTTATGAGCGGTGCGTGTCGGGGGCCAAAGCGCCGATCAGCGATCGACGCGGATCTGCTGCTTGATCTGCTCCATCATGATTTCGATCTCGGTCTCCCAGTTGTCGGGAGCGCCGCGGATGGCGCGGGGGTTGATGGCTTCCTTGTAGTCCTTGAGCAGGTTCTGAATGCGGCGCAGCACGCCCATCTGCCGACCGCGCTGCTGGTTGCGCTCGTTGGCGGTCTCGCCGTTGACCTGGATCTCGCCGTAGTCGCGCCACAGGTTCTGGAACTGCTCCTCGGCCTTGGTCACGTCCTCGGACCACTGGGCCAGGATGCGGTCGGCCCGGCCCTTGACCAGCATGTAATTGCGGTTGATGCCCAGGTCGAAGGCGATCTCGTCCACCGAGTCGGCGGTGCCGCGGGAGAAGCCCAGCTTCAGGGCCCGCTCGGCGTTGAGGGTCAGCCAGTCGTTGCCCTTGAAGCGGATGCGGTCTTCCAGCGTGTCGCGGAGGGACTCGTCCTCGGTGGCGTCCTCCTTGAGGAGTTCATCGCCGGTGTAGTCCTCGTGCAGCACGGGCTTGCCGCCGGCGTAGCTCACCGAAAGCTTGTAGCGCGACTGGGCCATCGCCTTGAGGATGCGCGAGTCGTGCCCGCCCATCTGGGCCAGGCCCTCGGCGCGGGCCATGACGATGCCGATCATCTTCTCGCGGACGCGCTTGCTGGGCGAGCCGTGGACCATCTCGATCGCGCCGATGCCCCCGTGCAGCCCGTCGCTGGTGTAGTAGATGTCCTGCGCCGCGAAGGGGAGGAAGGCCGGCGCGCCCAGGGCCCGCCGCACCCACATCACGACGTGGGGCTTCTTGGCCCAGGTCTGGTCGTTGGCGATCTCCTCGGTGTACAGCGTGGTGATCTGCCGCGCCGTCTCCAGCTGCCAGTACGCCATCGGGTCGGGCATGTACCCTTCCTTCGTGTCGCCCTGATGGGTGAACTCGAAGTCGAGGCGGAAGATCACGTAGTCGGGCTGCATCTTCTTGATGTCCGCGATCACCCGCTTCATCGGGGTCGCCGACACATCGCGGCCGAACTCGCCGCGGAAGTTCACCACGTACACCCGCTTGGTCTCCGCGTTCACCGGGTCGCCCGTCACGGTCTTCTCGCCCGCGTCGGCCTTCTCCGGGGAGGGCTGGGCGGTGGCGGCGGCGGAGCCGGCCAGCGCGAGGAGCGAGACGGCCAGGGCGTTCAACCAATTCCTCTTCATGCGTGTGCTCGCTTATCTTGGCGGGTGTGACACTCAGACTACGTCGCCGGCCCCTCTCCAGTTGCAGAATGACCCGGCCGGCCGCCACCCGCCCCCCGGTCCGCGACGATCGCGCGGCGGGTGAAAGGGGGAAGGGGGTGTGACGTATTAGACACCCAGCCCGCGGGCGAGTTCCAGAGCCTGGGCACGATTTTTCACCCGGCCCTCGAGTTGTTCATCGTACAAGCGGTCCAGCAAGGTCTTGAACCCCCGTCCAGGGGTAAACCCCGAGGCCACCAGGTCGTCCCCGGTCACAAACGGATCGGGCTTAATGCCTACCCCATCCCCGGCCAGCACCCGGTAGCCCTCGCGGACAGCCGCGGCCCGGTCCGGCTCGGCCGCGGCCAGCACGCCCAGGGCGGTCGGGAACCGGGCCGAGGCCGCCAGGCGCTTTTGGGCGGCGACGGGTGAGGTCTCCCACCGGGTGCGGATCGATTCAAGCGAGGTCAGCGTCCCCGCGAAGTCATCGCGCTCGTCATTAGAGAGACACAGTGCCCCCCGCCAGCGCGCCACCAGCCCCTTGGGCGGGGCGGCCGGGGCCGACAGGTCCAGGGCCCACGCCGCCAAAGCCGCGCCCAAGTCGACCGTGGTCGGCACCGGCTCGCCGACGGTGCGGGCGGATTCGAGCCCGGCGAGGATGCGGAGGTGGGGGCCGGGGGTAGCGGGGGTGGAGGACGCGGGTTGGTCGAGGGCGGGGGCGTCCAGGCCCAGTTCGTGGAGCAGGGCGATGGCCGTGGCCCGCGCCGGGTGGGCGAGCATGCGGCGCAGTTCATCGCCGATGCGCTCGCGCGAGACGCCCCGCAGCCCCGCGGCGTGGTCGCGGATGGCCCGGGCGGTGGCGGGGTCGAGGTCAAAGCCCAGGCGCGCCGTGAACCGGACCGCGCGCAGGGCCCGCAGATGGTCCTCGTCCAGGCGGCGCGAGGGGTCGCCCACCGCCCGCAGGACCTTGGCCTGCAGGTCCGCCGCGCCGCCCACATAATCAATGATGCGGCCCTGGGGATGATCGATGAGCGCGGGCGCGCCGGGGAGCGGCGGCTGGGGCACCCCGGGGAGCGGGTCCAGGAACAGCGCGTTGATCGTGAAGTCGCGGCGCTGCGCATCCAGCAGCGGGTCAGAGAACGCCACGCGGTCGGGACGGCGGCGGTCGGTGTACGGGCCGTCGGACCGGAACGTCGCGACCTCGACGCTGATGCCGCGCTCGCGCACCAGCATGACCCCGAAGGCCTCGCCCACGTCGTGCGTGCGGGGAAAGAGCCCGCGCAGGTCCGGTGGGTGCGCGCTGGTGGCGATGTCAAAGTCGGTGGGGGCGTGGCCCAGGAGCGCATCGCGCACGCACCCGCCCGCGAGCAGCGCGGTGTGCCCGGCCCCGCGCAGGGCGCGCACGATATCGAGCGCGACGGCGCGGGCCAGGATGGGGTCGGCGTGGGTGGCGATGGGGGAGTTTACGCTGGGGCCGAGAGCCGATGCCGCGGGCGCACAACCTCCTTTGATTCCCCGGCCGCGACGCGGAGGGGGCGGCAAGCCCACGAGCGGCGGGAAGAGAAGAACAAAGTCGGCCACCGGCGACCTGCCCGCATTGCGGGTTTGTCACTTTGCGGCTTTGTCTGTTTACTGGCTCACGCCTTCACCAGCCGCCCCGCCATCTCCCCCTCGAAGCGTGCCAGCGCGTTGCGCGTGTCGATCACCAGCCGCGACGCCCGCGCGATCAGCCCCCAGTCGAACGCGGCGTGCGCGGTGACGACGATCACGGCGTCGTAGGTCGCGAGCGACTCGGCCAAAATCGGAACGCTGGCGAGGCCCAGGTCGTAGCGGCGCATGGCGTGGGTCTTGGGCACGTGCGGGTCGCTGTAGTCGACGGTCGCGCCGCGGTCCTGCAGGAGCTCGATGATCTCGAGCGCGGGGGACTCGCGGACGTCGTCGATGTCGGGCTTGTAGGCCAGGCCCAGCACGAGCACGCGGGCCTGATCGAGCCGCACGCCGCGGTCGCGCAGCCCGTCCTCCGCGCGTGCCACCACCCTCGCGGGCATGGCGGTGTTGATGCGCCCGGCGAGCTCGATGAACTCGCTGGGCACGCCCATCGCGCGGGCCTTGTGCGACAGGTAGAACGGATCGATGGGGATGCAGTGCCCGCCCAGGCCGGGGCCGGGGTAGAAGGGCATGAAGCCGAAGGGCTTGGTGCTCGCGGCGGCGATGACCTCCCAGATGTCCACGCCCATGGCCTCCAGCACGACCTTGAGCTCGTTGACCAGCGCGATGTTGACGGCGCGGAAGATGTTCTCGAGCAGCTTGGCGCTCTCGGCGATCTCCGCGCTCTTGACCTCGACCACCGTGGCGAATGCGAGGCGGTAGAGGTCGGCGGCGCGCCGGGTGGACTCGGCATCGAGCCCGCCGACGACCTTGGGGATCTGCGCGGTGGTGTAGTGCTTGTTGCCCGGGTCCTCGCGCTCGGGGGAGAAGGCGACGAAGTAGTCGACGCCGGGGTGGAGGCGGGGGTGGGCGCGGCGCAGGGGCTCAAGGAACTCGTGGCGGGTGGTGCCGGGGTACGTGGTGGACTCCAGCACGATGAGCTGCCCGGGGCGCAGAGCGCGGGCGATCTGCTCGGCGGCCTTGACGACGTACGACAGGTCGGGTCGGTGCTCGGCGTCCAGCGGAGTGGGCACGCAGACCAAGATCGCGTCGCACTCGGCGAGGCGGGCGTGGTCGGTGGTGGCGTCGAAGCGGTCGCTCGTGGCGAGCTCGGCGTAGAGCGCGTCGCCCAGGTGCTTGAGGTAGGGCGTGGGGGCGTGGCCCGGCGCGGGCCTCAGGGCGCGGGGCTTGGCGGGGTCGGTGTCGACGCCCAGCACGCGCAGGCCGGCGCGGTGGAAGGCGTGGGCGAGCGGGAGCCCGACGTAGCCCAGGCCGATGATGCCGACGGTGGTGAGGGAGGAGGGCACGCGGCGGGTCCAGGTGCGCGCCGAGCACGGGGCGTCGCGGGGTGCGGAGCGTGATGGTAGATCGGCCCGCGCGGCGGCCTAGCCTGAGCCCGGCCGGTGATCGGGGGGACGAGGAGCAGAGGTATGGGACATCCGTTGATCGATGAGTTCGAGGCCCAGGGCTCGCGCCCGCGCGGTTGGATCGCCGGGCTGACCAAGGCCCAGCTCACCGCCTTCCCGGTGCCGGGGACGTGGAGCGTCGCCCAGCTCGTGGTGCACGTGCTGGACAGCGACATGGCCGCGGGTCACCGCATGCGCCGCATCGTCGCGGAAGAGACGCCGCTGCTCATCGCGTACGACGAGACGGCCTTCGCGTCGCGGCTGCACTACCACGAGACGGACCTGGGCCTGGTGGTGGAGCTGTTCGAGGCGCACCGGCGGCACATCGCGCAGTGGCTGCGGCTGCTTCCCGAGGAGGCCTTCGCGCGGGCGGGTGTTCACAACCAGCGGGGCAAGGTGACGCTCGGGCAGTTCGTGCAGATCTACGTCGACCACGTGACGCACCACGAGCGATTCCTCCTGGCGAAGCGGCGGGCGCTGGGCGTGCCATGAGGTCGGGTGATCCCGGAAACGCAACGCCCCGCTCGGCCCAACAAGGACCCAGCGGGGAGGTGTTGCTGCTCCTGTGCCGGTGCATCGGCGGCACAGGGGCGAATCGGGGATTTCGTGACTTCAGACCGCCGGTTCGTCGGAGGCGGTCGTGGTGGTCGTGGTCGTGGTGTGCGTCGTCGTCGTCGGGAAGGTCGTGGTCGTGGGGAACGTCGTGGTGGTCGGGGCGAGCGTGGTCGGGGCCGTGACGGCGGCGACCTCATCGCTCGAGGTGACCGCGGTGGTGGTGTGGACCGGGGCCGTGTACTTCGCTTCGGGCGGGTAGCCGCTGAGAGCCTGGCGGGTCTGCATCTCCGAGTACGCGAAGCACGCGGCGGAGAAGCCCAGGGTCAGCACCGTCAGCGACCAGAACGTGCGGCGGGCGAGCTTGGAGAGGCGGGAGGACATGGCCGGACTCCGATGATGCACAGGGCTTGGCGAGTGATTGGGAATTCGTGCTCATCAGTTGCACGAGAACTCCGAGTCACCGCACAAGATGCTCCGCGCCGGGCGGTCCGTCGCGCCACGGCGACTTTTTTTCGGGCGGCGTCCCCCGCATCTTGGCGGGCCGGGCGGCCCCGCGGGAAGACTGCAGCCCTCCGCTACCCTTGCGGTATGCGTGAAAGCGACCTGCTCGCCCACATCGCGGCCGGCTCGATGAACCTCGGCGACCACGTGATCGTGGGGCCCGGCGATGATTGCGCGGTGATCGACTCGCCCGGCGGGGCCATGCTGCTGACCGTGGATCACGTGATCGCCGACCGGCACTTTATCGGTCCGCTCCTGCCCAGGGGTTCGGCCGGGCGCGTGCCCGCGCACGCGGGGACCGATGTGAGCCTGGCGGCGCGCAAGGCCGTGGCCCGCAGCGTGTCGGACATCGCGGCGATGGCGGGCGTGCCTGTGTGGTCGCTGGGCACGGCCGCGCTGCCCGAGGACTTTCCGCAGGACCTGGCGCGGGAGTTGTGCGACGCGATCGCGGCGCACGCGCGGTCGCTGGGTTGCCCGATGGTGGGGGGCGACCTGTCGAGCACGGCGGGCCCGGTGGTGATGACGGTGACGGTGGGGGGCGCGCCGGCGACGGCGC
>JALHNL010000083.1 GCA_022843545.1 Phycisphaerales bacterium | reverse complement strand
CCACTCCCGCCCGGCGCGCTCGCCCCGGTCGCCTGCGGCGTCGGCTTGGCCTGGTCCCCCACCAGCCGCAGCGCGGGCTTGCTCGTGGGTGTCGGCGCGCCGATCATCGCCCCGCTGCTCATCTCGCCCATCGGCACCCGGTTCCACAGCCCCGCGGACTTGCCCGAGTTGGTCGTCGGCGCGAGTTGAGGCTTGCCCGCCCCCCCGTTGGTCCCCGTGTGGACCGTGGGCTGAGCCTTCGCCGCCGGCGGCTGGGCGGGCTGGGCCGGGACGTTCGCCGGGATGGGGGCCTGAATGGTGGTCCACCGCTCTAGGTCTTCGCTCAAGAGCGGCCGAAGGTTCGGGGAAGCCCCCTGCTCGAACCACCACTGACCCAAACGCGGGGCGTACAGACGCAGGCTCTGCACCATCTCAGCCAGCCCAGTTTGCCGCGCCGGGTCGCAGCAGATGAACAGGTTGGACCCCGCCACCCCCGCGCCGACGCGCCGCTGCAGCCGGCACGCGCGGGCCAGGGCCATGAAGGGGTCGTCGCACACCCAGATGGCGACCTCGCGCCGCTTGAGCGCGCCCACCAGCACCTCCGGCGCAGCGCCCCCGCGCGGCAGCCACAGCACGCAGTGGTCGCCGCGCGCGGCTGTCTCAGCCGACGACGACCCGCTACCGTGATGCTCCGCGCCGCCCATGGGCATGCCCATAGGGTACAACGCGCCGAACGCTCACGCCGGGCAACCGCCATGAATCCCGTATCTCATCCCGCCAGCGCTCCCGCCTCGTCGCCCGCCCGGACGCGCCGCTGGATGCGCCGCGTGCTGTTGGCCGCCGCGCTGTACAACCTGGCCTGGGCCGCGTTCATGATGGTCTGGCCCGCGGGGATTGGGCGGCTGTGCGGGCTGCCGGCGCCCACGCCCGTCACCCTCGCGCTGTGGCAGGGTGTCGGGCTCATGATCGGGCTGCTGGGCCTGGGCTACCTCATCGCCTCGTGCGATCCCCGCCGCCACTGGGGGCTAGTCTTCATCGGCCTGCTGAGCAAAGTTATCGGACCCTTCGGGGCGCTCAAGGGCACGCTCGACGGCGTCTTCACCGCCGAGTTCCTGTTGCTCTCCATTCCGAATGACCTGGTCTGGTGGGTACCCCTGGGCCTGATTTTGTGGAAGTCAGCCAAACAACCCCGCGCAACCACCTAGTCAGGTTGCCATCCGGACCCACTTGAGTTAGGCTCTTCACCGCCTCCCCCCAAAGGGAGCCGGGGTGACGCGGCCTGCCCACAGCCGCGTCGCCCCTTCTTTGTTTTTGGAACCCGCTCAGTTCGCGCCGGGCTTGATGGTGCGGTCGAAGAACCGCAGCGAGCGTTCCATCATGAGCACGCGGTTGGGCGTCTTGGCGAGGCCGTGACCCTCGTCGGGGTAGTACAGAATCTCGGGGTCGAACCCGCGCTTCTGCAGCGCGATCGCCAGTTGCATCGCCTCGCCGATGGGCACGCGCGGGTCGTTCAGCCCGTGCACGAGCATCATCGGCACCTGCACCTCGTCCAGCCGCTTGATGGGCGAGATGCTGTCGAGGAACTCGGTGTCCTCCAGCGGGCCGTACTCCACCTCGCGGAGTTTGCGCCGGTAGTCGGCGGTCTGCTCCAGGAAGGTGCGGAAGTTCACGATGCCCACGCTCTTCTGCCCCGCGCCAAAGAGCCGCGGCTTGCCCGAGGCCTTGGCCTGGGCCGAGTCCTCGATGAGCACCGCGACCGACATGAACCCGCCGTAGCTGCCCCCGCGCGACGCGATGTGCCCGGGCTTGGCCAGGCCCTTCTCGACGAGCCACGCCGCGGCGGCCACGCCATCCTTCACCGAGTCCCAGCGCTTCTTGTAGTTGTCCATCATCTGGAAGACGCGGCCATAGCCCGTGGACCCGCGGACGTTGGGGGCCATGACGCCGTAGCCGCGCGAGAGGAAGAGCTGATACTCGCGCGCGAAGCCCGGCCGCGACTGCCCCTCGGGCCCGCCGTGATAGTCGATGATGAAGGGCACCGCGCCGCGCCCGTCGCCCACCTTCCGCCCCTCGGGCAGGTACAGCAGCGCGGGAATCTTGATCCCGTCAAAGGTGGTGTACTCCACCAGCGCGGGCTCGATGAACGCGCCCAGATCGACCCCCATGTCGTCGGCGACGGTCAACGGCTCGGGCGCGCTCGCCTTGCCCGCGGCGTCGATCGTGGTCGAGTAGCTCACACCGGGCACCTTCGCGCTGTTCACGCTGTACACCAGCCGCCGATCGCGGAACTGGTTGATCCCGATCAGCCCCTGGGGAATCTCGGGCGTCTGGACCGGCGTGAAGTCCGGGAGCGATACGACGTACAACCGGCTGTAGCCCCCGACGTTGGGCTCGATCGCCAGCAGATCGCCCTCGAAAGACATGGAGACGCCGTCGAGTTCCGGCGCGTCGATGCCCAGACGCTTGAGCACGTCGGACGCGGAGCGGGCCTTGCCCGTGCTCAGGTCGTGGATCCACAGCCCGTCGGTGCCGGTCTGGAAGTCGGAGAGCAGCAGCACTTCCTTCTCGCCGGGCAGGTAGCCCACGACCGAGTTGGACACCGGCTGCCCCTCGCCGTCGCGCAGCGAGAGATCGGTGAGTTTGCCCGAGGCGATGTCGAGTTCGTACACCTCCGACTGGCTGGCGGAGATGCCCCGCGACACGATGACGCGCGAACCGTCGCGCGTGGGCGACGAGGCCGACCACGACCCCTCGCGCTTGAACACCTCGGTGCTCTTGCCGGTGGCCAGGTCGTAGCGGTAGATGTAGAAGTCGGTGGGCTTCTGGTCGTTGGCGCGGTAGAAGAAGCCCGATGAATCACGCAGCCACGCCGTCGGGGCGAACTGGATGCCGCCCTTGGCGGCGGGCGTGCCCGCGCCGGGGGCCAGGATCGGCGCGGTGGTGTCGTCGATCATCTCCGTAGCCTTGGGGTCCATGCGATACACGCGGGTCTGCTCGCTCCCGCCGCGCGCCGCCACCACCAGCAGCGTCTTGCCGTCGGGCGAGAGCGATGCGCCGCCCACCCCGTCGGTGAAGTTGGTCATCCGTTCCAGTTTGCCGTCCGGGCCCGCCCCCGCGGCCCGCCGGTACAACTGGAACGTGCCCTTGTGCCGCTCGCGCATGAACGCCGTCCCGTCGGGCGCGATCACCGGCGCGATCGGCACGCCGATCCGCAGCACCTGCTCCACCGTCGCCTCGCGCGGGTGAACCTTGGGCTTGCCGGGCGCGCTGGCCGGCTGAGCCGCGGTCGTCGCACCGCCCGGCTGAAGGGCCAGGGCCGTCGCCCCGCCCGCCAGCGCCAACATCAACGCACCGCCCACCAGCCCCAGCGACATGGACTTACGCATCGTGCGAATCTCCTTCAAACCCGCGCCGCGGCGCGGGCGAAACGGTCACTCAGAACAGCCACCTCACCGCCGCGCCCCCCAGACCCAGCATCGCGAGGATGAGCATCACCACGATCACCAGCCGCCGCCCCGAAACCGCCCCATCGGGCTTCTCTTCGACCGCCGCGCCGCAGTGATAACACACGCTCACGTCGTCAAAGACCTCTTTGCCGCAGGAGGGGCACGTGCGCGTCACGTCGCCGAAGCGTTCGATGTCCTCGGGCGAGGGGCCGTCGTCGGGCAGGTCGCGCGCCCGCGCCGGGCGCGAGCGATCCACGATGTCTCCCGACATCCCGGGCCTGCGGATCGAGCGATGGGGAGGCAGATCACCCATGGGTCCGATCGTAAGGGCCCTCGGGAGCGCTCACTTCTTCTCGCCCCGGGCCGCCGCCAGGTCCTTCTGGCACGCCGGGTTGGCCTTCATCTTCACCGCCAGGGCCTCGCCCAGCGCGAAGCCCGCCGAAACGTCGCTGGGGTAGTGCACGCCCGCGAGGATGCGGTCCATCCCCGCAACCCGCGCCCGCGCCCGGAGGGCCTCGGCCTGCTCCGGGTAGATCTCCGAGAGCAGGTCCGCCCACATGATCGCCCGCGTCGAGTGGCCGCTGGGATACGCCTCGTTCTTGGGCTTGCCCACCTTGGCCTGAATCCGCTTGTCCAGATCGCACGGCCGCGGACGGGCCCAGTGCGCCTTGGCCGCCTCGGTCACCTCGCGGCTGTCCACCGCCGCCTGGTTCAGCCACGCGAAGGTCGCGGGGAACTTCTCCTCGCTGAACGACTCGCCCAAGACGTCGGCGAATATCCGCGGGGTCATCTTGTCCTCGCTGTTGGCCCGCTCGATGTCGGCGGGCGTGGCCTGCTTCTGCATCGCCAGCACCAGTTCCAGTTCGCCGCGTGCATAGGGCGAGCCCACCTTGGGCGGGTCGGGCAAGAGCGCGACGTAGTCCACGTCGCTCAGCGCCAGGTACTTCCCGGGCTGGGCCTTGGCGGGCGCGGGCGCGACCGGGGAGGCCGGCGCGGGGGCCGCCGGAGGGGCCGCGTGCAGCGGAGCCAGCAGGAGCAGGGCGAGCGGGAAAAGCGCGAGCGTCCGGCGAGTCATGGCCGAAGCGTACTCCGCCGCTGATCGGCGTGGGCCGCCCGCGCACCCGCTGAACCCGGGCTTCATAACCTCACTCCCATGCCCACCCGCCGACCGCGCCCAAGCCGGCCCGCCAAGACCACCCCCACCACCCCCACCGCCCCCGCTACCCCCACCGCCATCGACCTCCCCGCGCTGCGGATCAAGATCGACTCGCTGGACGCGCGGATCGTGGAGCTGCTCAACCAGCGCTCGGCGCTGGTGGTGGACGTGGGCCGATACAAGCAGGCCCACGGTATCCCCATCTACGCCCCCCACCGCGAGGCCGAGGTGCTGCAGCGCGTGCTCGCCCACAACCAGGGCCCGCTGCAGAGCCGCACCATCGAAGCGGTCTATCGCGAACTCATGTCCGGCTCATTCGCCCTGGAGCGCCCGCTCTCCATCGGCTACCTCGGGCCCGCCGGCTCCTTCAGCCACGTCGCCGCCGTCCGCCACTTCGGCAGCAGCGTCGACTTCGAAGACCTCCACGCGATCGCCGGCGTCTTCACCGAGGTCGCCCGCGGGCATGTGGATTACGGGCTGGTGCCCATCGAGAACTCCGCCCACGGCGGCGTCACCGAAACGCTCGACGCGCTGCAGGAGCACGGCCCGACGGGCAAGGTCCACGTCTACGCCGAGGCGCAGCTCGCGGTGCACCACACGCTGGCGGCCAACTGCGCGCCCAGCGCGATCAAGCGGATCTACAGCAAGCCCGAGGTGTTCAGCCAGTGCCGGGCGTGGCTCGCCACGCAGTACCCCAAGGCCGAACTGGTGCCCACCGCCTCGTCCAGCCAGGCCATGCAGATCGTCGCCACGCAGGGCAAGGCCCGCGGCCGGCGCGGCGCGGGCGGGATCGCGGCCATCGGCAGCACGCTGGCCGCGGAGATGTACGGGCTGAACGTGCTCTTCGAGGAGATCGAGGACAACCCGCACAACATCACGCGGTTCTTCATCCTGTCGCGCACGCCGGCGCAGAAGAGCGCCGACGACAAGACCAGCATCATGTTCACCACGCTCAACAAGCCCGGCGCGCTGGTGAGCGTGCTCCAGGACTTCCAGCGGGCCAAGATCAACCTCACGCACATCGACAAGCGCCCCGCCGGGCGCGTGAACTGGCAGTACACGTTCTTCATCGACGCCCAGGGGCACGCCTCCGACGCCGGGGTGCAGCGCGCCATCGCCGCGGCCCGCAAGCACTGCAAGGAACTGCACGTCCTGGGCAGCTACCCGCGCTCCAAGCGCGTGCTGTAGCGCGTCCGCCCCGCTCCCCGCTCGCGACTCACCACTCGCGCTCCTCGCACGGTACTCTCCACCATGTTCGGACCCCTCTTTCTGGCCCAAACCCCGTTCCTGGACCGCACGCTGCTGGGCAACCCGCTCTGGCAGTGGTTCACCGCCGCCGGCATCGTCATCGCCCTGGTGCTGCTGTTCGTGCTGGTCCGAGGCTTCGTCGTCGCGCGACTGCGCGTGATCGCCGCGCGCACCACCGGACGCCTGGACGATCTGCTCGTCGCCGCCCTCGCCGACCTGCGCACGCCCCTGTTCGCCGTGGTCGCGGTGTGGATCGGCACCTCGGCGCTCGTGCTGCCCGAGCCGATCGCCCGCCCGATCCGCATCGCCGCCGTCGTCGCCCTGGCCATCCAGTTGCTCCTGCTCTCGCGGCTGGCCGTCGACTTCGGCATCGAGCAGGCCCTCTCGCGCTGGAAAACCGCCGACGGCAAGCCCGACCCCACCCTGCAATCCGGCGTGGGCATCATCCGCTTCATGGCGATGCTGCTCATCGCCATCCTCACCGCGCTGGTCGCGCTGGACAACCTCGGCGTCGCCGTCACGCCGCTCATCGCGGGCGTGGGCATCGGCGGCATCGCCATCGCCCTGGCCGCGCAGAGCATCCTGGGCGACCTCTTCGCCTCGCTGTCCATCCTCTTCGACAAGCCCTTCATGGTCGGCGACTTCATCGTCGTCGATCAGCACAAGGGCGTGGTCGAACGCATCGGCGTCAAGACCACTCACCTGCGCGCCCCCACCGGCGAGCAGCTCATCCTCTCCAACTCCGACCTGCTCAAGAGCCGCATCCAGAACTACCGGCGCATGCCCCAGCGCCGCATCATCTTCACCTTCGGCGTGGCGTACGAAACCCCGCCCGACAAGCTCAAGAGCATCCCCGCCATCGTCGAGGGCGTCATCGGCGCCATGCCCCGCGCCGCCTTCGAGCGGTGCTACCTCCTCCGCCTGGGCGCGTACTCGCTGGACTTTGAAGTCTCCTACCACGTCGACGGCGGCGACTTCGAACTGCACTGCGACACGCTGCAGGCCATCAACCTCGGGCTCATCGAGCGCTTCGCCAACGAAAAGATCGATTTCGCGTACCCCACTCAGGTCGCGATCGCGCGCTGACGGCGACGTGCCCGCCGTTCGGCGGCCGGCTCACACCCTGGTCTGCGGGCGCTTGGGGTCGGGCCAGTCCACGTGATAGAACTCCCCGCGCGGGCGGTCCACGCGCTCGTAGGTGTGCGCGCCGAAGTAGTCCCGCTGCGCCTGCAGCAGGTTCGCCGGCAGCCGCGCCGAGCGGTAGCTGTCAAAGTACGACAGCGCGCTGGCGAACGCCGGCACGGGCACGCCCCCGCCCGCCGCGCTCGCCACCGTCATGCGCCAGTTGGGCTGCGCCGCCTTCAGCACGCCCGCGAAGTACGGGTCGAGCAGCAGGTTGGGCAGGCTCGGGTCGCGCTGGAACGCCTCGTAGATCTTCTGCAGGAACCGCGCCCGGATGATGCACCCGCCGCGGAAGATCATCGCGATCTCGCCCAGCTTCAGGCCCCAGTTGTGCGCCTTGCTCGCCGCCTGCATGAGCGCGAAGCCCTGCGCGTACGAGCAGATCTTGGAGCAGTACAGCGCGTCGCGCACCGCCGTCAGCGCCGTGTGGTCCTCGTCGCCGTCCGAGGGCCAGTCAAACAGCTGCCGATAGATCGGCTCGCCCGCGATCTTCTCCGCCGCCGCCACCCGCTCCGCCTTCATCGCGCTGATGTTCCGCGCGAACACCGCCTCCGCCATCGTCGGCACCGGCACGCCCAGGTCCAGCGCCGCGTTGATCGTCCACTTCCCCGTTCCCTTCTGGCCCGCCGCGTCCAGCACCATGTCCACGAAGTCCGACCCCGTCGCCGGGTCTTTCTGCTTCAGGATGTCCGCGGTGATCTCGATCAGGAACGAATCCAGGTCGCCCCGGTTCCACTCCGCGAACACCCTCGACATCTCCGCGTTCTCCATCGAGAGCGCGTCACGCATGAAGTGGTACGCCTCGCAGATGAGCTGCATGTCCCCGTACTCGATCCCGTTGTGCACCATCTTCACGAAGTGCCCCGCGCCGCCGGGGCCGATGTACGTCGTGCACGCCACCCCGCCCTTCACGGGCTTGCCCGGCGCGGCGCCCATGATCGGCTTGCCCGTCGTCGCGTCCACCTTCGCCGCGATCGCCTCCCACACGGGCTTCAGCGTCGCCCAGGCCTCGGGCTTGCCCCCGGGCATCAGGCTGGGGCCGAACCGCGCCCCCTCCTCGCCCCCCGACACGCCCGAGCCCACGAACAGGATCCCCATCGCGTTCAGCGCCGCCTCGCGACGCACCGTGTCCTGCCACTCCGCGTTGCCCCCGTCGATCACCACGTCGCCCTTGGAGAGCAGCGGCTTGAGCCCGTCGATCGTCGCGTCCGTCGGTGCGCCCGCCTTCACCAGCAGCACGATCCGCCGCGGCGCCTTGATGCTCGCCACAAAGTCCTTCAGTTCCGCCCCGGGGATCAGCGCGCCGCCCGGCCCGATCACCCCCGGCGGGTTCTCCGCGATGAACGCCTCCGTCTTCGCCGTCGTGCGGTTGTATACCGCCACTTTGAACCCATGGTCGGCCATGTTCAGGGCCAGGTTCTTGCCCATCACCTCCAGACCAATGAGGCCGATGTCGGCGGAAGCGGGCGCGGGCACGGGGAACGTCGGCATGGCAAACTCCTCAGGGCGGCCCGAAGGCGGGCCGCTTCAGTCCATCGACCGATTGTGGCAAGATGTCGTGAACGCCTTCGACGTCCTGTGATGCCGGGGGCACCATTGTGGATGGCCTGTCACGCCAGACGCACCCTCTGAATCCAAACAAAAATAGAACGAAGCGCCGACTTTCGTCGCCCGATCCCCCTCCCCGGGCAGTTTGTGGGTGTTTTTATCTACTCTCGCCTTGCGGACGCAACGGTTTGTGCTAATCTCCCCCACGAGCCGGGGTGATTCCCGGCCCAGTTTGGATCCGACGGTGCTGCCGGTCTCGCTCTGGCATCGTCGCGGTGGTGATGGACTCACCGCATACATCAGGGCGGGACTTGTGGAGGAGAGAGAACATGAATCGTCTTGTCTTTTTGGCTAGCGTCGGCGGCACCCTGCTGAGCAGCACCGCCATGGCCCAGTGGAACGGCGGCCGCATCGTGGACAACACGGCGGTCTTCCAGTCCCTGGCTGGCAACACCAGCACGTCTAACCCCGGCACCGGCGCGCTGCCCACCTCGATCACGGGCTCGGCCGTCAGCACCGGCACCTCCGACTTCCGTCTCGGCGGGCTCACCAGCATCGACCACACTTTCGCTAATTGGTGGTGGTTCCGCAGCGGAGCCGACACCCGCGAGTTCAACATCGCCGCGCCCGCCGGCTCCCCCGTGCCGGTTCGCAGCCACTTCGGCAACGGCATGCAGTGGACCGGCATCGCGCCCCAGGGCGCGGGCAGCCCGCTCCGCTTCGATCTGTCCTACTACGTCTCCGATCTTGACGGCGCCGGCACCGCGGCCGCCGTGGTTCGCACCATCCTCACCGTCCGCAACATCGGCACCGCCGATGTCGCCAACGTGAACCTCTTCAACTACGTCGACTACTTCCTGGGTGGCCAGGACGGTGGTGACTTCGTCGCCGCCGGCAACGCGTACAGCCTGCCCGGCTACGCCCGCGTCGTCGAGGTTCAGGACACCACCAACGCAGGCGCCGCCGGCCTGACGATGCGTCACATCGGCTACGGCGCCACCGGCTACGGCGTCGGCTCGTTCACCGCCGTCGGCGGCCAGATGGGCGACACCGGCATCGACAACTTCGCCGACTTCAACAACGCCACCGTCGCCGCCGACCAGTCCGGCGTCATGCAGTGGAACTTCGGCACCATCCCCGCCGGTGGCTCCGCCACCGCGGTCTCCGATCTGGTCATCCCCACCCCCGGCGCCGCCGCGCTCCTGGGTCTGGGCGGCCTGATCGCCGCTCGCCGTCGCCGCGCCTAATCCGCGTCGTCGGTCTAGTGTGATTCCCAACTCAAGACCCCCGGCCTCAGGTCGGGGGTCTTGCTTTTTCAACACCACGCCCGGGAGCCCCGCCACGGTTGCCTGCCTCACTCCCCGCCGCTATATTCGCGGCTTACAGATCGACACCTCTTCTATCAGGAGCATCGCATGATCGGGGGCATCGTCAAGGAGTTCCGCGAGTTCGCGCTGAAGGGCAACGTGCTGGACCTCGCCGTCGCGGTGGTCATCGGCACCGCCTTCGGCACGGTGGTCAACTCGATGGTCAGCAACATCGTGATGCCCATCGTCGGCATCGCCGGCAAGGTGAGCTTCGAGGCTTGGAGCTTTGCTATCCGCGGGTCCGAGATCCGCTACGGCAAGTTCGTCACTGACTGCATCAATTTCGCCATCGTCGCCTTCGCGCTCTTCATCGTGATCAAGGCGTTCAACACGATCAAGAAGCGCTTGGAAGCCGAGAAGCCCGCGCCGCCCCCGCCCGGCCCCACCGTCGACCAGAAGCTGCTCACCGAGATCCGCGACCTGCTCGCGAAGCGCTGAGTTCAATTCGGTCCATCCTCAGAGTCACCATCCAGCCCCCGGGCACCAGCCCGGGGGCTTTGTTTCTGAATGGGTTTTCCGCGTTTGCCGGGTTCGCCTCTTTGCCCGTTTACCGGGAGTGTTCACTCGTCTTCCATCGTCAGCTCTTCCGCCACCGCCACCAGCCGGGCCAGGGGCACGGGCTTCAGCAGGTACTTGTCCACCCCCAGGCTCTCCGCGTACGCCTGATGACGCTTGCCCTCGTTGGCGGTGAGCATGATCACCGGCGGGCTGTCCTCCAGCCCCTTGATCTTCTCGAGCACCAGGAAGCCCGAGCGCCCGGGCAGCATCATGTCCAGCACCACCAGGTCAAACTGGTCGGAGCCGAAGACGTTCACCGCGTCGTTGCCGTTGTTGACGAGCTGGGTGTCGGCGCCCTCGGCGCGCAGCACCTCGTCGACCGCGTCCAGGATGTCCTGGTCGTCGTCCACCACCAGCACCTTCACGCCGTCGAGCTTCCCGGGCATGGCATCACCTCGATTGGTCTACCCGCTCTTCATCATCCGGTGGCACAGGCGCCCCGCCCGTGTCTTCCCCACTTCCGTCCGGTGGCACAGGCGCCCCGCCCGTGTCTTCCCCGCCCCCTCTCCAACCCCTCCCACCTTTACAGTTCGTCATCACCGTCATCCGGTTCCGTCGGCGTGGCCGCCGGCTCGCCCGATGGCGCGGGGGGGTGGGCCTTCAGATACGCCTCGGTGTCCCGCGCCGAGTGGGCCAGAAGCCGCTCCACGTCGCCCTCGGTCATCCACGGCAGTTGCCGGATTTTCTCCAGCAGCGGCTTGGGGAAGGGCTTGCCCAGCCGCTCGTGGCGCGGGCGGCTCTTCCAGTACCGGTGCATCCAGAGATACTGCTCGGGCGCCATCCTCACGCTCTGCTCGATGGCGCGCCGGTAGCGCGCCGCGATGTAGAACAGCGGGTCGGGCTGGTGCATGTAGTCGTCGGGCCCGAAGTGGTCCACGCTCTCGATGCGGTACTGCAGCCCCTTGGGCGGGTGCTCGTAATCCGTCCCCGGCACGCGGTCGCCGCCCAGCCGCCGCGCCAGGCCCACGACGATCTGCGCCCGGTAGCGCGTCGCCAGCAGCCCGATGGCCTTGTAACTGCTCGCCAGACGGTTGAAGAACGGCACGAACAGCCCGCGGTCGCCGGCGTTCTGGTCCGCCACGAAGCCCACGGGGTGCCGATCCTCCATGATCTGCGGCAGCATCTTCATCGCGCCGAACTTGTCGATGAGCACCATCCCGCTGCGCCCGCGGCTTTGGCGCACGAAGTCGTCCATGGGCTGCAGGTCCAGCGGGCGGTACAGCGCGTGCAGCCTGAAGCCCAGCATCGCCAGCGAGTAGCCGCAGATCTCCCAGTTGCCGCAGTGCCCGCAGATGAAGATCGTCGGGCGATCGCCGCACACGCTCCGCAGCAGCGGCGCGAGGTGGAAGAGCTCCACCCGGCTGCACCAGCCCTCGAGGGTGAGTTGCCGCGGGGCGTAGAGCATCTCCGCGCCGAGCATCATGAGGTGCTCGTAACTGCGCAGGGCGTACTCACGCCGGCGCTCGGGGCTCCACTCGGGGAACGCGACCTCGAGGTTCTCGACGGCGCGGGCCAGCCGCTTGCGATTGAAGGGCGCGCCCCCGAACCAGCGCCCCAGCCGCCGCGCGATCGGCAGCGTCACGCCGATGTCGGGCATGCCGGCGACCGTGGTGCCCGCGCGGATGGCGTGGTACACCGCCTTGGCCACCAGCCCGTTCTGATGCTTGACCTTCCTCGCCACGGGCTCACGTTAGCGCCCGCTCAGCCGTCCCGCGCCCACGCCCATGAGCGTGAACAGCCGGTTCTGGTTGAGCACGGGCGTGCTGGTCGCCGCCGCCGTCGCGAACAGGTCGTCGTACTGCTTCACGACCTTCTGCGCGTCGCCGTACGCACGCAGGACCTCGATGGGCGCGGTGCTGGGGGGCTGGGGGGGCAGCACGGGCCGCTCGCCCAGCACGACGAAGTCGATGTTGCCGCTGATGGTCTCAGACAGCTTGCCGCCGTACTGCTCGATCATCGCGCGGATGGCGCCGGCGCCCTCGGGGCGGGCCACGCCCATGCCCTCGGGGTCAAAGTTGCCGAACACCACGAAGGTGTACGACTTGCTGGGGTCATACAGCGGGTTCACCAGGATGTCGCCCTGGTTCACCGTGCTGCCCCGCATCGAGCTGATCACCCGCGCCGTCGCGGTCTTGTCTTCCAGGCGGATGATCTCGATCACCGCCTTGCCCGGCACGTACTCGCCGGTGCGCTCGCTGATGCGGACCTGGGTGGGCTCGGTGTAGACCTGGAAGGTCATGCCGATGCTCAGCTTGTCGCGCCGCCCGCGGTTGATGGACACGTTGCCCGTGTTCAGGTCAACGCCCACCACCTGCCCGTCCACCAGCGCCTCTTCGCTCTCGGGCTTCAGCAGGTCGCCGCCGCGCTCGCTGGTGAGCTGCTTCACCTTGTTCTCGAGCACCAGCTTCTCGTCGCCCAGCTTGGCGATGCGGTCGTTGAGGGCGGTGCGCTCGCTCGCGGCGTCGCGCCGCACGCTCTCGATCTGACCCGCCAAATCCTTCACCCGGTCGTCCATCTTCTTGGTGGCTTCGTCGATCTTGGCCTGCCACTCGCCGATGGTCGCGGCCTGGGCCTGGGCGCCGTCCTGCTGCGCCTTGCGCATCGAGGCCACCTGGTCCAGCGCGCCCTTGAGGTCCTGCGCGGCGCGCCCCTGCGCGTCGGTCGCGTCCTGAACCTGCGTCTTGAGCTGGCCGATCTGCCCCGCCTGCTCGTCCAGGAGCGCCATCAGGCTCGACGCCTTCGTCGCGTCCAGCTTCGACTGCACCCGCGCCGTCAGGCTCGTGATCGTGTCGCCCGACGACCCGCCCACCTTGCCCGCCAGGTCCGACACCGACGACTTGAGGTAGCCCACCAGCGACTTGCCGCCCGACTTCTGCGCGTCCTGGATCATCAGGCGCACGCTCTCGTCGGTCCGCTCGCTGTCGTTCGCGATCGTCCGGATCGACTCCTCGTTCTCCTTCAGCCGGCGCTCCGCCTCGTTGCGCTCGCCCAGCAGCACCAGCGTCGAGACGAAGAACCCGACCGCCGCGGTCGAGGTCAGAACCACCGTCACGATCATCCCGACTCCAGCTCCCGTGCGTCCGGTCATGCGCGTAGTCCTTGAGCCGCCGCGCGCTTCCGCGCCGCCGGCCTGGTTCGTCCTTCTCGCTCGGGGCCCGATTCAACCCGGGCTTGCCCTGCGGGACGGGAAGTGTCGCCGCCCAACGGCTTTACGTCAACTCGCCCCACCCGGCTCCCCGCGATGATGAAACCCTGTGGGTTGAGCCCGCACGCCCCCCGGACCGAACTATCTGGTGGCGATCCGCCCCTCGGCTTCGTCCACGGAACTCCCCATGACCAAGCACGCCTCTCCCGCCACCCACGAAGGCCCCTCCAGCCCCGCGCCCCCGCTGGGCCAGCCCCCGCTCGTCCTCATCGGCGGCGGCGGGCACGCCCTGGTCGTGCTCGAAGCCGCTCTTTTGGCCGAGATACCCGTCGCCGGCTACCTCGACGACAACCCCGCCGCCCCCATCTCGGCCATCCTCATCGATCTCCCCCACCCCTTCCCAACTCCCCCCAATCTGGGGTCGATCGGCGATCTCCAGCCGCTCAGTCAGCGTCACTGGATCATCTCCGTCGGCGACCTCACCCACCGCCGCCGGCTGATCACCAAGCTCGCCACCGAGACCGGCCACGCCCGCCACCCGGAGGCTTCGCGGGGTCCAAGATCGGTTATTCACCCTACCGCTTTCGTGTCGCCCTCGGCCCTCGTCGGGCCCGGTGTGTACGTCGGCCCCGGCGCCGTGATCCACTCCCGCGCCCGCGTCGGCGCACACGCGATCATCAACAGCGGCGCGGTCGTTGAACACGACTGCACGATCGAAGAGAACGCCCACCTCGGCCCCGGCACGGTCTTGGGCGGGTCGGTCACCATCGGACGCGACACGCTCCTCGGCCTGGGTTCACGCGTTTTGCCCGGTGTGCGCGTCGGCGCGGCGTGCGTCGTCGGCGCGGGATCGGTGGTGCTCGAGAACGTGGACGACCATCGCAAACTGGCCGGCGTTCCGGCCAAGCCGCTGTAAACGGCGCGGCGCTGAAGTTCATCCACCATTCCTCCACCGCCATTCCGGCAGATGCCCGCGCCGGCTCCCGGTTCTGGCGGGAGCGGGGCGTCCGGAAGTGCGTAGAAACCCCCATGTTGCACAGGATGCCGAACGGCACGGCGTGTGCAGTCGATACCCCCAAGGGCTTTCGTTCGCGCCGGCAGGAAAACGCCGTCCCGCGGATGGGAAGCCCGACATCCAATCCCCGGAACGTCCGATTACGTACAAGGTAGAGGACGGAACGGATCGGCCCGCCCCCCGTGGGGGCGAGCCGGGATCGAAAAGAGCGCGGCCCGCGGCGCGCCGGGAGACAGACCATGTTCGAACGCTTCACCGATCGCGCCCGCAAAGTCATGGCCCTGGCCAACCAGGAAGCGCAGCGGTTCAACCACGAGTACATCGGGACCGAGCACATCCTGCTCGGGCTCGTCAAGGAAGGCTCCGGCGTGGGGGCCAACGTGCTCAAGAATCTGGACGTGGACCTGCGGAAGGTGCGTCTTGAGGTCGAGCGGCTGGTGAAGGCCGGGCCCGAGATGGTCACCATGGGCAAACTGCCCCAGACCCCGCGCGCCAAGAAGGTCATCGAGTACGCCATCGAAGAGGCGCGCAACCTCAACCACAACTACGTGGGCACTGAGCACCTCCTGCTGGGCCTGCTGCGCGAGCACGACGGCGTCGCCGCCCAGGTCCTCATGAACCTGGGCCTGCGGCTGGAGCAGGTGCGCGAGGAGGTCCTGAACCTCCTGGGCGCCGGCACGCAGGAGAGCGAGGACGCGGGCGGATCGGGCGGGCCTCAGGGCGCGCGGGGCGAACCGCCTTCGCGCGCCGAGCGCGAGAGCAGCGGCTCGGGCGAGCCGGGCTCCACGGCCCGCGGCAAGAGCAAGACGCCCGCGCTGGACTCGTTCGGCCGCGACCTGACCGAACTGGCCAAGGAGTC
>JALHNL010000082.1 GCA_022843545.1 Phycisphaerales bacterium | reverse complement strand
ATCCCGACGCGCTCGGTGAGCGTCTCGCGCGTCGCCAGGTCCACGCCCGCACGCTCCAGCGCGTCGCGGCCCTCGGGTACGAGCCCGGCCCGCCCGGCCTCGGCGATGATGTCGCGCTCATCCCGCCGGCTGATGGGCAGCGGCGCCAGCGGCGCGCGGACCAGTTCGTCGATGAAGCTCATCGACTTGCTCCCGTCCTTCGTCCATCGCGAGAGCAGCGTCAGGCGGCGCTTGGCCCGCGTGCAGGCCACGTAGAACAGCCGGCGCTCTTCGGCCAGCAGACGGGCCCGCGCGGCACGCGTGTCGCCCGCGCGGTCGATGAAGCCCGGGGGCACGTCCGGCTCGTCGCGCTCGCGCACCGACGGGTAGCCCTTGCCCGGCGACACCCGCGGTACGATCACCGTGTCAAACTCCAGACCCTTCGCGGCGTGCGCCGTGAGCAGCTGCACCGCGTCGGGCCGATCCTCGTCCGAAGGGGCATCGCTCTGCCCCGGCGTGTCCACGCGGTCTTCGGGGGACTCGCCGTCGTCCTTCTCGCTCAGATCTTCCAGGTACTCCAGCAGCGCGGGCAGATCGCCCGGCGGAGCCAGGCGGGTCTGCTTGATCCGCGCGATGCGGAACAGTTGCACCAGGTGCTCCACGCGCCGCGTCCGCGCCGCGGCGGACCCGACGCCCGTCGCGCTCACGCCCGTGGAACGGATGATGCGGAAGATCGCCTCATCCGCGGCGAGCTGCGCGGTGGTCTCGCGCAGGTGCGTGTGCAGGTCGCGGGCTTGGGCGAGCGCGGCGTCGTCCGGCCGGCGCAACGCGAAGAACGCCAGCACGCCACCCGGGTCTTCGGAACCCTCGATTCCCGCCTTGAACTGACCCAAGGCGGCCTTGTACTCACCCGCCAGCCGAGCGACGAGGTCGCCCCCGGCTCTGATCGGCGGGCGCATGAGCAGGCGGACGGCGGAGCCCAGGTCGCGGTCGTCGCTGATGAGCGCGGCCCAGGCCAGCACGTCGCGCACGCCCTCATCTTCGCGCCAGCCCGTGCGCTCGCGCCGGTCCACGGGCAGGCCCTCCAGCCGCAGGGCGGCGGCGATCTGGTCCAGGTGCGAGTGGCTCCGCGCGATCACCGCGATCTCGCTCAGGGGGAGTGCAGGCTCGGCGGCCCGCGCCAGGCGGATCATCGCGGCGATCACCGCGCCGTCGCCCGAGTCGGCCTCGGTCGCGACGTAGCGCACCAGCGCGCCGGGGTCCTTCGCGATTTCGGAGGCGGCGCGGATCGTCTTGTCCGGGGCGAATCGGTCGGGCTCGCGCGCCATCACCGCCGCGGCCACCTCCAGCACCGGCGCGGCGCTGCGGTAGTTGTCTTCGAGCGCCACGCGGCGCGGGCTCCCATACAGCCGGTCGAACTTGAAGAACGCGCGGTCGTCGGACCCGCGGAACCCGTAGATGGCCTGGTCGTCATCCCCCACCACGCACACGTCGGGGTTGCTCTGGGGCGGGCACAGCAGCGACACCAGCCTCACCTGCGCCGCGTTCACATCCTGGAACTCGTCGATCACGTAGTGGCGATAGTCGGAACGCACGATCGCGGCGACCCCCGCGCGGTCGCGCAGCATCACCCGGCACGCCAGCGTGATCAAGTCACCGAACGCGCACAGCCCCGCCGCGTGCGCCTCCTCGCTCAGCAGCCGGTACACCCGCGCCCACTCCGCGAACCGGCGCTGCCGCTCCGCGAGCGCGGCGGGGTCGTCGGAGGGAGGTGAATCCTTCGTCGCGCGCGTCCACGCTCTGGCGTGCTCCTCCGCCTCTTCGGGCAGCACGCCCTGGTTCCGGAACAGCTCGATCGCGGTCTCGGCCTCCTCGGCCAGAGCCTCGCGTCCCGCGCCCGCGGCCTCGGGCAGCACGCGGTGGCGGGTGATGAGGTCGCGCAACATCCGCTTCTGCTGCGGCCCGTCGAGGATCTCGGGCATCCCCGGCAGACCGGCGGCGTCGGGGAACCGCGCGATCAGCCTCAACGCCAGCCCGTGGAACGTGTGCACGTTCGTGCGCTGGGCCAGGATCACCCCGGCGGGGTCGGCGCCCTTGCGCCCAAGCAACTCCGCGAGTTTGTCGCGCAGCTGCCCCGCCGCCTTCACCGTGAATGTCACGCCCACGATCCGCTCGGGCTCCACGCCCGAGTCGATCAGCCTCGCGATCCGCCGGACGATGAGAAAGGTCTTGCCCGTGCCCGGGCCGGCGAGCACCGCCAGCGGGCCCGAGTCGTGCATCACCGCGTCGCGCTGGGCGTCCGTGAGGCCCTGAAGCCAGGGTCGCTCGTCGGGCTGGGGCGGTGGCGGGGTGCGGTCGCGCCGGGGCATGCGCGAGTGTACCCGCGCTGATCCGCCGCGGACCGCGCTCACCCCTTGCGCCGCATGTACCAGTGCACCGCCGTGGAGCCGTACTTGTGCGTCTCGGGCCCCACCGCGCCCGCCAGCGTCAGGTCCACCGGCAGATGCGCCGGCGAAGGGGCGACCTCCGACACCTGCACGCCCGGGTCGTCGACATCCACGAAGTCCTCGGGGTCCGCCGGGAGGTCTCCCGCGAAGCCCGCGGCGTCGTCGCCGATTTCGTAGATCACGTCCTCGCCGCGGGAGTTCTTGCGCGGCGGGCGTGCGCCGCGCTCTTCCCGCACATCCTGCCATCGCCCGCGCTTGGGGCGCGGGCCGTCGCGGTCTTCACGGCGCGAGCGCGGGCGGGGCGACCGGGCGGCCGTCTCGCTCTCGGGCACGGGCGCCGCGCCCTCGGGCGGGGCCTCCAGCCAGAACGGCCAGGGGGTGCGGAGGATGAGGAATCCGTCGTCGGCCAGCATCGGCACCAGCGCCTCGGCCTGCGCCTTCACCCGCGCCCAGCCCGCCACCTCGCGGATCAGCGGGTAGGGCGGATCCAGAAACGCCAGGTCCAGCGGGCGCGGGCAGCGGGCCAGCACGGCCTGCCCCAGCGCGTCGCCCTGCACCACTTTGCAGCGGTCGCCCGCGCCAAGCGTCGCGATGTTCCGCTCCAGAATCTCCGCCACGCGGCGCTCGCGCTCCACGAAGATCGCCATCTTCGCCCCGCGCGATACGGCTTCCAGGCCGATCGAGCCCGTCCCCGCGAACAGGTCGAGCATCGACGCGCCCTTCACGCGCTCCCCCAGCATCCCGAACACCGATTCCTTCACCCGGTCGGGGATCGGACGGGTCACGAGGCCGTCGGGCGCGAGCAGTTTGCGGCGGCGGAATTCGCCGGCGATGATTCGCAAGGCTTCACTCCGTAGGGATGCGGACCAGCCGGCTGCGCTGCAGCGGCGCGTCCTTCTGCCCGGGCTTGCCCACACGCACGCCCTGGCCGTTGTAAAGGTTGTAGGGAAAGTTCTTCCGCGCCGCCAGCAGCGTCGGGTCGTCGTCGCCCGGGTCGTCGAGCTTCCCCATCGCTTCGTCGGTCCACGCGCCGATCGTCACCATCGAGAAGTTGGGCCCGTGGTAGTAGAAGGCCAGCTCGCCCTCCTTGCGGAGGATCGCCGCGGCCTGCTCCGCGTCGGCGCGGGCCTGCTCGCGTTCGCCGGGCTTGGGGTTGTTCAGGTCCGCCGGGCCGTACGCCACCACCTGCAAGGTGAAGCGCACGTCATCGCCCGCCGTCTCGCGGGCGCGCAGCAGATTGTACTGCGGCTTGCTGCCCATGGCGGTTTCCTGATCGGGCGGCGCGAGCACCGCGTACGCGAAGGGGCGCACGCCGTCGACCTCGATGGCGCGGATGCGGGCCAACTCCGCCTGCGCCTCGCGCTGCGAGGGCGAGTCAAAGCGTCCGGTCGCGAGCATGACGGCCGGGCCGCGGGGCTCGAGGTACGCATCCGCCACGCCGCGCTTCAGCGCCAGCGCGAGCGCGTCGCCCGCCAGCGGGCGCTGCTCTTCGCCGCGGAACGTCGCGAGCACAATGACCCAGTGGGCTCGCCTGGGCGCGTCGGGCTCGGGCCTGGCCGGCGCTTCAGGACGCCGCGGCGCAAAGTCGGGCTGCGCATGGGCGGACGGGCTTGAAAAAATCGCTGCGGCGCACAGCCCGAACAAAGGCAGAAACTGCGCCGAGATTTTTTTCAGGTCCGTGCCGCGGTTATTTGCCATAACCCGTTCTCCTGAAAGCACTTGTACACACTTGAGCGAAACTTCAATTGGCTCAAGCCCGCGCGCGGGTGGTGCCGATCATAGTGGGGTTGACGGTTCCGTAGGACTGTCACGAAGCCTTGAAGGTCGGAACTGCGTCGGATCAGGGAGGTCGCGCTCGCGGCATGGATCGCCGCCCTGAATGGCGATCCCGCGCGCGTGTCCGGGCCTTCCTTGTTCCTTTAGGAGTGTGCGCATGTCCACCATCCCCTTCGCCCCGAACTCTTCTCGCTCGTACACCTCGCTCTCGAGCGTTTACGGCGGCGACCGCTCATCGCCCGGCGCCCGTCCCGCTTCCAACCCGCCCGCCCAGGCCCCGGCTTCTCCCATCATCAAGGTGGACAGCGTGGACCTCTCGCCCTCCGCGACCGCGCCGAGCGAGAGCCTCAGCCCGCTGGTGGCACGCATCCGCGCCGAGATCGCCAGCGGCGAGTATGAGCGTGACCTCGACCTGAAGCTCGAGGTCGCCGCGGACAAGATCATCCGCGACCTCAACATCTGATCACTTGGGTTCACTCGGCGGCGCGGGCGCGACGGCGTCCGCGCCGCTTTTCTTTTCCGCGGGTTGGTCCCCGGCTTTCTCCGGCTCGGCCTGCGCGGGAAACTCCCGACGCAGCGGCGGAGCCTCCGAGCCCGCGGGCCCCAGCAGCGCGTCCACCGCGCCCGCCAGCGCGCGGGTGGTGCGCACGAACATCGGGATGTTCAGCGTCTCGACCGTGTCGCCGGGCGTGTGATAGTGCGGATTGCGGAAGTTGGAAGTGTCGGTGATCATCACCGCCGGCACGCCGATGAGAATGAACGGCGCGTGATCCGACCGCATGAGATCGGGCGGGATGATCGCGATCCGCTCGTTGGGAAACTGGTCCACCCGCAGGGTCTTGACGCCCGGCTCGGCGGCCTTCATCGCCGCGTCCAGGGCCGCCGTCAGGTGCTGGTCCACGCTGCTGGCGCACAGGGCCACGAAGTCACCCACGGTGGCCTGCGGCGCGCCGGGCACGTCCTTGAAGGGGTTCTTCTGCGAGCCGGGCTGGTCGCTGTAGTACCCCAGCATTTCCAGCGAGAGCATGCCCACGAACCGCAGGCCCTTCTCACGCTCTTCGACGCGCACCCTCTTGGCGTGGGCACGGGCCCCGTTCAGGTTCACCTCCTCGAGGTTGAACAGCACGAACCGCACCGTCCGCTGGTGCTCCCGGTCCTTGAGCACACGCGCGATCTCCATCAGCGCCGCCGTGCCCGTACCGTTGTCGTCGGCGCCGGGGCTGCCCGGCACGGCGTCAAAGTGCGCACCGACGATGAGCACCTCCTTGGCGAGCGGGCCCACGCCGGGCTTTTCGAAGACCAGGTTGCGCCAGGTCTGCTCGGTCTTTTCGCCGCGGCGCTTCCAGGTGAACGGATCGGGCATGACGGAGTAACCCATCCGCTCGGCGCGATCGGTGAGCAGCTTCTCCGCCTGCTCGAGCCCGGCGCGCTCCTCGTCATTGCCGAAGGCCGATCGCTTGGTCGGGAGGGCCTTGAGCACCTCAACCAGCTTCGCCTCGTCCACCGCCTCGGCGGGCGAGGGCACAGGCGGCGCGGAAGTGAATGAGGCGAGAGCGACTGCGGCGAAGAGCGCGAGCATGGGCGATGGTAATCACGCCCGGACCGCGCAAATGAAAGAGCGGGCCAGGATCGATCTCCGTCCCGCAGCCGGGAGTCGGGAGGACGATCCTGGCCCGCTGGAGGGGCCTGGCTTCATCGGCGCGAAAGGCTCAGCAGCCGTCGCCGAAGGCGTTGACGAACTCGATGAGGTCGTCGACCGTGAGTTGCCCATCCGGGGCGGCGGGCAGACCGCCGATGCCGCAGATGTCGGCGACCGAGCATGGGCCGGTGCCGGGGCAACCCGTCGAATCGCCGAAGGTGTTGACGAACTCGATGATGTCATCGACGGTGAGCTGGTTGTCGGGCGGGGTCTTCTGCCCGCCGACGCCGGTGATATCGGCGGCGTTGCACTTGGTGCCGGGGCAGCCCGATGAGCCGCAGAAGAAGGTGACACGGGCCACGTTGGAGGCCGCCTCACCACCGACGGCGCCGGGGTCGGTGATGAACCACTGCATGAAGATGACCTGCCCGCTGGCGAACTGGGCGGGCGAGAGTTCCATGAAGGCGGTGGCCACGCCGTTGCCATTGCCCACGCCCGAGGCGCTGAGCGTCAGCAGCGTCTGGGGGTTGGGGATGCGGCCGTTCACGGGCGCGCCGCTGGACCACTTCAGCGTGGCGGTTGCGCCGCCCAGCGCGTTGTTGAGGCCGATGCGGAAGTCCTTCAGACCCAGCATGGGGGGCGACTGCGCGATGATGATCGGCTGGATGCCGCCCGAGCCGGTGTTCCCGCCCGCCTGGATCGTCGGCTGGCTGCCGGGGCGCTGGGTATAGAGCGTGGCCCGGTCAAACGGGAACGTCCCGGCGATCACGCGCGGAT
Source organism: Phycisphaerales bacterium (assembly GCA_022843545.1). GTDB lineage: Bacteria > Planctomycetota > Phycisphaerae > Phycisphaerales > UBA1924 > JALHNL01. The sequence continues at coordinate 9,565 of JALHNL010000082.1, read as the reverse complement.
CGAGCAGGCCGTTGAGCAGGAAGTCCTGGATCTGACCCGATACCGCGGGCGGCAGGTTGGCGGGCTGGTTGGGCGGGTTGAAGGTGTTCATCAGCGGGTCGCGGTTATCGCGGATGGGCGCGTTGAGCGGCACGCCGCCCGCGCCGGCGTAGAACCCCATCACCTGCCCGAGGTTGGTGAACTGCCCGGTGTGCATGAACGTGGACCGCTGGGAGAGGTTCCGCAGGTGCGGCACCTTGAACTTGCCGCGGTCGTTGATGTTGCCGGTCACCGACTGCCGCCCGTTGTCCTGCACGATCGGGCGCAGGCCGATGTTGCGGAAGGAGTTGTCGCTGAAGTGCGGGGGCGCGTGGCAGGTCACGCACGCGAGCGACTGGAAGGCACTCCAGCCCGCCTGCTGGTTGGCGGTCAGCGCGGTGGCCTCGCCCGCGATGAAGCGATCCCAGGGCGACTGATTGGAGATCAGCGTGCGCTGGTAGGTGGCCATGGCGAGGGCGATGCGCGAGGGCGTGATCTCGCCGTCACCGAAGGCCTGCTGGAAAAGTTCCTGGTACGTCGGGCGGTTGGCCAGCACGCCCGCCACATCGGGCGGGATGCCGGTGGCCAGATCAAGCGGGCGCGAGACCGCGAGCTTCTGCACGATCTCCGACCAGTCCATGCCCGCGTGGGCCATCTCCACGCTGCTCAGGGGCGGGCCCACGGCCTGGCTCTCCAGCGCGCCGCCCGCCGGGATCACCACCGCGTTGGTCAGCGGATCACGGAACTCCGACCGCGCCCGCCCATCCCAGAACAGATCGGTGAAGTACGCCGCGTTGATCATCGGGTTCGCGGCCCGGTTGGTCACCTGCGGCTGCAGCAGGAAGACCGGATCGCGCTCGTACTGGTTCAGCGTGTTGGAGCGGATGACGCCCGGTGAACCGAAGACGTCGTCGCCGTTGTTCAGGATGCCGTCCAGACCGGGGTGTCGGGCGATCCGCGGGTCGGTGCCCCCGCGGGCGGGCTGGTGGCAGGTGGCGCACGAAACCACGTTCGAGGGCGAAAGCTGCTCGTCAAAGAAGAGGATCTTGCCCAGCACGCGCTTGGGCTCGGTGATCGGGTTCTGCGCCGGAACAGGGGGAGGGGGGAGCGCCTGACCCAGGCCCTGGGCCGTGAGCATCAGACCGCTCAGCGCGGCCAGGGTCAGCGCGGTGCGGGCTGGGCTTGAACCGATCAGTCTGTAGCGCATCGAAGTCATCTCCCGATTTCCCTCACGATGTCGAACAACGCGGGGAAACGCCCGGCCCGCTGCCCCATTGCAAAATCATGCCCATGTTGAGGCGCCAGGCGAGGAAACGCCCATTTTCCCCGAAACATGGGGAACCCGCCCTAGATCTTGATCGCGTCACGCTGGATGCGGATCTGCTCAACCGGGATCAGCTTCCCATGGTCGATCCCCGGACAGGTGCGCTTGGAACCGGCCCACGTGGAGGGGCTCTTGACCACACTGGGCCAGAAGGGCCAGGTCTTGCACTGCAGCGGGCGGTCTTCGTACACCCCGCAGATGGCTTTGCCGGGGATCGTGTGCCGGTCGAGGAAGACGCAGTCGCGCCCGAAGGACGAGTTCACCTCGTTCAGGGAGCGGCCCTCTTCGGCGCGGTGGCAATACCGGGCCTCGAACTCCGCGGTCGTGAGGCGGAAGCGGGCCGCCAGCCGGGCCAGCTCCTCGTCGCTCACCAGCACGTACCCGGGCGGGCCCGAGCAGCAGTTCCCGCACATGGTGCATCCGAAGCGCAACCCTTGCCCGCCCTCGGGGGTGTCGGGCTGGGCAAACCACTCAGCGGAGGCGGGCTGGGCACGGGTCGGGCGGTCGCTCACGCCGCATCATTGGCGCGCCACGAGGCGACGCCCCGGGATGGGCGATCGGGCTTCACCCGGGTTACGCTCCAGCCGATAACACAGCGTCGAAAGGACCCCATGGCCAAGCGCGCTTCGCAACTCGTGATCGGCATCGACCTGGGCGGCACCAATATGCAGATCGGCGTCGTCGACGCCCAGAGCCGCGTGCTCGGACGCGCCAAAAAGAAGACCCGCGCCAGCGAAGGCGGCGACCGCGTGCTCGAGCGCCTGGTCGACGGCGTCCACGAGGCCTGCGCCTCCGCCGGCGTCTCCATCCGCGAACTCAAGGCCGTGGGCATCGGCGCGCCGGGCGCGATCGACTCCCGCACCGGCACCGTGCTGGAGGCCCCCAACCTCCGCTGGCGCAACTACCCCCTCTCCAAGGTCCTCACCCGCAAGCTCGGGCACCACGCCGTGGTTGACAACGACGTGCGCGCCGCCATCTACGGCGAGTGGAAGCTGGGCGCGGGCAAGGGCGTGGACGATCTGCTGGGCTGCTGGATCGGCACCGGGCTGGGCGGCGGGTTCATCCTGGGCGGGCGGCTGTATCACGGGTTCTTCAACACCGCCGGCGAGATCGGGCACATGACGCTCTACCCCGGCGCGCAGCCCGCGGGCATGTCCATCGAGGATGTCTGCTCGCGCACCGCCATCGTCAACCGTCTGCTGCGCCTGATGGCCACCAATCACGCGTCGATCATCCCCGAACTGGCCGACGGCGACGTCTCGGACATCAAGGCCCGCATCGTGGCCCAGGCCTATCAACGCGGCGACAAGATCACCAAGCGGGTCATCCAGAGCGCCGCCGAGGCCCTGGGCGTGGGGCTCGCCAACCTCGTCACGGCCCTGTCGCTCCCGCGGATCGTGGTGGGCGGCGGGCTGACGGAGGCGATGGGCGAGTCGCTCGTGTCGCTCATCCGCGATTCCGTCCGCGCCCACGCGCTGCCCGAAGTCACCAAGAAGGTCGAGGTCGTGGCGACCAAGCTCGAGGCCGACGCGGGGCTGCTGGGCGCGGCTCTGCTCGCCCAGGAGTACGTGCAGAAGAAGGTCACACGCGGGCGGTGAACCCGGCGAGCGGCCCCGCACGCCGACGCGCCCGCCCCCGCGGGCCTATCACTCGCCCATGACCCCAGGCCTCCTCTGGCTCGCTCAGCACGCCCACGCCCTCACCCGCGTCCGTGATCGCCGGCTGGTGATCAAGGTCGGCGGCTCCATCCAGGACCAGCCCGCCGTCATGAAGTCGCTCATGGGCGAGGCCGCCGCGCTCGCGCTGCTGGGCGCAAAGGTGTGCGTGGTCCACGGCGGTGGCAAGGCGATCAGCGCGGCGATGAACGCCGCGGGCCTGCAGCCCCGCTTCATCGGCGGGCAGCGCTACACCGACGCGGCGACGCTGCTGATCGCCGAGCGCGTGCTGGCGCTGAGCGTGAACGCGGAACTGGTGCGGTATGTGAACGAGAGCGGCGCGCGGGCCACCGGGCTGCACAGCCTGGGCGCCTGCGTGCTCAAGGCCGGGCGCACCCTGCCCGCCAAGCCCGAGCTTGATCTGGGCCTGGTGGGCGAAGTTGTGGATGTGGACGCGACGGTGATCGGCGCGCTGTGCGACGCGGGCGTGGTGCCCGTCATCGCCCCCGTCGCCCTCGACGCCGCCATGGACGACGCCCACCCCAGCCAGGGCCCGGGCAAGCTGAACGTCAACGCTGACCTTGCCGCGGGCACCGTCGCGGCGGCCATCAAGCCCGACGCGCTGGTGCTGGTGAGCGACACGCCCGGCGTGCGCGTGAAGGACGGCTCGTACGCCAAGTCGCTGTCGCGCGAGCAGGTCGAGGCGCTCAAGCGCGAGGGCGTCGTCGACGGCGGCATGCTCCCCAAGGTCCGCGCCTGCGAAGAGGCCCTCGCCGCGGGCGTCCGCGACGTGTGCATCGTCGACGGGCGCGAGCCCGGCAGCCTGCTGGGCGCGGCGCTGGGGCTGGAGGTCCGCGGGACGGTCTTCACCAACTGAGCGGCTTTCAGCACGGAAGCACCCGGCGCACACGGACCCGCGGAGGCCGTTGACGGGTGCCGCGCTCGATCCGATCCGGGCATTCGCGGGAAAGCGGAGGGCGCGGCTCGCGCCGGATGGTCTTCACGCTGATCGGTCACTCGGTCGCGCTGCGGGCGAGCCTCAGGGCCCTTCGGGCCACCGCCTTGAGTCCTGCTCCCGCAGCAGAACCTCCACCCGCGCCAGCGTGTCCGCCTCCGTGGGCGGCTTGTCCGTTCTCCATCGCGACATCCGCGGGAATCGCAGCGCGATCCCCGACTTGTGCCTCCCGCTGCGCGCCAGACCCTCGAACGCGATCTCGAAGACCAGCCTGGGCTCCACCGTGCGGAAGCCCCCGCCAACGCGTCCGACGGTGTGCTCACGCACGAAGCGGTCCACCCGGTCGATCTCCTCGTCGCTGAGTCCCGAGAACGCCTTCGCGATCGGCACCAGCGTCGCGCCCGCCTCCGACGGCTCGCGGTCCCACACGCCGAAGGTGTAGTCGGTGAACAGCCCCGCTCGTCTCCCCGACCCCCGCTGCGCGTGGATCAGAACGGCGTCGATCGTGAACGGCTCGATCTTCCACTTCCACCAGCCCCCGTCGCCCGCCCCCTTCGTCCGCCCCACGCCGTAGGCGCCATCCATCGGCTTGAGCATCAGCCCCTCGACCCGGCGCACGCGCGACTCGGCCCTCAGCGCCACCAGCGCATCCCACCCTGGCGCGTCCAGCACGGGCGACAGCCGCAGCGAGGGCTCGCCCGCCCGCGCGATGATCGCCTCCAGGATCGCGCGCCGCTCGCGCAGCGGTCGGGCTCGGATGTCCTGACCCTCCGACTCCAGCGCGTCATACGCCACGAACACCACGCCCGACTCCGGGAACAGCGACGCCTGCACGCTCTTGCGGTTCAGCCGGCGCTGCAGCGCGGCGAACCCCAGGGGCCGCCCGCGCAGGCCGGGCCCCGACTCGCCATCCGCCGTCGGGTCCCACGCCAGGATCTCCCCGTCGATCACCGTGCCCGCGGGCAGACTCTCCGCCGCGGCGAGCAGTTCGGGGTAGGCGTCGGTGACGAGTTCTTCGCCGCGCGACCAGATCGCGGCCCGCGCGGCCCGCGCGGGCCCGCGGTCGCCCGCTCGCCTCACGATCTGGGCTCGGATGCCGTCCCACTTCCACTCCGCCTGCCACCCGCCGCGCTCGCCCAGCGCGGCTTCGGGCCCGCCTTCGAGTTGATGCGCCAGGTAGAACGGGTAAGGGCGCAGGTCCGCGCCGGCGCCACCCGCCCGCGCCGAGTCGACCGGGCGCAGCAACCCGCGGAAGAACTCCTCCCCCGGCTTCCACTCGCCCATCACGCGATGCTCCATCTCCGCCTGCGGCACGCCCGCCGCCAGCGCCAGCCCTCGCACCGCCAGCGTGCGCGAGGCGCCCACGCGGAACGTGCCGCTGATGAGTTTGTGGAAGACGAAGCGCTGATCCGCCGGAAGGCGATCCCAGACCTCCTGCAGGATGGGCCCGCGCTCGCCCTCCCGGGCCCGCCTGAGCCTGTCCAGATAGTGCGTCACGGTCTCCGCGAGCGTGAGCCCCGACGCACGCGAGGGCGGCGGGAGCAACAGCGCCAGAGTCTCGCCAAAGTCCCCCACCGCCGACAGGCACTCCTCCAGCAGCCATCCCGGCACGCCGCTGATCTTGACGGCGGCTTCCCACAGCTCGGCGCGGCTCACCACGCGCTTCAGCCGCCTTCCGGTCAGAAAGTAGAGGGCCCACGCCGCGTCCGCGGCCGGCGCTTCGGTGAAGTACTTTCGTAGCGCCTCCACCTTCTCGCCCGTGCGGGTGGTGGAGTCGATCTCCAGGTACAGACGGGTGAAGCGTTCCATCACGCGGACCCCGCCGGCTCGCTCTCACCCGCGCCGCCTTCGCCCGTGAAGCGCGTGGCGACTTCCCATGCCCGCAGCCCGCGCTCGCAAAGCCACCGGCTGAGCGCGCCGGTGTACCCGTGCGTCACGCCCACCCGCGTCGCGCCACTCGCCGCCACCGCGCTCAGCAGCCCGTCCCAGTCGGCGTGGTCCGACAGCACGAACCCGCGGTCCATCCCCGCGCGCCGGCGCGTCCCGCGCACAGCCATCCACCCCGAGCATTGCGCCCGCGCCACGTCGCCGAAGCCCTTCATCCACGCCGAACCGTCCGCGCTCCCCGTCGCCAGGACCAGCCCGGCGCGCCCCGCCTTCGCCGCCGCACGCACGCCCGCCTTGTCCGCCGCCGGCGCATCCGGCAGCCTCGCCCCAGCCTCGGCGTAGGCCTCGTTCATCCGTCTGATCGCGCCGTGGGCGAAGACCGGGCCGATGGAGAGGTCCAGGTTCGCCAAGACCCGCTGCGCCTTGCCCAGCGCGTACGCGAACACCACCGTCGTCCGCCCCTCGCCCTGATTCGCTCGCCACCAGGCGTTCAGGTCTTCAAACACCGTCGCCTGCGGCCGCCAGCGATAGATCGGCAGCCCGAACGTGGACTCGGTGACGAGCGTGTCGCACCGCACGATCTCGGCGGGCTCCGACACGCCGTCGCTTTCCAGCTTGTAGTCCCCCGTCACCAGCCACACGCCGCCTTCGTCACCCTCGGCCCGCCCGCCCACGCGCTCAACGCGGATCATCGCCGAGCCAAGCGTGTGCCCGGCGGGGTGCAGCGACACCCGCACGTCCCCTACGCGCACTGCGCCGCCCGCGCCCCACTCCACGCCGCTCATCGCCGCTCCGGCGCCCAGCCGGGCCCTCAGGATCGGCACGCACGTCCGCGCGCACACGTACTCCCCCGCCCCCGGGCGGGCGTGGTCGCTGTGCCCGTGTGTGATCACCGCCCGCATCGACGGGTCGGGTCGCCACGGGTCGATGTGGAACCCGCCGGCGGGGCAATACAGCCCGCGATCGGTCTCGATGATGAGCCCGGGCATGACCCACCGTAAGCGCGCTCGAAGGCCCCGCCCCCGCGCCCGCAGAGTCGCGTACGGCGTGAATCCGGGTAATCACGCCCGAATTGAACGATCCGCCGGCCCGCCAATCCGGGCCCGAAACCCGGGATTTTCGTCCCGCGCAACCCCCGCGTCACACCCGACCGTGGCGGGCACTTCTCGGGCGTGGTACATTCCGCCCGCCCACTATCGCCATACTTGTGAACAAGGGACCCCTGCTTATGAACACTTCTCAGATGTCGCGCCGCCTGGCGCTCGTTGTCGCTTGCGCGGGCCTGCCCGCCTGCCTCTCCGCCCAGACCATCACGCGCGAAAGCGTCTCGGGCACCGGCCCCGGCGCGCTCGAGGCCACCGGCGCCAGCGGCTACGGCAAGATCAGCCTCGACGCCGCCCAGATCGTCTTCCGCACCACCGCCACCAACCTGCCCGACGGCTCCAGCGGCGAGGCGGGCACCCGCATCATCCGGCGCAACCGCAACACCGGCTCGGTGTTCATGGTCAGCGATTCGGGCGTGGCCGCCAGCCCGCCCCTCTCGGGCCAGCGCCCGATGCCGGGGATCAACATCCGCCCCACCTATCGCGGCGGCTCCATCGCCTGGACCAACGACGCGAACTCCGTCGATCCGTTTAACCCCTGCCCCGACCTCAACAACCTCAACGACATCTTCGTCAACTCGGGCGTGTCGGTGCGCACCGTGTTCCCCGTTCCCAACCCCTGCGGCACGCCCAGCAACGGCAACTCCGACAACGCCGACATCGCGCGCGAGGGCGCCCTGATCGCCTTCGACACCCTCGGCACGGTTTTCAGCCCCGGCGACACCGCCGTCCGCGACGTCTACACCGTCACCACCACGGGCTCGGCGTCCTTCTCCAAGAAGTCCGTGTCGGGCAACGCCCTGGTCGGCCTGGTCGCGGGCAACGGCGACTCCAGCAACCCCGCCATCGCCACCCCCTCCGACGGCGTCTACGTCGCCTTCGAGTCGCTCTCCACCAACTGGGGAACCGACACCAACGGCGTCAGCGACATCTACATGCGCTTTGACCCCTCGGCCCTGGGCTTCGGCGGCCTCTCGCGCATCAGCGTCAGCTCCGCCGGCGTGCAGGCCAACGGCGCGTCGTTCAACCCCGACATCAGCGCCGACGGCCGCTTCGTCGTCTTCGCCTCCGACGCCACCAACCTCGTCACGGGCGACTCCAACGGAGTGCGCGACGTCTTCATCCGTGACACGCAGACCAACACCACCCGCCGACTGTCGGTGAACAACAGCAGCGTGCAGGGCAACGCGGCCAGCGATAACCCGGTGATCAGCAGCGACGGCACATGGGTGGCCTTCGAGAGCACCGCGACCAACCTCGCGGCCAACCTGGCGACGACCGCCGGGCGCAGCCACATCTATCTCTGCCACGTGCCCACGGGCTCGGTCTTCCTCGTGTCGTTCAACCAGAACTCGGTCGGATCGGGCAGCGCGTCGTCGTTCCGCCCCTCCATCTCCGCTGACGGGCTCACCGTCGCCTTCGAGTCGGACGCCGTGAACCTCGTCTCCGGCATCATCGACGGCAACGCCGCCCGCGACGTGTTCGTCTACTCCCGCCCGGCCTTCCCCGTCAACGACACCTGCGGCAACGCCACCGAGATCACGCTGGGCGTGCCGCTGGCGGGCTCCACCGCCGGCGCCCTGCCCACCGAGGGCCTCTCCGCGTTGCTCTGCGGAACCACCAACCTCAGCCCCGACGCGTACGCACGCTTCACCGCCCCGTGCGCAGGCTCCTACGTCTTCTCCACCGCCGGCTCCGCCTACGACACCAACCTCGCCATCTTCGATTCCTGCGGCGGCACGGTGCTGGGTTGCAACGATGACTTCGGAACCGACCTTCAGTCGCAGGTCACCCTGAACCTCGCCGCAGGCCAGGAAGTCCTTGTCCGCGTGGGCGGGTTCCAGAACCGCGCGGGCGACTACTCGCTCTCGGTCACCTTTGGCTCCGGCGCGCCCCTCAACGACGAGTGCTCCACCTCCATCGCCCTGGGCCTGGGCAGCACGCTCTTCGCCACCTGCGGCGCCACGCCCAGCGCGTCGCCCGCCATCACGCTCTGCAACTTCAACGGCGCGCCTCGCGACGTGTGGTACCAGTTCACCGCGCCCTCGTCCGCGAACTACGTGATCGAAACCCTCAACAACAACTTCGATACCGTGCTCGCGGTCTACAGCTCCCTGATCTGCCCGTCTCCGCAGGCTTCGCAGATCGCCTGCAACGACGACTTCAACCCGCCCAACCGTCGCTCGCGCGTCCAGGTCCCCATCCTCGCCGGCAACTCCGTCCGCATCCGCCTCGGAGGCTACTCGGGCGAGACCGGCTCGGGCACGATCCGCATCTTCATCCCCGGCTGCAACCTCGCCGACATCACCGACATCGGCGACAGCGGCGCGGGCGCCGACGGTCAGCTCACCGTCGACGACATCATCGCCTTCGTGAACACCTTCGGCGACGGCACCGGCTGCCCGGGCGTCGGCCCCTGCAACCGCGCCGACGTCACCGACATCGGCAACACCGGCGCCGGGCCCGACGGTGAGCTCACCGTCGATGACATCATCGCCTACGTCAACGCCTACGGCGACGGCTGCTGAGCCCGACCGCTCAGACCCGCTCTCTTGCGTCTTCAGCCCACCAGCCGCCCGGCCCCCGCGCCGGGCGGCTTTCTTTTTGCGCTGTCGCCACCGCG
>JALHNL010000081.1 GCA_022843545.1 Phycisphaerales bacterium | reverse complement strand
GGGTGGCGTGGGCGGTACGGGCGGTGCCGGCGGCGGGTCGGTTCTTCCCGGCGACGGAGGGTGGATGCTGGCCGACGGCGGCATGGGCCTGCGCCTCTTCCTGTCCAGCGTGGGCTTCCCCGGCAACCTGCGCGCGGTGCTCCCTGGACAACCGAGCGGCGTCGTCGGCGCAGACGGGTTGTGCCAGCACCTGGCCGATGCGCGGCAGCTGGACGGCGTGTGGCGCGCCTACGTCTCGACGGCCGGCACTCGCGCCGCCGATCGCATCTGGGGAGACGGGCCCTGGACGTCGCTGGACGGCGGCTCGCTCTTCGGCAACCGCGCCGCGTTGGTGCTCGGCCTGTCGGCGGGGCGGGAGACGACCAACGAGCGCGGGCTCGCGGCCGGCGGGCGCTTCTGGACCGGCACCAGCGCCACGGGCAGCGCGTCGGCCCCCAGCTGCATGGACTGGACGAGCGGCACCAGCGTCGCGCAGGGCCAGGCCGGCAGCATCAGCGGCTCGTCGTACTCGTGGGCGCAGCAGGTCGACAGCTGTGACACCAACAATCGCCTGCTCTGTGTCGAGCAACCGTTCGTCCTGCGGGACGGCGGCGTGGTCCCCAGCCCGCGCGGCGCCGACCCCAAGCGCCTCTTCGTGACGTCGCTGGCGCTGCCCGCGGCCGGAGGCATGGGCCTGGGTGAGGCCGATCGGCTGTGCACGCAGGTCGCGGTGGCCCGCTCGCTGGGCGGCACCTGGCGCGCGCTGCTGTCCTCGCCGGACGGTGGCCCCGCGGCGGACCGGCCCACCTCCGGCGGTCCCTTCACCACGCTCGACGGCGGGGTGGTGTTCGTCAACCGCGAAGCGCTGCGCCTGGCCATGACGTCGGGTGGGGAGATCACCAACGAGCAGGGTGGCACGCAGGGCACGTTCTTCTTCTGGAGCGGGTCCACCAACTACGGCGGCGTCGGCCCTCTGCACTGCAACGGCTGGGAGCAGGCGACCGACGGCGGCCGCGGGGCGGTCGGCAGCATCAACGGACCGGCGATCGACTGGGAAGAGCAGCCTCAGCCCTGTGATTCGGCGCTGCGCCTGCTCTGCGTCGAGGAGTGACTGGCCGCCGCGTCGCGGCCCCGGAGTGCTCGAGGCCTCCTCGAGCGTCGCACCCCTCAACCGCCTTTCGCTCAGAACGGCGTCCAACACCGCTTGCCCGACGCGGTGGCGACGCTCGACTGCTCCGAGTCGTCGCAGCCGCGGCGATGCCGTCCTCAGCCGCAGCTTCGTCAAACGACGTGCCCGAGGTGCACCAGGCGCCAAGCGACGCGCGGCCCCTGCCCGAGCGCGGCGGCCGCCCGCTCAAACCCGCTGAAGGGCGCTGCGCAGGGCGAACGGGCGACCGGCTGCGCCCTTAGACGCGGCCGGCCACCACCGCGACGGCTCCGCCTGGGACCGGCGCGGCGCCCGCCACGAGATCGACGATCAACACGGCCGTGGCGCCGAGCGCGAGCGCCCCGGCCACCCCGAAGGCGACGTTGGCGCCCAGCGCCGTCGACTTCGCGTGCTCGTTGAGCGTCAGCGCGTCGGCCCGCGTCAGGTCCGTCACGACGCCCGTGGGGCTGCGCCCGGCGTTGTTGAACTTGTCCCGCGCCGCGCTGCTGCTGACGCCGAGGATCGCGCCGGCGATCCCCGCGGCCGCTGCGCCCGCGCTTCAGCAGGTGAGCCTGATGTTCGTGATCCCGCCCACGCCCAAGACGTGGCAGAAGCACGACAAGGTGGAGGTGATCATCAACGAGACGAGCGTGTCGAAGTTTGAGCAGTCGCTGGACACGCAGAAGCAGTACGACCTGAAGGCCGAGTTGTCGCAGTTCCCGTCGCTGGAGGCGCTGTTTGCGGACCTGGCGCTGCGCAACGGCATCGGGGGCACCAAGCCCAGCGTGGGGCTGAACGCTGATCGGCAGTTCACGGGCGACGGGGCGTATGAGCGGAAGGACAAACTCACCGCGCGCATCAGCGGCCTGGTGCTGGACGTGAAGCCCAACGGGCTGCTGGTGGTGGAGGCACGGGAGGTCGTTCAGTCAGACGAAGAGACCTCGACGATGGTGCTCTCGGGCGTGGTGGACCCCAAGGACATCACCACCTCGGGCACGGTGCAGTCGGGCCAGATGGCCAATCTCGTCATCCGGGTTGAGCACCAGGGCCAGGTGAAGAAGGCCGGCGAGAAGGGGCTGATCCCGAGGGTGTTCGAGGCGGTGTTTGACTTCTGATAGGTGCGTGGTGCGTGGTGCGTGGTGCGTGGTGCTGGGGGCGGGGCATCGTGTAGACCCGGCGGGCGCGGGGGTCTATCCTTGCCCCCTGGTTCGTACATCCCATCACCTGGCTTCCCGAGCCTTATCGGAGATCAGACATGCGTCACGGCAAAGCCGGCTACAAGCTCGGCCGCACGACGGCCCATCGCACCGCCACCCTTCGCAACCTCGCCTGCTCGCTCTTTGAGCACGGGCAGATCACCACGACCATCCCGCGGGCCAAGGCCCTGCAGCCGATGGTCGAGAAGATCATCACCACCGCCAAGAAGGGCGGGCTGCACGCCCGCCGTCAGATCGTGGCCAAGCTGGGCTGGGATCGCCCGGGCTTTGAGTGGCTGTACGTGCCGCGTCAGGCCACCGAGGACGAGAAGGCGGCCATCCAGAACCTGGCCGACCGGGCGAACAAGTTCTTCGACATCCCCAAGGGCAGCGAGGTTGAGCGCAATCGCTACGGCGAGCTCCGCAAGGCCCCCAAGATCGTCAAGCACATCTTCGACAACATCGCCCCGCGGTTCCGCGAGCGGGCCGGCGGGTACACCCGCATCATCAAGCTGGGCCGCCACCGCATCGGTGACGGCGGCGAGTTGTGCGTGATCCAGTTCGTGGGGGCCGAGGAAGGTCCGGAAATCGGCGGGCAGCCCTCGATGCGCCGCAGGATCGCGGACCGTCGGACGGCCTTTGCCGCCAAGCTGCGGAAGGAAAAGGGCTCGGGCAACTGAGCCGGGTGGCCATCTCCCCCGATCGGGTATAAAGTTTGGGCAACCACCGGGCCCGTCCCGGCGAATACGGATCGGAATTCACGTTCAACACCTCGAAAGGAATCCCATGAAGAAGTTGATCGCTGTTCTGGCTGTGGCGGGTCTGGGCGTTGTCGCGGGCTGCAACAACACCGGCCGCGTCGAGAGCACCACCGCCACCGAGATGAAGGCCTGCGAGAAGGGCAGCGCCTGCTGCAAGGTCACCGGCAACAAGGCCGACTGCAAGTCCAGCTGCAGCGAGTCCAGCTGCGCCGACAAGGCCGCTTCCTGCGGCTCCAAGAACTGAGCCGTTCTTGGCCATTCTGACGTTCGAGACCGACCCCGCTTCTGGCGGGGTCGGTCATTTTTGGGTAGACTCGCGCCGCTCCGGCGACATCCATGTCCGGGCAGAAAGCGAGCGCACGTCATGGCCACGGTGATTCTGTCACGAGTCGCGGTTGTTTGTGTTCTTCTGGCGTCGATGCTGATGGCGGGGTGCGGGGACGGCAAGGAGAAGAAGGCGGTCATGGACGCGTTCGACACGTACGTGGCGGCGCTGGGGCGGCGCGACGGCCAGACGGCGGCGTCGATGCTGACCGAAGACTCGCTGAAGACTTATGACAAGATTCTGGCGCACGCGCAGCGAACACCCCGTGAGGCTCTTCTCAAGCTGCCTCTCAGCACCGCGCTCGAGGTCGTGAACATCAGGCTGAACGCCAAGCCCGAGGAACTGGCGGGCCTGGACGGGCGCGCGTTCTACATCCTGGCCACGAACAAGGGCTGGTTCCCGTCCGAGTACTGGTCGCTGCACGCTGCGAGGCGCGTGATCAAGCTCGCCGGCACCTCGGCGGAACTCGAGTACACCTTCGACAACGAGGTGGTCACCGACGACCGGGCGATGCTCACCAAGTTCGGCGAGAAGTGGTACATCGACATGATCCGATGGGACCGGCGCGGCGAGACCCGCGATCTGAACGCGCTGGCTCAGGCGAACATGAATCTCGAGCGGTACATCGCGGAACTGGCCAAGGAGCACGGACGCACCGCCAGCGGCCTGAGCGTGTGGGAGCCGATGGGCACCGCCGCGACCGGGACCGCGCCGACCGGCGGCACGCCGCTGTTTCCTCCTCGGTAGCGACGACGCGACCAGACGGGGCCGGTGCTACACGCGGATGCGCAGCGCCTCCCGCGAAACTGACCCGGGGGCGAGCAGCGCGGCGATCTCACGGATGGCGGCGAGTTGCCCGGGCCACATGAACGCGCGATCGGCGCGGGCGGCCGGCACCCAGCGTGCGGCGGTGTGCTCGGCGTTGAGCGTGGGCTCCCAGCCGGGGGCCACCTCCACTACGAAGCGAGGGCTCATCACCACGCTGTCGATGGCGGCGATGTAGAACGGATGGACCTGTTCGAGGGCGTAGAAGCCCAGCACGCGCGGGTCGGTGGTGGTCAGCCCGACCTCTTCGGAAGCCTCGCGCAAAGCGGCGCGGGGGGCGGATTCGCCGGGTTCGATGTGCCCCATCACCGGCTGCCAGGTGTCCTTGAGCGGGTCGCGGGCGCGCTTGATCTGGAGCAGTTCAAGGTCGGCCGCGTTGCGGCGCACGATGTACACGTCGATGACGTCGGTGCGGACGCGCGGGCCGCGGCCGGGCTCGGGGGGCGGGCGATAGCCGCGCTCGTCGCGCGGGCCTTGGTTTACAGGCTCGTGATCGTCGCCGCCTTGTCGAGGGTTTCGCGCCATTCCGCCTCCGGTCGGCTGTCGGCCACGATGCCCGCGCCGACGCTGTAGTCGAGCGTACCCGACTCGATCTCGCCGGGGCGGGGCCCGGGCCGCCCGGTGATGAGCGCGGTGCGGATGGCGATGCTGAGGGCGAGCGCGCCGCCGTCGCCGATGACGCCGATGCACCCGCAGTAGGGCCCTCGGCGGACGGGCTCGAGTTCATCGATGATCTGCATAGCCCTGATCTTGGGCGCGCCGGTGACGGAGCCGCCGGGGAACGCGGCCTGCAGAATCTCGCGCGTGCCCACGCCCTTTCGGAGCGTGCCCCGGACGGTGGCGGTGGCCTGCCAGACGCCGCCGGAGCCGGGCGCGCCGTGCATCTCCAGGCGGCGGTCGCTGGGCACGCTGACTGAGGGAATCTCGCACACGCGCGACAGGTCGTTGCGCATCAGGTCGACGATCATGTTGAGTTCGGCCTGGTCCTTGATGCTGGATTCCAGGTCGTCGGGCGACGCCTCGGCCCGGCGGGTGCCCTTCATGGGGCGCGTGGTGATCGCGCGGGTCAGCGGGTCAACGTGCAGGAAGAGTTCGGGGCTGGCGGAGACGATCACCCGGCGGCCGTGCTCGGGGTGGTCGGGCAGTTCCAAGTACGCGCCGTACCACGGGCTGGCGCGGGTGAGCCAGCGGGCGGCGAAGGCCCGGGCAGAACCCCGAAAGGGCGCGGAGAGCCGGTGGGCGAGGTTGGCCTGGTAGATGTCGCCGGCGCGGATGTACTCGATGGCGCGCTCGACCGCGTGCTGGAAGGCGTGCTGCCCGGTGCGGCCGTGCAGGGCGCCGAGCTCGAAGGAGTCGCCCGACCAGAGGCGAAGGTCGAACGGCGGAGCGTGCTCAACCCTGAGCCACATCATTGTGGGCCAGGCGCGGTCAGCCTGGGCCTGTCCTGACCCGGCCTTGGGCTCCAGTTCGCGGCCGAGGTCGTAGCTGACAAAACCCATCCAGCCGGGGAAGAGGTCGCGGGAGGGGGGTGTGCCGGGCGGCGGGGGTGGGGGGAGGCTGCCGACCACGGTTTGCCCGGGCGGGGAGGCCACGCACGCTCCGGCCCAGCCGAGGGCCTCGCCCGGGGCGGCGGACCAGAGGGCCAGGGCGAAGGAACTCTGGTGTTCGGCGGACGGGTCTGGCACGGGCGGATGGTAGCGGCGACTCGAAAACACACCCGGCCAGACCTAGAATCTCGTCCTGACCGCCGCGCCGTCGGTGTCCGGGCCAAGTGGAGCCGGGAAAGCCGACGGCGCGTTGCAGAGAACACCCCATCGCGGTCCCATTTCCCTTGTGAAAGCGAGGCTTTGATCATGCCCAGCGTTACCGCCAAGCACGCCGGTCTGAATGGCTCGTCCAACGGCGCCCCCCGGATCACCGGGAAGGCGACCCCGTCGAAGCTGCAGGCCAACAAGATGGTGTACTTCTTCGGGAAGACCCGTGTCGACGGTGAGGCTTCGATGAAGGCTCTCCTGGGCGGCAAGGGGGCCAACCTGGCCGACATGTGCTCGATCGGGCTGCCGGTGCCCCCGGGGTTCACGATCACGACGGACACGTGCGCCGCGTACTACCAGGCGGGCCAGCGGCTGCCGGTGGGGCTGATGAACGAGGTCCACAAGTACATCAACATGCTGGAGAAGGAGACGGACAAGAAGTTCGGCTCCGCGGAGAATCCGCTGCTGGTCTCGGTGCGTTCGGGCGCGGCGGTGTCGATGCCGGGCATGATGGACACCGTCCTCAACCTGGGCCTCACCGACGCGGCCGTCGAGGGCCTGGCGAAGCTGACGGGCAACCGGCGCTTCGCGTACGACTCGTACCGCCGGCTGATCAACATGTTCGGCGACGTGGTGATGGGCATCCCGCACGAGCTGTTCGAGCACGCCTTCAAGGTGGTGAAGCAGAAGTACAAGGCCGAGACGGACAACGACGTTCCCGAGCAGGGCATCGTGGATCTGTGCGAGGCGTACAAGGAAGTGTTCCGCAAGCGGGTGGGCGAGATCTTCCCGCAGAACCCGTTCAAGCAGCTTGAACTGGCGATCGAGGCGGTGTTCAAGAGCTGGAACGGCGACCGCGCGGTGTCGTACCGGCGGATCCAGGGCATCCAGGGCCTGAAGGGCACCGCGGTCAACATCCAGACCATGGTCTTCGGGAACATGGGCGAGGACTCGGGCACGGGCGTGGGCTTCACCCGCAACCCGACGACCGGGGACAACAAGTTCTACGGCGACTTCCTGATCAACGCGCAGGGCGAGGACGTGGTGGCGGGCATCCGCACCCCCAAGCTCATCGACGAGATGCCCAAGTGGCAGAAGAAGTGCTACGAGCAGCTGCTCAAGATCAAGCAGAAGCTCGAGAAGCACTACAAGGACATGCAGGACATCGAGTTCACCATCGAGCGCGGCGTGCTGTACATGCTGCAGACCCGCACCGGCAAGCGGACGGGCCAAGCCGCGGTGAAGATCGCGTGCGACATGGTGAAGGAGCGGCTGATCACCGAGAAGGAAGCGCTGGTGCGCATCCCCGCGGGTGACCTGTCGCAGCTGCTGTTCCCGGGCTTTGACGCGTCGAAGAAGAAGATCGGCAAGCTGCTGACGCGCGGCATCGCCGCTTCCCCCGGCGCCGCGGTGGGCAAGATCGCCTTCACCGCGGGCGAGGCCGTGATGCGGAAGCTCAACGGCGAGAAGGTGATCCTGGTCCGCGACGAAACCAGCCCCGAGGACGTCGAGGGCATGCACAAGGCCGAGGGCATCCTGACCAGCACCGGCGGGCGGAGCAGCCACGCGGCGGTGGTGGCGGTGGGCTGGGGCAAGTGCTGCGTGGTGGGCGCGGGCGACCTGCACATCGACGCCAAGGCCAAGAAGGTGCACGTGAAGGGCGAGGTGCTGGGCCCCGATGACGTGATCTCGATCGACGGGACCACGGGCGAGGTCTTCGCCGGCGCCATCCCCACGGTCATCCCCGACAAGCTCTCGGGCGACTTCGGCACGATCATGCGCTGGAGCGACAAGTACCGCACGCTGGGCATCCGCACCAACGCGGACACCCCGGCCGACGCGCGGCGTGCCCGCGAGTTCGGTGCGTCGGGCATCGGCCTGTGCCGCACCGAGCACATGTTCTTCGACCCTGAGCGGATCACCTCGATGCGCGAGATGATCCTGGCCGACAACGAGGCGGACCGTCGCAAGGCGCTGGACAAGCTGCTCCCGCACCAGCGCGACGACTTCGTGGGCATCTTCACCGCGATGAAGGGCCTGCCCGTCACCATCCGCCTGATCGACCCGCCGCTGCACGAGTTCCTCCCGCACGACGACGCGGGTCAGTCGGCGGTGGCCAAGAGCCTGGGCGTGAGCGCCGAGAAGGTCCGCCGTCGCGTGAGCGAACTGCACGAGGCGAACCCCATGCTGGGTCACCGCGGGTGCCGGCTGTGCCTGACGTACCCCGAGATCCTGGAGATGCAGGTGCGGGCGATCGTGGAGGCGATGCTGGACTGCCAGGCCAACGGCATCAAGGCGATGCCCGAGATCATGCACCCGCTGGTGGGCACCAAGAAGGAGATCGAGAAGCTCCGCCAGATGACGATCGACACCATCAACAAGGTGAAGACCGAGAAGGGCTGGACGAAGCGGATCGAGATCCCGATCGGCACGATGATCGAGGTGCCCCGCGCCGCGCTCATCGCCGACACGGTGGCGCAGGACGCGGACTTCTTCTCGTTCGGCACCAACGACCTGACGCAGATGACGTTCGGCTACTCGCGCGACGACATCAACAACTTCCTGCCCGCCTACCTGGAGCAGGAGATCCTCGAGATCGACCCGTTCGTCTCGCTGGATCAGACGGGCGTGGGCCAGCTCGTCAAGATGGGCGCCGAGCGCGGGCGGCAGACCAACCCCAAGCTCAAGGTCGGCATCTGCGGCGAGCACGGCGGCGACCCCAAGTCCGTCCACTTCTTCCACAAGGCCGGGCTCGACTACGTCTCGTGCTCTCCGTTCCGCGTGCCGATCGCCCGGCTGGCTGCGGCGCAGGCGGCGATCCTGGTCGAGATGGGCAAGTAAGAGGCGAGTGAGTTGACATGAACAAGGGGCCCGGCTTGGCGCCGGGCCCCTTTCTTGTTTTTGAGATCGCTGGGATTGGAAGAAGCCGAGCAGAGCCTGACGGGAGACCCGGGACCCCGGATCACCGCCAGGCGTCGGCCGTCGCCACGCCGTTGCTGGCGGGGGAGGAGCCCAGGAGCGGGAATCGCGAGCAGAGGCGGGCGACCTCGGCGCGGACGACGACGGTCTGGGCTTCGTCGCCCTTGGCGCTCAGGACGCGGTCGAAGAGGTCGGCGACGGCGTCCATCTCGGGGAGGCCGAAGCCGCGGGTGGTGGTGGCGGGCGTGCCCAGGCGGATGCCGCTGGTGAACTTGGGCGGGCGCGGGTCGCTGGGGATGCCGTTCTTGTTGGTGATGATGCCGGCGCGCTCCAGCCACTTCTCGGCGTCGGCGCCGGTGAGGTCGGCGTTCTTGGGGCGCAGATCCACCAGCATGAGGTGGTTGTCGGTGCCGCCGGTGGTGATGCGGTAGCCGCGCTTGATGAGCGCGGCGGCAAGAGCCTTGGCGTTCTGGACGATCTTCTTCTGGTAGGTGACGAACTCGGGCTTGAGGGCCTCGCCGAAGGCCACGGCCTTGCTGGCGATGACGTGCATGAGCGGCCCGCCCTGCACGCCGGGGAAGACGCTCTTGTCGATCTTCTTGGCGAGTTCCTCGTCGTTGGTCATGATGAGCCCGCCGCGCGGACCGCGGAGGGTCTTGTGCGTGGTGGTCGTGACGACGTGGGCGTGGGGGAAGGGCGAGGGGTGGGCGCAGCCGTTGTGCGTGCAGAGCCCGGCGATGTGGGCGATGTCGGCGACGAGGATCGCGCCGACCTCATCGGCGACGGCGCGGAAGCGGGCGAAGTCGATGACGCGGGGGTAGGCGGAGTACCCGCACATGAGCACCTTGGGCTTGTGCTCGAGGCACACGCGGCGGACGGCGTCGTAGTCGATGCGCTCGAACTCGGGGTGGGTCGGCTCGTAGTGCAGCGGGTAGTGGACGGGCTTGTGATAGCGCCCGCTGAAGTTCAGCGACATCCCGTGCGAGAGGTGCCCGCCGTCCTTCAGCACCAGCGACGCGAACGTGTCCCCCGGCTGCATCAGGGCCATGAAGACGGCGGTGTTGGCCTGGGCGCCCGAGTGGGGCTGGACGTTGGCGAAGCGGCAGCCGAAGAGCTGCTTGGCGCGGTCGCGGGCGAGGTCTTCGATCTGGTCGTGGAATTCGCAGCCGCCGTAATAGCGCGCGCCGGGGTAGCCCTCGGCGTACTTGTTGGTGAGCCAGGAGCCCATGGTGTGCATGACGGCGGGCGAGACGTGGTTCTCGCTGGCGATGAGCTCGATGGTGGATTCCTGGCGGGTGCGCTCGCGGTCCATGAGTTCGGCGACGCGGGGGTCGGCGGCGCGGAGCAGGTCGATCAGGGAATCGCTCAGGGGGTCGTGGGTGTGCGACATGGGCGGATGGTAGTGGGGCCGGGCGCGTCCGGGGCGGCGGGCGGCGGGCGCGGTCGGTACACTCGGGCGCATGAGGACGGGCTTGATGGTGATGGGCTGGGCTGGGCTCGCCGGGATTCTGGGCGGGTGCTCGGGGTCTGCGCCGGCGCCCGTGGACGAGGGCGAGGCCCCGCTGACGGCGGACGACGCGACGCTGCGGCTGGCTGAACTGGAGCCGGTGGAGATGCGCGTCCACGCCCTCACACGGGTTGAGCGGGGCGGCGGGGGCATGGCCGGCGCCAGCGCGGCGGGCGCCCGCGTGCTGGTGCACCTTGAATTGCTCGATCAGTTCGGCCAGGGTGTGAAGGGTCTGGGGCGGGTGGTGATCGAACTGCGCGTGCGCGGGCTGGTGGGGTCGGGGACCGAAGCGCCACCGACCACCGACACGCCGCCGGAAGAGCAGCCCGCGCGGGCCGGGGCGGTGCAGCGTTACGTGCGCGACTTGTCGGAGCCCAAGCCCAACGCCGACGCCTTTGACTGGGTCACGCGGTGCTACGTGGTGCCGTGCGGCGACCTTTCGCCCGAACTGCGCGAAGCGGCGGCGCGGGGCGAACTGGAAGTCCGCGCGACCATGAGCGTGCTGCGGCTGGACGGCACGCGGCGTGCGCTCAGCGCCAGCGCGGCTCTGCCGGCGGCGCGGTAACCCCGCGTTCACCACGCCCGGGCTTTGAGCCCTTCGAACTTGAAGTTGGCCAGGATGGTCATGTCCGGGTCCACGCGCAGCTCGGCGGGCGCGGTCGCCAGCGGGTAGCGGGCGGTCACCGTTCGTTCCTGCGTCTGCACACTGATCAGCATCGGCTCGCCGCCCTCGCGGATCACGCGGATCGGCACGGCCAGGTCGTATGCCGGGTTGTCGTCGTTGACGGGCTGGGTCTGCTCGATCGTGATCTGCAGCGTCTTGTCGGCGTCGATCCACTCGCTGGTGACTTTCAGGTTGGGCACGCCCGCGCGGTGGACCCACTGGGCGAAGAACCGCTCAAGGCTCTCCCCGCTGACCTCCTCCATGACGCGCCGGAAGTCGTCGGTCTCCACCTGCGCGAACTTGAAGCGGTCGATGTACAGCCGCAGACCCCTGAAGAACGCGTCGTCGCCCAGCCGCTTGCGCAGCATGTGCAGCACGAACCCGCCCTTGGCGTAGGGGTCATCGGTCTTGGTAAACGTGTCGTCGGGCACGCGGTAGCGGTTGGATGCCATCGCGACCGAGCCGGGCATCTCCGCGGGCCGGCGGGCATAGGCCCGGCGCATCGAACGCACCGAAGACACCAGCGTGGCCCGGTAGCCCGCCTCACCCTTGTCGTGCTCGGCCCACAGGGCCTCGGCGAACGTCGCCCAGCCCTCGTTGAGCCAGAGGTGAGCCCACGTGCGGCAGGTGAGCAGGTTGCCCAGCCACTGGTGGGCCAGTTCGTGCGCGATGAGGTCGTTCTGATCAAGGGGCAGGCGGACGGTGATGTCGCTCATGATTGACGCGCTGGTGTTCTCCATCCCGCCCCAGTTGAACGACCGCACGACCACCTGGTCGTACTTGTCCCACGGGTACGGCTCGTCAAAGACGCGCTCAAAGAACTTCATCATCGCGGGCGTCGCCGCGTACACCCGCTTCATCGTCTCGGCGGTGCCGGGCGGGCCGTAAACGGCCATGGGCAGTCGCGGGTTGCTGGGCGGGCCGTCGGGCGAGCCGTCGTCGGGGTTGAGGTCGATGCGGTCAAACGTGCTGACCGCGACCATGATGAGGTACGCCGGATGAGGCTGCGACTGCACCCAGTGCCAGGTGGAGACGCCCGCCTGGGTGCGGGTCTCCGCCAGCCGGCCGTTGCTCACCACCGTGAAGCCCTCGGGCACGCGGACGATGAGCTCGCTGCTCAGGCGGTCGCTGGGGAAATCGAAGCAGGGGATCCAGAGCCGGTTCATGTCGGGCTGGCCCTGCGAGAAGATCTGCGCGGGCTTGCCGTCGGCGGTGGGCTTGCGGAAGACCAGGCCCGCGCCGTCCTGCTCGGTGTCTTTGGCCGTGTACGTGATCACGACGGTGATCGGCGCCGCGCCGTCGGGCTTCGCCGGCTCGGGCAGAACGATCTCGATCGCACGCTCGGCACGCTCGAACTTCGCGGGCAGGCCGTCAACCACGACCGAGTGGATCGTGAGCCCCGGTCCGGCGTCCAGCCGCATGGTGCCCCGAGCCTGCCCCAGCGCGCGGGCGCTGATCGCCACCTCGCCCTCGAAGGTGGTGACGCTCGGATCGGCGATGGTCATGTCCAGCCGCAGGTGCAGGAAATCAAAGCCCGGGCTGGGCGGGAAGTTGGAAAGGTCGCGCCCCGTGGCCGCGTCGGTCCGCGGCGGGACCTCTGCGTGGTCTTCGTCGGTGGGAACGGGAGAGGCGGGGGCGGGGGTTGGGGTGGAAGTGGGAGGAGTGGTGGTGGTGGGCGTCGCGGGCGCGGCTGGCTCAGCGGGCGCCTCCGCCGGCGGCTGGGCAGGATGGAGAAGCACGAAGACCGCGAGGCAGGGCGCAAGGAGTGGGGGGAGCATGGGCGAGTGTAACCCCGGAGGTGTCGCGTGCGAGAGCACGGACAGGGTGCGGAGTTGGCGCACGGAGTAATCGTTGATGTGTTTGAGCGAGTGGAGGTCGGCCGGTCGCACGGTGGGGAGTGATGCCGCCTGCATCTCAGCCATGAGCTCCGTCACCCGGAACGAAGCAAGCACACCATGCGGCGTGCCGCGTCGCGGCAGACTTGGCCGGCGGCCTGGTCAGCACCCGTCGCCGTAGGCGTTGACGAAGGCGATGATGTCGTCGACGGTGAGTTGCCCGTCGGGGCCGGCTCCGCTATTGGCGATGTCGGTGACATCGGCCACGTTGCACGCGGCGCCGGGGGCGGCGGGGCAGCCTTGGCCCCAGCCGAAGGCGTTGACGAAGACGATGAGGTCGTCGACGGTGAGTTGCCCGTCGGGCGCGCCGGGGTCGTCCGCGCTGCCGCCGATGTGGGTGATGTCGGCGAGGCTGCACGCGGGGGGGGCGATGATGCACGGGCCCTGCAGCGGGCGGAGGGCGTTGAGCATGCCCGCGCCGAGCTGCGCGACGTGGTTGGGGTTCAGCGCGTTGATGGGGGTGGACTCGGCCATCAGCCGCTCCCGAATCTCGTCGGGGGTGAGCGCCGGGCATCGGGCGCGAAGAAGCGCGGCCGCGCCGGCGACCCAGGGCGCGGCGAAGGAGGATCCGTCGGCGGTGCCGAAGCCGCCCCCGGGGATCAGCGAGGCGATCTGCACCCCCGGGGCGGAGACCGCGAGCCCGGGGCCGAAGTTGCTGAAGGCGGCCTTGACGCCGAACTGATCGACCGCCGGGACCCCGATCACGCCCAGGGCGGCGAGGTTGGCGGGGTTGAGCGGAGTCTGCGAGTCGGTGTTGCCCGCCGAGGCGACGACGGTGACGTTCCGGGCGCGGGCCTCCAGGAGCGCGTCGCGCAGCACGACGGGATCGGCGGTGGTGCCGAGGCTGAGGTTCACGACGAGCGCGCCGTGATCCATCGCGAGGTAGAGCCCCTGGGCGAGCCGGAAGGAGGTGGAGTTGCCGTCGCTGTCCAGAACGCGGATCGGGAGGATCTGCGCGGCGGGCGCGGCGCGGGCGATGAGCCCGGCCACGAAGGTGCCGTGCCCGACGGCTTCGTCGATGAAGCCGTCGTTGTCATTGTCGAGCCCGTCGCCCACGTCGGCCACGCCGCCGGGGCCGGGAACGAGGTGCAAGGCGGGCCCGATGATCCGCTGGGCGAGCAATGGGTGCGCGGCATCGACGCCCGAGTCGAGCACGGCCACGACGATGCCTGTTCCGGTGGACACGAGGTGGGCTGGGGCGAGGTCGATGGCGTCGGGCACCGGGCTGGCGTCGTAGACGGAGCGGATGGAAGCCAGGAAGAAGCTCTGGGTCGAACCGCCCGGCACGTCGTCGTCGGCGATGAAGTTGAGATCAGACCAGACGACCCGCGGGTCCGAAGCCAGGCCCGCGACCAGCGCGATCTCGTCAACCTGGTTGTTCAACTGCAGGAGATAGACATCCCGGGCCGGGATGCTGTCGGCGATGACCGCGTTCAGGCTGCCGGCGAACTGCTCGGGGGACGTGGATGGGCTCAGGCGCACGAGGGCCTGATGCCGAACGAACGGCGGTTCGTCGGCGAGGGCGATGGCGGGCTGCGCGGCCATCGCCAGGAGCATCAGTTTGAGCGGGCGGAACCGGTTTGGCATTACAGCGCTCCAGTCACACTCAGAGCCCCCCAGAGGTGGGCTGGATACCCGTCATCGTGCATTGTGATCATGGTCCGGGCAAGGGCCGCGGCGACTTGGCCGGCCCGCGGGTGTTCAAACTGGGAAAGATCGGAGTGCAGACGGTGCATGAGCGGGCACGCACCCTCGTCTTGCAGTGGCCAGAGCGAGGCCACCACCGCGCCTGCGCCGGATGCAAGCAACGCCTGCACCAGACCGCGGGGGTTCTCGCTCTCCGGGGCGTGCCCGCCGGCGCGGGCGGTGCCGCAACCGGCGAGCACGACGATGGCTCCGGGGCGCACGGCCCCGAGGAGTTCTCGGGCGGTGATCCACCGATCAGCGGCGAGGAGCCGGGAGGACATGGGGAACTCGGAGTCGAAGACCGCGTGGCAGGCGATGTGGATGAGCGTGGAGTCGCGGGCGGCCTCGAGCACATCCGCGGCGCGGGCGCTCGCCCCGGACAGGCAGGTGGCTCCGGGGTAAACCCCGGCGACCTGGCGTGCTTCATCCTCCGCGCGGGGTGCAGCGCGGTCCCCCACACCCACGATGAGGCGCCGCGGTCCGCCTTCGGGCTGCGCGTGGAGCGTGCGGAGGGCATGGGCCACCGTGGCCGACGGCGCGAGGGAGGTGACCGGCCCGGGGCGGCGGTGAACCACCATCGCCGCCAGCAAGGGGAGGCGCTGCAACTCGGCGCTCAGGGCCCAAGTGAGACTGGAGGCATCGGGGGCCATCGCGATCACGGGGTCAAGGACGGCGTGGCCCAGTTGGGCCAGGGCATGGCGCAGGCGGTCTTCCGCCTGGGCACCGGCGGCGGTGATGGACTCGGCGAGGGCGAACTCAAACCGTCGTGTCAGGATCGCCAGATCGGCGCGGGTAATGAGCTTACGACGGATAGTGGCGCCCGACGCCGTGACCATGAGCGCGGAGACCGCCGGCCCGTCATTCAAGACCACCGCGAAGGCGTGTCCGGGCGCGAGGGACGCCTTGAGCGTGTCGAGATTGATCGGGGCGATGTCGGCCGGGCGGCGTCCGCGCGCCTCGGCCCTGATCTGCGCGTGTTCACGGGCCTCCTCGAGCTCGCGCAGGCGGTGCAGGCGGTCGCCCCCGCCCTGGACGCCCGGCGATGGGCCGATCGCGGCGTACTCGGCCGTCAGTTCGTGAGGGCTTGGGCCCGCGCCCTGCACCGCGGGGCTGCCCGCGCCCAGGGCCTCGCGCACGGAGCGGCCCATGAGCCGCTCGGCGGCGTCGAAGAGCGCCGCTGCGGCGTCATCGCGGCCTGAAGACTCGAAGGTGGCGCGCACCAGATCGTGGTAGAGGCTCTGCGCGGTCTCGAAGAACGCCGTGCGGGCGTGCTCGCCGCGGATGGTCCCGCGAAAACTCTCGGCCGCATCGGCGGCGTCGGAGAGCGCGCGGCGGGCGGAGTCGATGCGCCCGCGTGCGATGTCCGCGCGGGCGCGCAGGTGCAGGAGGCGCACGCGGACGGGCGCGACCGGGTCTTCCTGCAGGGCGGCTTGCGCGAGATCAAGGCTGGCGGAGGCCGCCTTGGGGTCGTTCTGGGCCAGCTCAACCTCGGCGAGCGTCATGAGCGCGACGGCGCGGCGCTGCGGTCGGTCGGCGAGGCGATCCAGCGCGGCACGGGCGCGGTCG
>JALHNL010000080.1 GCA_022843545.1 Phycisphaerales bacterium | reverse complement strand
GCAGATCGCCGCGGCGCGGGATGAACTGCGCGCCTGCCTGCCCTGGATCGACCCCGCGCCGCTGCGCTTCGCGACGGTGCGCTGGGAGCGGGCCGAGGGGCTCACGCCCGCCGGAACGCGTCCCGAACTGCCGGTCTTCCACGGGGGCGAGCGCGTGAGCGTGGGCTGGCCCAGCAAGCTGGCGCTGGCGCCGCTGCTGGCGGATCAGGTGCTGGAGCACCTCGCGGCCGTGGGCGTCAGCCCATCGGGGCGTGCGCCGGAGGTTCCGCTTGAACACGCGCCGGTCGCGACGCGGCCCTGGCAAGAGCCCGCGGCGAGATGGAGCACGACATGACTCCCCGCACGCTTGGACACACCGGGCTGGCGGTCGCGCCCGTCGGGCTGGGCACGGTCAAACTGGGGCGCACCGCGGGCCTGAAGTACCCGGCGGGGCAGATGCCCGCGTCGCTGCCCACCGACGACGAGGCCCTCGCGCTCCTGTGCGCCGCGCGCGACCTGGGTGTGAATCTCATCGACACCGCGCCAGCGTATGGCTCGGCGGAGGAGCGCCTGGGCGAACTGCTGCCCCGAGTCGCCCCGCGCTCGCGATGGGTGATCTGCACTAAGGCGGGCGAGACCTTTGACGGCGAACGATCGCACTACGACTTCTCGCCCGGCGCGATCGAGGCCAGCCTGCTCCGCAGCCTTTCGCGACTGCGGATCGACCAAGCGGACATCCTGCTGCTGCACGGGTCGGGGCGGGTGAGCGACGCGGAGATGCTGGCGCCGGCGACCGCGGACGCGCTTGGCTCCCTCAAGCGCCGCGGGCTCGTCAAGGCCATCGGCGCGTCGCTGTCCCTGAACACCCCCCTCGACCCCGCGCTGCTGGATGGGCTGGACGTGGTCATGGTGACGCTGAACGCCACCGACCGGTCGGGCGAGCCGGCGATCGCCGTGGCCCGCGCCCGGGGCCTGAGCGTGCTGATCAAAAAGCCGCTGGCCTCCGGGCATGCCGGGGCGGGCACCCTCGCGGGCGTGCTGTCGACGCCCGGCGTTCACGCGGCGGTGGTGGGCACATCGCGCCCCGAGCACCTGGCGGAACTGGTCCGCGCCGCCGTCGCGTGACCACCGTCGTACCCTCCGCCATGACCCGCTATCAGCCCGTTTTGCTCCGCGCCGGTGAGTTCCGCCTTGACGGGGGCTCGATGTTCGGGCTCATCCCGCGCTCGGTGTGGTCGCGCCAGGTGCAGACCGACGATAAGGGACGGATCACCGTTTCGCACAACGCCCTGCTGCTGCGGCGGATCGATGAGCCCGGCGCGGTCACCACCGGCCCTCGCCTCATCGTGCTGGAGGTCGGCACCGGCGACAAGCTCGACGACGCCTCGCGCGACCTGTTCGCGATGGACAAGCGGTCGATCACCGACGCCCTGACTGAAGCGGGGGTCAGCGCCGCCGACGTGGGCGGCGTGATCGTTTCGCACCTGCACTTTGACCACGCCGGGGGGCTCACGCGCCTGCCCCGCGCGGGCGAGACGCCCGAGTGGATGGGCCCCGCGTCGGCGTTCTCCGGCTCGCGGGGGACGCACGGCGTGGTGCGGACCTTCCCCGGCGCGAAGGTGATCACGCAGGAGCGGGAGTGGGACGACGCGCTCAAGAACCGCTCGGTGATGACGCGGACCTACTTCGCGGATCATCTTGAGCCCATCCGCGCTCAGGTGAAGCTGGTCAACTCGCCCAAGCCCTTCCCGATCGGGGTGATCCCCGACCGCGACGCGGACCCCGCGCTGCCGCAGGAGGTCCGCGAGACCGAGGTCTTCCCCGGCGTGTTCGTCTTCCTCACGCCCGGGCACACCTGGGGTCAGCAGGCCACGCGCTTCGTGGACGCGCGTGGGCGGAGCATCGTGTTCGTGCCCGACGTGCTGCCCACGCTGGCGCACCTGGGGCAGGCGTACTCGCTGGCTTACGACGTGGAGCCCTACACCAGCATGGTCACCCGGCGATGGCTGCTCCGCGAGGCCGCGGAGCGCGGCTGGGTGCTGGTCCTGGACCACGAGCCGGGCCACCCGGCCTTCACCGCACGCCCGAATAACAAGGGCTGGTTTGACCTCGTGCCCGCCGACCTATCCTGATCACGAGTGACACAAGCACCCACCCCAGCCCTGCCCTCGGCGGACGTTCCGCCCACGCCCGCGCCCCCGCGCGGGGCCCCGCCGCGCCGCAAGCGCCGGCTGTACGACCATCTCGAGTCGTTCATTTCGCGGCTGTCGAGCCGGAGCACGTTCTGGCACCGGGTGTCGTCGCTCATCTGGCTCCCGTACGCCTTCAAGAGCGGGATCAAGATCAAGCGGCTGGAGGACGGCAAGTCCTTCGCGGCGGTGCTGCCCTTCCGGCGCTTCAACCGCAACTGGTACAACGCGATGGCCGGCGCGTCTTTGCTCGCCAATAGCGAGATCGCCGGCGGCATGTACATCTACGGCCGCTGCGGGGGCGACTGGACGGTCGTCTGCAAGCAGCTCAACTACAAGTTCCTGCGCCCGTGCTTCGGCCCGGCCATCTACCGCTGCACGCCCAGGCAGGACCTGGATTCGCTGCTGGCGGAGGGGCACGAGTTCAACTTCGATCTCGACATCGAGGTGGTGCAGCAGATCACGCTGCGCGGCAGCGACCGCCAGGTGCGCGTCGGCAAGTGCGCGGTGACCTTCCACATCACGCCCAAGGCCCTGCACGAGGCCCGGCGCGCACGGCGCGAAGGCAAGTCCTGAGCCGCGGGGCGCAAGCCTTGACCAAGCGAGTGGTGCTTGAGCCGATCAGGCCCGGCGGCGGCGCGTGAACGCCAGACCCAGCAGAACCAGGCCGGTCGCCGGCGCGGGGATGATCGTGAGCTGGTCCTGCCGGCGGGTGGTGCCCTGCGTGAGGTTCAGAACCCGCACGTCGCCGATGCCGACCCACTGACCGTTCGTCACCGCGGCCTTGGCCAGGGCGACGAAGGCGTTGTTGGCCCCGCCCTCGTCCTCGAGGAACCAGAACGCGTCCTGAAGCGCGTCCGCCGAGGCCTTGCGGCCCGCGCCGTAGTCAAAGCCGACCAGCGTGCCGAGCCGGAAGTTGGTGTAGAGGAAGGCCGTCTCGGGGGAGATGGGGTCGAAGTTTGGGGAGGTCTGCCCGCCATTGCCGCCGTTCACCGCGCCGGTGTTGATGGCGAAGTCGAAGGTCTGACCCGACTGGAAGTTCTCGCTCCGCTCGATGCAGAACGTCTCAAACGTGCTTGGCGCCAGATCGCCCGCAAGGCCGGTGAGACCCGCGAAGCCGGTGAGCGGGGTGATGGTGAACTCACCGCCGGGGTTGTTGCTGAAGACGTTGGTGCTCAGCTTGAGCGTCTGCGCCTGGGCGGAAGCGGCTAGACCGGCGATGGCAACAACAGCAAACGCGACTTGGCGCATGACTCTCTCCTCCGGGGGTTGTGGACGCAAGACAGAGTGCGCCCAAACCGGAGAGCAGCCATGAAAACCCACTGGGTATCATAACTTACTTAGGAATACGCCTAACAAGGGTTTAATCCCGGTAGGCGTGGCGGCGAATCGTCCAACTCGGCCGGATCCCCCAGTTCCCATAACTCCGGTGCCCATAGACAACGCGGGCCGGCCCAAGGGCCGGCCCGCGCGGGTGTTGACTGAGTGGTGGCGAGGCTTACCCGTTCTTGCGCTGGAACTCGCGCATGAACTCGGCGAGGGCGCGGCATCCTTCAGCGGGGAAGGCGTTGTAGGTGCTGGCGCGGACGCCGCCGGTGGCGCGGTGGCCCTTCATGCCGTCGAGGCCCGCCGCGGCGGCCTCCTTGAGGAACTTGTCTTCCAGCGCCTCGGAGCCCAGGCGGAAGGTGATGTTCATCCACGACCGGCTGTCGGGGCGCGAGTGGCCCTTGTAGTAGCCGTTGCTCTCGTCGATCGCCTTGTAGATGGGGGCGACCTTGTCCTTGTTCTTCTGCGCCAGCGCCGCCACGCCGCCCTGCTTGGTGATCCACTTGGCCATGAGGCAGACGGTGTAGATCGCGAAGTGCGGGGGCGTGTTGGGACGCGACTCTTCCTTGGCCATCGTGCGGTACTGGAGCATGCGCGGCACGCTCTTGTCGCAGCGCTCGATGAGGTCATCGCGGATGATGACGATCGTCGCGCCGGTGGTGCCGATGTTCTTCTGGCAGCCGCCGTAGATCAGCCCGTACTTGGAGTAGTCGATGGGCTTGCTGAAGATGTCGCTGGACGCGTCGCACACCAGCGGAACGCCCGCGGGCACCGCGGGGTCGCGGAACCACTCGGTGCCGTAGATGGTGTTGTTGCTGGTCATGTGAACAAAGGCCAGCTTGGACGGGTCGGAGTACTTCAGTTCAGCATCCGTGGGGATGTAGGTGTACTTGCTGTCCTTGCCGCTGAAGGCGGCGTGGGTGGTGAAGCCGGCCTGCTTGGCGTCCTCGATGGAGCGGCCCGACCAGTAGTCGGTGTCGAGGTAATCGCACACCTGCGTGTTCCTGTCGGTGACCAGGTTCATGGGCACGATGTAGTTCTGGCTGGTCGCGCCGCCGGTCATGAAGAGGATCTTGAAGTTCGCGGGCACCTCGCCGGCCTTGCGGACCGCGTCGAAGGTCTCGGCGAGCAGGTCGTCAAAGAACTTGGCGCGGTGGCTGTGCTCCAGGATGCCGTAGCCCGAGCCGCGGAAGTTCCAGATGTCTTCCTGGATCTGCTTGATGACCTCTTCGGGCAGGATCGACGGGCCGGCGTTGAAGTTGAAGACCCGCCCTCCGGCGGTGCGGAAGGACTTGGAAGCGGCGGCGGCGGTCGGTGCGGCGGTCATGGCGTGGACTCCGTGCGAGAGGAGGGCCTTGGAATAGAGGCGAGCACGTCGGTCCGGCCCGCCTTGATCAACGATAGGAACGCGCCCCGATCACCGCCCTGCAAGGGGTTACGATGGCCCATGGCCCTGATGATGCCCCTCGCCTGTGCCCTTTGGGTGGTGCTGAGCGCCCCTCCGGCCTCCACCACGCCCCCCCCACCCCCCGCTACCCCACCCGCCGCGCCCCCGGCCAAGGCCCCGGACGAACAGGAACTCGCCGACAACCCCGAATACGCGAGTTGGGCCCGGTTCAAGCCCGGCACGCAGATCGGCTCAACGACTGTCCGCGGCGTGGAGCGCACGGTTTTCGCCCGCGGGTCGTCCAAACTCCTGGAGATCACCCCCGAGCAGGTGGTGGTCGAACTCACCATCACGACCTTCGTCGACGGCAAGGAAGAGGCCAGCCCGCCGCGGCAGGTCACCATTCCCGCCCGTGTGCCCAAGGCCCGCGTCGGGCCGCCCAAGTTCGACACCAGCGGGCAGGAAGAGTTCACCGTCGGCGACCGGCCCATCAAGGCGACGTGGTACCGGAGCGAAGTGAAGAACCCCCGCGGCGAAGTCGTGCTGATCCGCCAGCGCTGGGAGAGCGACGACGTTCCCGGTCGGATCGTCAAGACCCTGACCCAGACCATGGGCGCTCGCGCGGTGATCAGCGAGACCCAGCTCACGATGCTGAAGCCCGCGCCGTGACGCCCCGGGGCCGGGAAAGTGGTGTCAGACTTTCGCTTCACTGGCGCTAGGGTGGATGTCGGACCCACTGGGAGGACCCTTGATGCCGCGGATCACTTTGGTCGCTGTCGCCCTCTCGGCCCTGAGCCTGGCGGTGGCGCCGGGGTGTGACGAGGGCGCGCCCGCGCCGGGATCGTCCACGCCCACCACCCCCACCACCCCCGCCGCATCGGCCGCGCTCAACCCCGATGAACTCGTGGACAACCCCGAGTATGCCAGTTGGGCGATGTACAAGCCGGGAACGGTGGTGGAGGGCCTGATCCATGGCGGGGTGGACAAGAAGCCCGTGGGCCGCGTCATCAAGACGCTGCAGGAACTCACAGCGGACGAAGCCCGGTTGATGGTCTCGACCTCCTTCATCGATCCGAGCGGCAAGGAAGCAACGGCTCCGGCCTCGCCCTTCGAGGTGCCCCGGCGGATCGCCCGCTCGAAGATCCCCGCTCCGCCGGCGGGGGCTGAGAAGGGCGAGGAAGTCATCACGCTGTCCGGGCGCGAGTTCAAGACCCAGTGGTGGCGCGTGAAGGCCAAGCTGGGCGAGAAGACGATGCTGGACACCCGCTGGTACGCCGACGAGTTCCCCGGGCGGTTCATCAAGACGACGGACGTGAACGAGGCCGACCCGTCGGATTGCAGCGGCACCGACTACCGGATCGTGAAGACCGGGAAGTGATCGACGACGTACACTCGCCCATGACCACCCCCGCCCCGCAGCCCGCCGCTTCCGCGCCCGCCCCGGCCCAGGCCCCCGCTCCGGGCGCGCCCAAGCCGATCATCACCATCGACGACTTCGCGAAGATCGACCTGCGCGTGGCCAAGGTGCTGACGGCCGAGAACCACCCCAAGGCCGACAAGCTCTTCAAACTCACGCTGGACGACGGCTCGGGCACCCCGCGGCAGATCTGCGCGGGCATCCGCGAGCACTACACCGCCGATCAGCTCGTGGGTCGGCTCATCATCATCGTGGCCAACCTCGCGCCGCGCGTGCTGCGCGGCGAAGAGTCGCGCGGGATGCTGCTGGCGGCGAGCAACGTGCCCAAGGACGCGGCGGCGGCCGACCCCTCGGTCGCGCGGCGCGTGGTGGTGCTGCGGCCGGACGTGGAGATCGAGCCGGGCTCGATCGTGTCCTGACGCCGCACAGCGCAACCCTCGCCCCCGTTACTCGAACGTGATGCCCTGGGCGAGTTCAAAGCCGCCGCCGAAGTTGATGGCGCTGGTCTGGCGGCGCATGTAAGCCTTCCAGGAGTCGGAGCCGGACTCACGTCCGCCGCCGGTGTCTTTCTCGCCGCCGAAGGCCCCGCCGATCTCGGCGCCGCTGGTCCCGCAGTTCACGTTGGCGAGCCCGCAGTCGCTGCCCGAGCCGTCGGGGTTGAGGAACCGCTCGCTGACGCGGATGGAGTCGGTGAAGATGGCCGACGAGAGGCCCTGGTCAACGCTGTTCTGCATGGCGATGGCCTGGTCGATGTCGGCGTAGGTGAAGACGTAGAGGATCGGGGCGAAGGTCTCGTGGCTCGCGATGGGCAGGCGGTTGTCGCGCGGGGCGCGGATGAGCGTGGGCTGAACGAAGTAGCCCTTGCCGCCCGCGGCCTCGCCCCCCACCAGCACCTGCCCGCCCTGGGCCCGCGCCGCCTTCACCGCGTCCTGGAACTGCTCGACCGCCATGCGCGACACCAGCGGGCCCACCAGCGTGCCGTCCTTCAGCGGGTCGCCCATCCGCCCCAGCGTGGACCGGTAGGCCGCCGTCAGCCGCTCAACGAAGCGCTCGGCGATCTTCTCGTGAACGAAGATCCGCCGCGTGGTGGTGCAGCGCTGGCCGGCGGTGCCCACCGCGCCGAAGACCACGGCGCGCAGCGCGAGTTCCTGATCCGCGTCTTCGTGCACAATCACCGCGTTGTTGCCGCCCAGCTCAAGCAGGCAGCGCCCCAGCCGCGCCGCGACCGCCTGCCCCACCCGCCGCCCCATCCGGCACGAGCCCGTCGCCGAGATCAGCGGCACGCGTTTGTCCGCCACCAGCCGCTCGCCGATGATCGGGTCCTCGCCCATCACCAGGCGGAAGACGCCCGGGTGGCCCAGGTCCGCCGCGGCCTTCTCGGCGATCGCGTTGCAGGCCAACGCGGTCAGCGGCGCGAGCAGGCTGGGCTTCCAGATCACCGTGTCGCCGCAGATGCCCGCGAGCATGGCGTTCCACGCCCACACGGCCGCGGGGAAGTTGAACGCTGAAATGACGCCCACGGGCCCCAGGGGCAGCCACTGCTCCATGAGACGGTGCTTGGCGCGCTCGCTGGGGAAGACCTGGCCGGGCAACTGCCTCGACAGACCCACCGCGAACTCCGCGATGTCCACGATCTCCTGGATCTCGCCCGCGCCCTCGGCGCGGATCTTGCCCACCTCCAGGCTCACCAGTTCGCCCAGGTCGCGCTTGTGGGTGCGGAAGGCTTCGCCGATGGCGCGGACCACCTGCCCCCGCACCGGCGCGGGCACCGACCGCCACTTCGTGAACGCCTCCGCGGCCCCGGCCACCTCGCGCTCGTAGGTCTCCGGTGTGTCGAGCGACACATACGCGATGACCTCGCCCGTCGCCGGGTTGTCCGAAAGCACGCGCCCTTCGCCCGGCTGCGCGAAGACGCGCGGGTGGCGATCAAGACCAAGACGCGAGAACAGCGGCGGAAAGTTCACAGCCATGCCGCAGGATATCTGCCCCGCCCGCGCGGGCGTCGAGCCCGCTCACTTCTTCGAGGCTTCCAGCGCGGCGGCCAGCAGGGCCCGCTCCTCGACGGTGAGATCGGCGGGCTTCTTCTCGCCCTTGGCCACCTTGTTCAGGAGCTCGTTCATCTTCTTCTGCCGGTCGATGGCCGCCTGCTGCGAGGCGTCGGCGTACATCGGCCGGCCGGCGCGATCAAGCCCCACCACGGCCCGGCCGGAATTCGACGATCCGGAGCACGCGCCCAGAACGGGGACCATCAGGCACAGCATCAAGGCGGGTAGGCGTCGCATCGGGGCAGGGTACCCCGGCCCGGCGGGCCCGGGCTTTGGGGTGTACCGGGTCGGTCCTGCATGCATCTGAGGCGGTCAGGACCACACGGGCGGACGTGCGAAGGATCACCGCGTGACCAAACCCTGGGCGGCCAATCTGCTGGACCTCGACTACCGCGCGGAGGCCGCGCGCCTCGGGCCCCCTCCCGCCCCGGG
Organism: Phycisphaerales bacterium; assembly: GCA_022843545.1. Classification (GTDB taxonomy): domain Bacteria; phylum Planctomycetota; class Phycisphaerae; order Phycisphaerales; family UBA1924; genus JALHNL01. The sequence continues at coordinate 7,678 of JALHNL010000080.1, read as the reverse complement.
CGGGATCATCGACATCCACTCGCACATCCACGGCGAGCGGGCCGCGCCGCTGTATGACCAGGCCCGGCGGCTGTTCGGCGTCTCGATGACGTACACCATGACGCAGTTGCCGCTGGTGCCCCCGGTGAAGGCGGCTCTGGGCGAGAGCGTCCGATTCGTGGCGATCCCGACGTGGAGCCACCCGGACAAGAACGTGTCCCACCGTGGGCAATACCTCGCCGACATCGAGTCGTTCGCCACCGACCACGGCGCGCGGATGATGAAGGTGTGGGCCTCGCCCGCCCTGCGTACCTTCGTTCCCGACGGCGCGACCGACCTCATGGACATCGACTCGCGCTGGCGGCGCGAGGCCTGCCGGCTGGCGATGTCGCTCAAGATGATGTTCATGGTCCACGTCGCGGACCCCGACACCTGGTTCGCCCGCAAATGGAACGACCCGGGCGTGTACGGCACCAAGGCCCACCAGTACGTGGGCCTGCGCCGGATGCTCGACGACTTCCCCTCGCCCTGGATCGCCGCGCACATGGGCGGCTGGCCCGAGGACCTGAACTTCCTGGACGGGCTGCTGACCGCGCACCCCAACCTGCACCTGGACACCTCCGCCACCAAGTGGATCGTCCGCGAACTCTCGCGCCATCCGCGCTCGGAAGCGGCGGGCTTCTTCACCAAGTGGCGCAAGCGGATCTTCTTCGGGTCGGACCTGGTCACGATCGACGATCAGTTGTCAACCACCAAGACCAGCGCGTCGCGCATGGCCGACCTGTCCAACACGCCGGAGGAAGCGCTCGAACTCTACTGCTCGCGCTACTGGGCCCTGCGCACGCTGCTGGAAACCACGCACGAGGGGCCCTCGCCCATCGCCGACCCGGACCTGAAGATGACCGACCCCGCGCGGTTCAACGATCTCTCGTCGCCCACGCTCCGCGGGCTGGGCCTGCCGCGCGATGTGCTCGAGGACCTCTACGTGAACAACGCGCGTCGGATCGTCGGACCGTGGTACGAGCGCTGATCCCAACGCGGGACGGCGCTACAGATCCAGCGGGCCCAGCGGGATCAAAGGCCACACCACCGGCGGGAAGAACGACCGCGGGACGCTGTAGATCATGATCGGCGCGGGCTGCGGCGGCGGGTTGTCCCGGCGCTGCTTCTGGAACTCATCAGCCTGGATGCTCAGCGCCAATCGGCGGAACTCATCGGCCCTGTCGGACTTGCCCTGCTGCGAGTAGAGCTTGGAGAGCGACCGGGCGATGTCGGCCCCCCGGCCCGTGACGTTCTTGGCGGGGTCGGAGGTGATCGCCAGCGCCTTGCGCCAGTACTGCTCCGCCTCGCGCAGCGCGCCCTGGTCGAAGTACTCCGAGGCCAGGTCTTCGTAGAACGCGCACTCCGTCCAGTGATCGACCCCGCTCTGGCCCGGCTCCACGGACGCCTTGAGCGCGAACTCCACCGCCGCGGGCACCTCGTCGCTCCGCTTGGCTCGCAGCAGCGCCATGGCCAGCGATCGCGCCACGTAGCCCTTCACGAACGGGTCCTCCCCGTCGCTCATCTCCGGGTCGTCCAGCAGCACCAGCCGCTGGCGATGAAGGTCAACCGTCTCGCCGTGGCGCTCCTGCTCCTCGAGCAAAGTCACCAGGTCGGCGTACGCCATGTCCGCCGTGCCGCGCACGCTGGTGGCGTCGCCCTTGAGCTTCTTGGTTCCGCTCAGGCGGGCCAGGGCGGTGGTGGTCTGGCCCGACGCGATCAGCCGCTGAGCCATCCCGATGCTCTGCTTGAGCAGGGCCTCGGCCTGCCGGTCGCGCTCGCGCTTGCGCCCCTCGGCGGCCGCGTCGGGCGTGCTCGTGTTCAGCCCGTCTTCCCAGATGTTCCGCAGCAGGCTGGCCTTGAGGTACAGCGCGTACGCCTCCTCGGGGCTTTCGGGCAGTTCCAGATCGCGCCTGATCTCCAGCGAACGGTCGATCTGCGGGATCGCGCCCGAGTCGCCCGTCATGGCGGCGAGCACGGTCAGCGCGTCGGCCTCGGCGGTCAGCGCGCGGGCGCGGTCGCGCCGCGCCTGAACAAACGCCACGCTCACCGCCACCACCGCCGCTGCCACCACGCCCACGATCAGCAGCACCACGCCCGTCGCGGCGCGGTTGCGCGCCACCAGTTTGCGCAGGCGATACCACCGGCTCTCGGGCGCCGCGATCAGCGGCTTGCCCAGCAGGTAGTTCATCACATCCTGCGCCAGTTCGCTGGGCGTCTGGTAGCGCTCGCCCCGCGCCTTGCGCATCGCCTTCAGCGGGATCCACTCCAGTTCGCTCCGCAGCTGCTTCCGCAAAGACTCCGGGTCCGTCCGCCGCGCCGTCGAGATGTTCGCGATGCTCGTGGCGCTGGCGTCCCTCACCGCCGACTGCGGCGCGGCGGGGGCCTCGCCCGAGCCGCGGTCCGAGGCGGTGCGGGGCAGGGTCATCAGCGTCTGCACGCGTGTGCTGGGCGCGGGCGGCTCCAGTTCGCGGATCGTCCTCTGGATGTGCGCCAAAGAGCCCGACCGCAGCGTCCGCGACTCAAACGGCAGCACGCCCGTCAGCAGCTCATACAGCAGCACGCCCAGCGAGTACACGTCGCTGCGCGTGTCGATGTCCAGCGCGCTCATCTCCGCCTGCTCCGGGCTCATGTACTCGGGCGTGCCGATCAGTTGCCCAAGTTCGGTCACCAGCGTGCGCTCGGTCAGCGGCGCGGCGGTCGCCTTCGCCACGCCGAAGTCGATGACCTTCACCATCGCCCCGCCCAGATCGGGCAGGCCCGCGGGCGTGAGACCGGTGGAGGGCCCCGCCGCGCCGGGCGCCGCAGCTCCCGCCTCGCTCACAAGCACGTTGCTGGGCTTGATGTCGCGGTGGATGACGCCCTTGGTGTGCGCGTGCTGGATCGCGGCGCACACCTGCACGAACAGGCCCAGACGCTGCGCGATCGTCAGTTGCCGGCGGTCGCAATACGCGGTGATGGGCTCACCCTGGATGTGCTCCATCACAAAGTACGGGTACCCCTGCGCCGTCGCGCCCGCGTCAAGAACCTTCGCGATGTTCGGGTGGTCCATCAGCGCCAGCGCCTGCCGCTCAGCCTCGAAGCGCGCCAGCACCGCCCGGCTGTCCATCCCCGGCTTGATGACCTTCAGCGCCACCTTCTGCGCCGGGTTCTTCCGCTCCGCCAGATACACCACGCCCAGCCCGCCCTCGCCCAGCACACGCAGCAACTTGTACTGCCCGATGCTCTCCGCCGGCAGCCCGGCAGGGCCGCCGCGGTCCATCGTCGTGGGGATCGACTCCGCACGCGGGTCGTGCTCCCCCGGCATGGTCGGTGATGGATCGCTCATGAGTGGGATGGTACAGCCGGCCCGCGCTACCGCGACTCGCCCGTCAGACGATTCTCATCCGAGGTGTCCGGGTCGCTCGACGGGCCCGCGCCCCGGCATTGGCCATGGCCATTGCCGTTGCCGTTCTTCTTGCCCTTGGGCACAAACGCGTCGTCCTCCGCGTCGGGGAAGAACTTCTCCTCAAACCGCTCCAGCACCACGAGCGTGAACAGCGTCGCCAGCCCGCCGATGAGCACCAGGCGGTACAGCCCCATCCCGCACGCCGCGCCCAGCGCCGCCACCACCCACACCGCCGCGGCGGTGGTCATCCCGCGCACGGCCTTCTTGCTCTGGATCACCGCGCCCGCGCCCAAAAAGCCGATGCCCCCGATCAGGCCCTGCAAAACGCGGCTGATGTCCGCCGCGGGCACCGACGAGTTGTGCTGCATCACCACTTCTTCGCCCGCGATCATAAAGCAGGCCGAGCCCAAGCTCACGAGGATCATAGTGCGAAAGCCGGCGGGGCGGTGCTTCCGCTCGCGCTCCAGCCCCACCACCGCGCCCATCAACAGGGCCGCCCCCACCCGCCATCCCAGGTCTTCCCATCCCAGCAGTTCCATCGCTTTTGAAGCTCCGTCGTAGGCCGAGAAGGTATCTTAACACAGAAAACACACACCGTTCGGATATTGTGGGGTTTCTGACGCCAAATCCCCCGCTCAGGCCCCGGTCGCTCCCGCGTGGCGGATAGGGTTCCCTCCCATGCCCTCTTCTCCCCGCTTCCCGCTCCCGCGCCTCGCCATCGTCGGTCGACCCAACGTCGGGAAGTCCAGCCTGATGAACCTCCTCGCCGAGCGCAAGGTGTCCATCGTGGACGACACCCCCGGCACCACGCGCGACCGCGTCAGTTCCATCATCCAGCTCGACGGGCCCGACCCCGCCCAGCCCGCCAGGCCCATCGAACTCACCGACACCGGCGGCTACGGCGTGTACACCGTGGAAGGTCGGCGCATCGACGACGCCGGCTTTGACCTCGCCGCGCTCACCAAAGACATCGAGCAGCAGATCGCCTTCGCGGTCGAGTCGGCGGACCTGATCCTGCTGGTCATCGACGCCCAGGCGGGCGTGACGCCCCAGGACGAGGAAGTGGCCCGCCTCCTGCGTGAGGGCGGGCTGGCCGAGCGGGCGCCGATGGGTCAGAAGGCCAAGAAGGGCGTGAAGGCGAAGAAGACCGACGCCGAAGCCAAGGCCGCGCCGAAGATCATCGTCGTCGCGAACAAGGTGGACGGCCCGCGCTGGGAGATGCACGCGCTGGAGGCCAGCGCGCTGGGCTTCGGCGAGCCGATCATGGTGTCGGCGAAGAACAACTACCGCCGCCGCGAGTTCGTCGAGAACCTCTTCGAGGCGGTCGGGGACTTCGAGGCGGCGCGCAAGAAGGCGGCGCGCAAGGACAAGAAGGCCGCGGCGGAGGCCCTGCTGGCCGCCGAGGCGCAGCAGAGCGCGGACCCCGGCGCGGTGATGCACCTGGCGATCGTGGGCAAGCGCAACGCGGGCAAGAGCACGCTGGTGAACCACCTCGTGGGGTTTGAGCGGGTGATCGTCTCGGAAATCCCCGGCACCACGCGCGACGCGGTGGACGTACGCGTGCAGATGGAGGACGGCCGCGCGCTGGTCGCGATCGACACCGCCGGGCTCCGCAAGAAGAAGTCCTTCCAGGACCGCATCGAGTGGTTCGCGCTCGACCGCCTGAAGCTCGCGGTGTCGCGGTGCGACGTGGCCCTGTTCCTGATCGACGCGACCGAGCCCGTGTCGCAGGTGGACCAGCAGGTCGGGCAGATGCTCACCGACTCCTTCAAGCCCGTGGTCATCGTCGTCAACAAGTGGGACCTGGCCAAGGACCGCGTCGCGGCCATCGGCGGCCGGCGCAAGGCGGGCGAGAAGGTCTCGCCCGGCATGTACGAGGAGTACCTCCGCGCCGAACTCAAGGGCCTGTGGTACGCGCCCATCGCCTTCATGAGCGGCAAGACTGGGCAGAACGTCCGCGAGACCATCGACCTGTCCTTTGAGATGATGGAGCAGAGCCGCCAGCGCGTGAGCACCGGCAAGCTCAACCGCCTCTTCCGCACCATCATCGAGAAGCAGGGCCCCACCAACAAACTGGGCACCTTCGCCAAGGTCTTCTACTGCGCGCAGATCGGCGTCTCGCCCCCCACCATCGTGTGCGTCGTGAACCGCCCGGAACTCTTCACGCCCAACTACCAGCGCTTCCTGCTCAACCGCTTCCGCGAGGAACTCCCCTTCAGCGAGGTGCCCATCAAGCTCGTCATCCGCGCCCGCAAGCAGGACGAGGAGTTTGCCGACGCCCGCGACGCCGACGACGGGTCCGAGCCCACCGCCCGCGCCGCCAAGCCGCGCCCGCGCGGCGCCAAGTCCCGCGGGCTCAAGTCCGGCGCGGAGTACTTCAAGGATTGACGGGCTCTCATCCCTCGCCCTCGCCCCACAGCGTCAGCACGCGCCGGGCGTACTCGTCGCTCATCTCCACCTTCCGCCGCGCCATGACCGCCCGGGCGATGTCGAGGAACTTGTCGGCGCGGAAGCGCTTGGCCTGCGTGGTGCCGGGGGGTGAGGCGTCGGTGCCCCAACTGAACGCCGGGATGCACCCGCTCACGGGCGCGGTCATCGCCAGCATCGCGCCGGTGTGAACGATCGTGCCCGTCATGATCCGCGTGCCGATCGCGGTCTTCACGTGGTCGCCCAGCACGCACCCGAAGAACTGGTGCCCGGTGCGCTCCGTCGGGCTTGTCGGCGTCGCCCTCGCCGTCACCTCCGCGTAGGTGTTCAAGAGGTTGCTGTTCACCGTGCCCGCGCCCAGGTTGGCCCACTTGCCCACCCACGAGTCGCCCAGGTGCCCGTCGTGGGCCTTGTTGGCAAATCCGTGGAAGATCGTGCCCCCCACCTCCCCCGCCGCCTTGCACCAGGGGCCGATGGCCGTGTGGGCCTTGATGATCGCCCGGTCCAGCACCTGCGAGTCGCGCCCGATGTACGCGGGCCCGATGATCGTGCAGCCCGGCCGGATCACCGCCCGTTCGTCGATGAACACCGCCCCGCCCTCGCGGTCGATGATCACCCCGGGATACACCTTCGCCGACTGCGCCGCAAACACAGCCCCGCCGCCGAACGTGTGGATGTCGGCGCGGCGCGAAAGGTCCTGCCCCGCCCCGGCCGACTTGAGCAAGAGGTCAAGGTCGAGGTCGATCGCGGCGTCGCGGGTGGTCCGCACGTGCCACGGGCGCGACATGAGCGTGCCCAGGGGCAGCACCTCCACCGCTTCGGGCGCGGGCCCCTGGCCCGACAACACCGCCCGGGCCCGCGCGCGCGAGCACACGCACGCCACCAGATGCCCCGTCCGATCCTCGATCAGGCTCTCGTCCGTCTTCAGACTCAGCGCCCGCGCTGGAGGCAGCACGCACCGCCCGTTGATCAGCAGCAGCGGCCCATCGCCCAAGGGCACGTCGTTGATCGGCGGCTCGCCCGCGCGCGAGCGGGCCATGTCCAGCAGGGCGGGCCGAACATGCAGAGCCTCCAGCGACAGCCCCAGCACCCGCACCAGCCGCTCGCGGGTGGTCAGCGCGCCGGTGCGCACCGCGAAGGACGGGCGCAGGTCGGTCAGCGGGCCCAGCAGGCCCTGCCCGTCGTCGAAAAGCACCGCGGCGGTCGTGGTCATGGACCGAGTGTAACCTCACGTCATGCCCGCGCCCGTCCAGCCCGAGCCCAGCGAACACGCCGGGGGGCCGGTGCGCCTGGCGCCCGGGGTCGAGGTGCCCGCCGACGCCCTGCGATGGTCGTTCGCCCGCTCCGGCGGCCCGGGCGGACAGAACGTCAACAAGGTGAACACCAAGGCCGAATTGCGCGTGGCCCTGGGCGCGCTGGGGCTCCGCGAGCGGGCGGCTCTCCGTCTAAAGGCGGCGCTGGGCAAACGCCTCACCGACGAGGGCGACGTGCTCATCGTCTCGCAGAGCGAGCGGTCGCAGTCGGCCAACAAGGACGAGTGCCTGGAGCGTCTGCGAGAGCTGGTCTTGGCCGCGATGGTTGAGCCCAAGATCAGACGGGCCACCAGGCCCACGCGGGGCAGCAAGGAACGCCGGCTGAAGGAGAAAAAGTCCCGCGGGCAGATCAAGCGGGGGCGTCGCGGCGAGGACTGATCCCCGGGCGGCCCACACCCCCCGCGGGCGGGGTCGATCCCCGCTATTCTGTGCGTCTATGACGGTCCGCTCCTGCCTGGCGATCGCGCTGCTCTCTCTGACCGCACCCGCATTGGCGCAGCCCGCGGCGGACCCGGCTCCCGGCGCGCCCGCG
>JALHNL010000079.1 GCA_022843545.1 Phycisphaerales bacterium | reverse complement strand
GGAGGCCTTGCCCGTGGGGGAGGTCAGTTCGCGCCCGCCCGCGGCGCGGCTCGCGTCCGGGCTGCATGAACTCGACCGCGTGCTGGGCGGGGGGCTGGTGCCCGGTTCGGCGGTGTTGCTGGGGGGCGACCCGGGGATCGGCAAGTCCACGCTGCTGCTGCAGGCGGCGGCGGGGATGGCCGCGGCGGGCACGCGCGTGCTGTACGCGTCGAGCGAAGAGTCGTCGGAGCAGGTGGCGATGAGGGCGGGGCGGATCGCCGGGGTTGACGGCCCGCGCGGGGAGTTTTTCCTGCTGGCGGAGGCGTCGCTGACGCGGATTCTGGAGCAGGCGGGCAAGACGCTGGCGGGGCACCCCGCGCCGGTGCTGGTGATCGACTCGGTGCAGATGATCTACCACCCGGAGGTGCCGGCCTTCCCGGGCTCGATGACGCAGCTGCGGCGCTGCGCCGCCGAACTGGTGTACTTCGCCAAGGCGACGGGCGCGGCCGTGGTGCTGGTGGGGCATGTGACCAAGGAGGGCGTGCTGGCGGGACCGCGGATGCTCGAGCACCTGGTGGACGCGGTGCTGTACTTCGAGGGCGACCGCTACCACGCGCACCGGCTGGTGCGCTGCGTGAAGAACCGCTTCGGCAGCACGCTGGAACTGGGCCTCTTTGAGATGACCGGCGCGGGGCTGAAGGCCGCGGACCAGGGCACGCTGGCGGCGTCTTTGGACCCCGGCGTCGCGCCGCGGCCCGGCACGGTGGTGTGCCCGGTGCAGACGGGCACGCGCTGTCTGCTGGTGGAGATCCAGGCGCTGACCGCGACGGGCTTTCCAGGGGCGACCAAGCGCAAGAGCAGCGGGCTGGACGCCTCGCGCCTCGCGATGCTCATCGCGGTGCTGGAGCAGCACGCGGGCATGCGGCTGGCCGACCGCGACGTGTTCGCCAGCGCGGTGGGGGGCGTGCGCGTGGCGGAGCCGGCGGCGGACCTGGCGCTGCTGCTGGCGATCGCCGGGGCGGAGCGGAAGAAGGCCACGCCGCGGTCGTGCGCGGTGGTGGGGGAGGTGGGTCTGGGCGGCGAGGTGAGGCCGGTGTCACACCTGGAGTCGCGCGTGCGCGAGGCGGCGCGGCTGGGCGCCAAGACGATGATCGTGCCCGCGCTGCCCAAGGCCTCGGCGTTCAAGGCGCCGGCGGGGGTGGAACTGGTTCGGTGCCGGCTGATCGGGGAGGCGATGGAGCATCTGGCGTGAGCGGCGCGCCGGGAGCTCTCTGAGTCTTGAGCCCAACGCGGTGCAGACACCCGGTCGGGGACCCAGAGCGCTACAAACCCGACACCCGCTTCATCCCAGCCGACATGTGGGCTGCTCAGGAAATCGGCCCGCGGTCGCCCAGCGACGCGTTGCCCGCGCCGGCGATGGACGCGCGCATCTGCGTGTCCGCCTGCACGTTCCTCAAGCGGTAGTAGTCCATGATGCCCAGGTGGCCGGAGTTGAAGGCGCCGGCGATGGCCTTGGGGATCTCGGCCTCGGCCAGCACGACCAGCGCCTTGTTCTCCTCGATCTTGGCCTTGTTTTCCTGCTCGAGCGCCATGGCCAGGGCGCGGCGCTTCTCGGCCTCGGCCTGGAAGCGCTTCTTGTCGGCCTCGGCCTGAGCCTGCTGCAGCTGCGCGCCGATGTTCTCGCCCACGTCGATGTCGGCGATGTCGATCGACAGGATCTGGAACGCGGTGCCCGCGTCCAGACCCTTGGCCATCACGGTCTTGCTGATCTGGTCGGGATTTTCGAGCACGGCCTTGTGGCTGATGGCCGAGCCGATGGTGGTGACGATGCCCTCACCCACACGGGCGATGATGGTTTCCTCGGTCGCGCCGCCGACCAGGCGGTCGAGGTTGGTGCGCACCGTCACGCGGGCCTTGGCCTTGAGCTGGATGCCGTCCTGGGCGACGGCGTCGATGGTCTGGCGCGGGCCGCTGGAGCTGGGGCAGTCGATGACCTTGGGGTTCACGCTGGTCTGCACGGCGTCGAGGATGTCGCGGCCGGCCAGGTCGATGGCGCACGCGGGGCCCCACTCCAGCGGGATGCGTGCGCCCTTGGCGGCGATGAGCGCCGAGACCACCTGCGGCACGCGTCCGCCGGCGAGGTAGTGGGTTTCAAGCTGGTTGGTGCTGATCGGCAGCCCCGCCTTGACGGCGCGGATGCGGCTGTACACCACCGTCCGCAGGTCCACCTTTCGGAGCTTCATGCCGATGAGTTCCAGCATGCCCACCGAGGCGCCCGAGAACAGGGCCTGGATGTACAGGTTGATGAACTGACCGACGACGAAGATGATCACCAGCAGGATCAGGCCCAGGACGATCAGGACCACGATCCAGATGTTGTTCCCCGAGAACAGGTTGCTCTGAGCCAGAGCCAGCGCCAAATCCAGTAGCGACATGCCTCACTCCCGCGGCGGGGGTTGTCCCGACGCTTGTGGGCCAAGTATACCGGGCAAGATGGGCAAACCGGCGCGGCGGAGCGGATTAGCCCTGGTGGCCCTCGCGATCAGGGGGCGGGGGCGCATCGCTCTCGGAGCGGCGCATGGCGCGACCCGCGGCCGCCTTGGCCAGCACGATCAGCGCGCTCATAGCGACCACACCGGCGGCGAAGAGCATCAGCACCGCCAGCGGGCCCGGTCCCGGGTTCATGCTGTGGATGTATCGACCAAGAGCGCGGTCGGCGTGGCGGGGACCGCACGCGACTCGTCCGGTAACGCCCTGCGGCGGGCGATCAGGCGGTCGCCCGGACCTTCAGCGTGTGCCCGTCCACGACGGCCACGACGCGGACGCGGGTGCCGGCGGGCAGGACGGTGGACTCGGCGAGGGCTTCGAGCCGCTCGTCGCCGATCAACACGATGCCCACGGGGCGGAGGTCGGAGACCACCACGCCTTCGCGTCCGACCAGTTCGGCGTAAGGGTCGGGCTTGCGGGCGGGGAGGCCGCCGTCGGCGTCTTCGTCATCGCCCGGGTTGCCCAGCACCAGGCGTTTGCCGATGGCGGTTTTGGGCATGATCTGCAGGCCGAAGAAGAAGATCGTGGGCCCGCCGATGGCGACCAGCGTGGCGCCGACCAGCCCCCAACTCGTGGAGTGGTTGAACAGGAGGATGACGCCGGCGATACCGCATCCGGCGGCGACGAGCGTGAGCACCCCGAAGGTGACCACGAACATCTCGATGATCATGATGACGAGGCCGATGCCCAGCAGGCCAAGGCCCCAGATCAGTGCCGGCTCCATTATCCGCGGCCTCCTTCGGACCCGCTTGCCGGTCCCTGCCCGGGGCCCGTGCCCGGGGCGTACGCGTCTGTACGCCCGGGAAGGGTTATCGGCTCGACACGGATGCCAAATGAGGTGACGGCGGTTACACGAACCGGCTGGTTCGCGGGGATGTACCCACCCTCCGCCTCGGCGTCGAGGACCGCGTCGTCGATCTGCACCCGTCCGGAGGGGCGCAGGGGGCTGAGGGTGAGGCCGCTGGCGCCGATGGCGACGGGGGCGACGGGCTCGGCCATGGCAGAGATGAGGCTGGGGGCGTCGTCATCAGGGTTGGACTGCAGGACGAGGCGGTTGATGACGGGCAAGCGCCCGAAGTGCTTGGCGACGAAGTACATCCCGACGATCGCGACGACGGTGCTGATGACGAGGGTGACCGCGCCATACAGCAGGTTGCTGGAGCCCTCGCCCGACTCGGGGAAGCCGCTGGAGGGCATGAATGTGCCGAGCAGGCCCCCGAAGAGCAGGACGAGCCCGAAGAGCCCGAACACGCCGAAGCCGGGCATGACGAAGAGTTCGAGCAGGATGAGGGCGATGCCCAGCACGACGGCGATGAGTTCCCACCAGCCGCCGGCGCCCAGGAGGATGTCTGGGGCGAGGATGAGGGCGAGTGAGAAGAAGGCGACCGCGCCGGGGAGGATGAGCCCGGGGTGGGTCATCTCGATGAAGAGGCCCAGGAGGCCGATGACGATGAGCGCGCCCTTGACCATGCGCTGATCCAGGAACGCGGCGAGCCACTCGTACCACTGGACCTCGAACGTGGTGAGGTTCTGGGCGGCGAAGAAGGCCTTGAGGCCCTCGGTGTCCCTCACGATCGCGCGGGCGAAGCCGTACGCCTGCATCTGCGTCGCGTCCATGGTGAACAGCGAGGTGCCGTCGGAGACGTACTCGACGAGTGTCCACTTGCCTTTTTCGGCGCCGGTGAGGGCGCGGGGCGGGGGAAGGGCGGCGTCCAGGGCCGCTTCCACGTCGCGGACGGTGTCGGGGAGCAGCGGCGCGGCGGGGCGGAAGGTCCCCCAGCTCGGCCCGGGCTTGGTGGACCCGCGCGGGGCTCCGCCCGAACCCAGGATCGCGAAGCGGGGCGAGGCGGTGGGGGGCGCGCCGTCGAAGAGGGTGCTCCAGTCCTGACGGGTGATGTAGCGGCGCTCGCCCGTGTCGGCGCGTTCGATGAGCCACAACTCAACGCCCAGTGTGGCGAAGCCTTGGACGAACTGCTCGTCGTACCCATTGCGCCGCGCGGAGTTCACCAGGCGGGCGATGACGGGTGAGAGGACCTTGGCCCGTTCGGTGGCGCCCAGGGTGCGCAGGCCGCTGACATCGGGGGCGATCGGGGCGGCATCGCCGAACTGCGCGGCGGGGCTGACGACGATCTCGCGGCAGGCCAGGGCGATGTAGGTGCCCGCGCTGAAGCCCAGCCCGTTGATCCACGCGACGACGGGCACCTTGGCGGACTCGATGGCCTCGCAGATCTCGAAGGTCGCGCCCAGCGTGCCGCCGGGGGTGTCGATCTCGAGCACGATGGCTTCGGCGCTGGCGGCCTGGGCCTCGGCGATGCGGCGCCGCACGGACGCTGAGGTGACGCGGTCGATCTCGCCCTTGATGGGGATGACGGCCACGTTTTTGGCGCGCCGAGCGGCGGGGACCACCATCGGGGCGCTGGTGGGCGCGGGGGAGGCGGAGGCCTCGGCAGCGCCCGGCTGGCGATACGCGGCGGCCAGGGGCGAAAGGGCCAGGACCAGCCAAGCGAAAATCCAGGCGGGCCGGGCCCAGGCGCGAAGCGTCTGCAGGCTGGATCGGCGGCTCGCGAGCATCGGGGGGAGTATAAGGGGGCGAATGGGGAAAACACGGCCAACGCGGCCAACACGGCCAAGAAGGCCACCAGAGCGGCGGGTTGGCGCGAGCCTCCGGGATTCGGATGGGGTGGGTGGGGCGGATTCGGGTTGGCGTGCGGTTTATCCTCCGCCATGGCCACGCCCCTGCCCTACAAGATCGCCTGCCTGTGCGACCTGCGCGACGAGCGCGGGCGCGTGCTGCTTCTTCGGCGCGTGAAGGAGCCCAATCAGGGGCAGTGCTCGCCCATCGGGGGCAAACTGGACATGGTGACGGGGGAGTCGCCCGCGCGGTGCGCGCAGCGCGAGATTGAAGAAGAGGCCGGGATCACGGTGCCCATCGAGCGGCTGCATCTGGCGGGGCTCATCAGCGAGTCGGCGTACGAGAACCGCAGCCATTGGCTCATCTTCTACTACCGCGTGCTGGGCCCGGTGTGGACCGAGCCGCGGCAGACCCGCGAGGGCGAACTGGCGTGGTTTGCGCCCGAGGAGATCGACGGTCTGCCCATCCCCGAGAGCGACCGCGAGATCATCTGGCCGCTGGTGAGAGCGGTGGAGAAGAAGTACCACGAAGGGCGGGCGGAGCGACCGGGGTTCTTCGCCGTTCACATCGATTGCACGGGCGCGAAGATGGAGTGGCGGGTGGAGCAGTTGGAAGCGTGAGGTGTGGTGCGTGGTGCGTGGTGTTTGATGCAGGACAAAGGGGTGGTAGGGCTGGGCGGTGGGCGGGTGCGGTCTCCGTTTGAGACACGGCATCGCGGCCGTCCGAGAGGCTGGACAGGCGAGACGCCCGGGCCACCATTCTGTGAGTCGTTTCAGAACCCCGCCGCCGACAGCCACGCCGAAGGGCTCTCGCCCAGTGCGCCGGCGATGCCCACCAGGCTTTCCATGCTGGGCAGGTGCGCGCCGCGCTCGATGCTGGACAACTGCGAGACCGAGACGCCGCAGGCGTCGGAGAGTTCCTTGAGCGTCCAGCCCTTGGCGGTGCGAGCGACGCGGATCTGCCGGCCCAGTTCTTGCCTCAGGCGGTCCTGCGGGCGCTGGCCCAGGCCCAGTCGGCGGACGGCCTGGCGCAGCGTGCTCTTGAGGTCTTCGAGGCTGAAGGGCTTGGCCAGGTAGTCGAAGACGTCCTGCTTGAACGTCTGGCGCATCTGCTCCATGGAGGGGTGGCCCGTGACCACGATGACGCAGAGCTTGGCCCAGCGGTGGCGGATCTCGATGAGCACCTGCTCGCCGGAGTAGCGGCCCATCTTCATGTCCAGCAGCACCACGTCGGGCAGGCGGCCTTCGCACGCGGCGAAGAGCTCGTCGGGCGTGGCGACCGTCCGCACCTCGTGCCCCTGGCCTTCCAGCACCGTGCGGATGTACTGGCGGAAGTCGTCGTCGTCGTCGAGCGCGACGACGGACAACGGCGGGACCTCCGTGGCTTCGTCAACGCCGGATGGGCGGGCGGCTTCCATGGGCGGGAGTGTAAACCGGGCGAGGGTGGCCGGCGGGGGAGCGGGGTTTATGGGGCAGCGGAGATGAAGACGCCGGCGATCGCGCCGGTCATCCAGCAGGCCATGGCGCCGGCGAGCATGGCGCGGGGCCCGAGCGAGGCGAGGTCGGAGCGGCGCTGCGGCGCCAGGGCCGAGAGCCCGCCGATCTGGATGCCGATGGAGGCGACATTGGCGAACCCGCAGAGGCAGTAGGTGGCGATCTGGATGGTGCGCGGGTCCATGGTCTGCTGCTGCACGTGTTTGGCGAGGTCGAGGTACGCGACGAACTCGGTGGCGATGACCTGCGTGCCCAGCAGCGAGCCGAGTTTGTGGGCCTCGGTCCACGTGGCGCCCATGAGCCAGCCCACGGGGGTGAGCACGCCGCCGAGGATGTTCTGGAGGCTCAGCTCGGGCAGGCCCACCTCGGCGCGCCAGGAGGCGACGCGGGGGATGTTGGAGAGGGCGGTGAGGGGCCAGTTGATGAGCGCGAGCAGCGCGACGAAGGCCACCAGCATCGCCGCGACGTTGGCGGCGAGCTTGAGCCCGTCGGTGGCGCCGGCGGCGGCGGCGTCGATGACGTTGCGGGTGGTCTTCTCCTCCTTCATGAGCGACGACAGCCCCTCGTCGCGGGGCGACTCGGTCTCCGGGAGCATGATCTTGGCCATCACGATGCCCGCGGGGGCCGACATGAAGCTCGCGATGAGCAGGTGCTTGGCGAAGAGCACGCGCGACTCCTCGCTCTCGCCCCCCAAGAGCCCGATGCACGCCGCCATCACGCTGCCCGCGATGGTCGCGAAGCCGCCGGTCATCACGGCCATGAGCTGCGAGCGGGTCATGCCGGCGATGTAGGGCTTGACGGTGAGGGGGGCTTCGGTCTGGCCCACGAAGATGTTGGCGGCGGCGCACAGCGACTCGGCCCCGGTGATCCGCAGCGTCTTGCGCAGCACCCACGCCGCGCCGGCCACCACGCGCTGCATCACGCCCACGTGGTAGAGCACGCTCATGAGCGCGGCGAAGAAGATGATCACCGGGAGCACGCGGAAGGCGAAGACGAAGCCCCACGGGCCCTTGCCCGGGTCGCCCAGGTTGCCGAAGAGGAAGGCGATCCCCTCGTCAGCGAAGGAGATGACCTTGGTGACGCCGCGGGCCAGGTGCTCGAACCCGTCGCGCAGCGGGCCAAAGTGCAGCAGCGCGCCGGCGAGCACGGCCTGAAGCAGCAGCCCCGCCGCCACCAGCCGCCAGTCGATCCGGCGGCGGCTCGTGGAGAGCAGCACGGCGATCCCGATGAGCACCGCCACGCCGAGCAAACCCTGGAACTGACCCATCGCGGCCTCCGATGCGGAAGAAAGCGTCCGCGCGGGGCGCGTCCGTAGGGACAGCGTACCGATCGGCGGCTACAACTGCGCACCATGGCGCTGTCCACCGCCCCAGGCCGGCTTGAGGTGATCTGCGGGCCCATGTTCGCCGGGAAGACCACCGCGCTCATCGCGAGGCTGTCGGCGGCCCGCGCGGCGGGGCTGGAGGCGGTGGCCCTCAAGCCCGCACTGGACACGCGATACGCCCACGCCGCCATCACCACCCACACGGGCGAGCGACTGCCCGCGCTGGCGGCGGCCTGCGCGGGCGAGGTGATGAACCTCTTGGGCGACGCGGGGGTGGGGGGCGTGGTGGGGATCGACGAGGCTCACTTCTTCGGCGCGGCGCTGGTCGCGCCGGTGCGGGCCTTGCTCTTGCGCGGCGCGCGGGTCATCGTCGCGGGCGTGGAGCGCGACCATCGCGGCGCGCCATTTGAGCCCTTCCCCGCGCTGCTCGTCGAGGCTGATGAGGTGGTCAAGTTGCACGCGGTGTGCGCCCGCTGCGGCGGGCTGGCGGTGCATTCGCAGCGGATGTTCGCGTCAAACGAACGCGTGGCGGTCGGGGGCGCGGGGGACTACGAGGCCCGGTGCCGGCGCTGCTTTGAGCCCCCGGCGGACTAAGCGTGTGGAACCTCGACGACATCCTGGTCACGCTCTCGGGCGCGCTCAAGGCTGAGCACGACCGCCTCACCGATGAGCAGGCGGTCCACAACATCGACGCGCTCGACGAGGTGAGCATCCACCCGCTGCTCGCCGGCGCGCTGGCGGGGGCGGGCTACGGCGTGCTGCGCGAGGTCATGTACCCCGGCGAGTGGATCGCCAAGCCCGGTCGGCGGCGCAAGCCGCTGCCCGATGACTCGCAGCGCCAGCGCTGCGACCTTGTGCTCACGCCCGCGCCGGGGCAAGAGCTCGTCGACCCGTTGGCTTCGCGCCGCACCGAGGACAAAGACGAGCGCGACCGCGCCGGGACGCTCTTTGCCGCCGCCGACGTGGCCCCGCTGCCGCCGGCGATCGCGCCCGGGGCGGGAATCGCGCCCGATGAAGCGTGCTGGCTGGAGGTGAAGGTGGTGGGGCAGTTCTGCCCGGTCGCGGGTGTGCCGGGGCCCAACCCCGCTTTCGCCTCGCAACTGCTCCGCGGGCCCACCGACGACCTGCGCAAACTGGCCGCCGACCCGGCGATCCTGCACGCGGCGGCGGTGGTGGTGCTCTTTGCGCACAGCGAAGAGGTGGCGCGGCATGACCTGGGCGTGCTGGTGCGCCGCTGCCTCGACAAAGGTCTCATCGCCGAGGCCCCGCGCGTGATGGGCTGCCCGATCCTGGACCGCATCGGCAACGGCGCGGCGATGGTGGCGCTGCTGAGGCCGGCGCGGTCGTGAGTGCATCAGAGCCGGGAGGCAAGAGCTCTCCGCGGCCGCCTGCGCCTCGGGATCACTCCCCCATCGCCCGCAGTTCGTCGCGGAGGATCGCCGCCAGTTCGTAGTTCTCTTTCGCCAGCGCTTCCTGCAGCCGGCGCTTGAGTTCGAGTTTGGGGGACACGGGCGGGCGGGGGGCGAGCTGGTCGCGCATTTCGCGGAGGCTCTGGACCTCGGGCGAGCCGTCGAATGCGGATTCTTCCTCGCTGCCGGCGAAGTGCTGCTTGAGAGCCTCGAGCCCATCGTCGATGGCGAGCAGCGCGGCCTTGGGCTCGTTGTCGCGGATGAGCTGGCTGGCCAGGGCGCGGGCCCGCATCATGAGGATGTAGGGGCGGAAGGGCTCCAGTTCGGCGCGTTCCTGGTCCGACGGGCCGTGGCGGTTGATGAGGTCCAGGGCGCGAAGGTTGCGGCCGGTGTCGCGGACCACCCCGTCAAAGTCCTTGAGGACCCAGAGGGCGGTGTATCGGCGGTAGTACTGGGCGGCCTCTTCCTTGAGGTCGCGGCACTCGTCGGCGGATAGGGTGAAATCCTTATCCGGAGGTCCTTTCCGGAGGTGGTCGTCGAGACGGGCCTCGTGGTAATCGAGCAGGCTTTCGAAGCCCTTGGGGCGTTGTCCGTCGGGGCGGCCATCGGCCCGCATCTGGAGGATGCCCAGGTCCAGGCGGATCTGGATGAGCTGCTCGCCGTCCTCCCCTTCCACAACCCGGACCTGGAGCTTCCCGGGCTCGTAGGGCCAGTCGTTCAGGATGCGTGAAAGGTCTGTGGACATCGTCATTTTTCGCGGGGGAGGGCCTTTGCAAGCGGGCCCCGGTTTGGTACGGTATGCGCGCTCGGCGGGCGCACGGCCCGAGAGGCAGTGGGAAGGCAAGAGACGCTCGCACCGGCCGTTACCCGATAACGGCGTGGCGCGGGAAGGCACGCGGGAAGGCGGTACGTCTTCCGTGTGACGGGCGGGGGTGCTCAGCCCGGGCTCAAGGCCGGAAGTTGGTCGGACGATGGGAACCGTCGGCCAGTTTCGGCGTAGCGTTTCTTGCCCACCACACTCCTTCTCCGGAGTGCGCCCCGCCGAGACTCTCACGGCCTAAAGGGGTTGCGCTTGCCATCTCTTCGAACCACTCTACGTGCCAGCACGGCCGAACTTCAGACCGGTCTGCAGCTGTATTTGCGGCAGATCAACGAGACCGCGCTGCTGACCGCCGACGACGAGAAGGTTCTCGGATGGCGGATCATCAACGACAACTGCCCGGAGTCGCGGGAGCGGATGATCCGGGCGAACCTCCGGCTGGTGGTCTCGATCGCGAAGAATTACCTGAATCGGGGTTTGTCACTTCAGGACCTGATCGAAGAGGGGAACGTGGGCCTGCTGCGGGCGGTGGAGGGCTTTGACCCGGCGCAGGGGGCGCGGTTCAGCACGTACGCGTCGTGGTGGATCAAGCAGGCGATCAAGCGGGCCCTGATCAACGCGACGCAGCCCATCCATGTGCCGGCGTACATGGTGGAACTGATCGCCAAGTGGAAGCAGGCCTCGCGGAAGCTGGAGAGCCGGCTGGGCCGCCCGCCCACGCTGCCGGAGCTCTCCGAAGAGATGCAGCTGCCGCTGAAGAAGCTGCGGATCATCAAGCGTGCGATCAAGGCGACGCGTTCGCCGGCGCAGGCGCCGACGGACGACCGGGGCGAGTCGATGAGCTTTGAGGAGATGCTGGCGGATCACCGCGGCGGCGAGCCGTCGATGTCGATGATCAAGGACGACGAACTGCGGACGATCCGCCGGCTGCTGGACGCGATCGACGAGCGCGAGGCTCGGATCCTGCGGATGCGGTTCGGGTTCGATGGCCAAGAGCCGCTGACGCTGAAGCAGATCGCGACGGAGATCGGGATCAGCCGGGAGCGGGTGCGGCAGATCGCCGACGAGGCCCTGCGGAAGCTGAACGGGCAACTCAACGACGAGCGGCCCTCGCGGTTCTTCCGTCCTTCGGACATGGAAGAGGCGGGCGACGACGAGTGGTCGGAGCCGCGGAGCGGCGCGAAGGCGGGCTGACGGGCTTCAGCGCATCTTGATGGTGGCCAGGCCCAGCACGACGAGCAGGACCGCGACGATCCACGCGCGGGCCACGACCTGCTGCTCGGTCCAGCCGAGCAGGTGCAGGTGGTGGTGGTAGGGCGCGCAGCGGAAGACCCGCTTGCCGCCGGTGGCTTTGAAGTAGCCCACCTGGATCACCACCGAGGCGATCTCCATCAGGAAGATCGCGCACATGAACAGCACCAGCACTTCCTGGCGGACGACCAGGGCGATGAACCCGATGAGCCCGCCCAGGGCGAGCGAGCCGGTGTCGCCCATGAAGACGCTGGCGGGCGAGCAGTTGAACCACAGGAAGCCCAGGCACGAGCCGGCCATCGCGCCCGCCATGACCGCGAGTTCCTCTGACCCGGGGATGTAGGGCACCAGCAGCATTTTGGCGGTGCTCTCGCTGCCGGCGATGACGCAGAGGGCCACGAGCCCGAGGGCCACGGCGGCGCTGACGCCCCCGGCCAGCCCGTCCATGCCGTCGGTGATGTTCACCGCGTTGGACATGCCGGCGACCATGAGCGTGCCGATGACGACGAAGATGGGCATGCTCAGGAAGATGAGGTTCTCGGAGAGGCCGCCGATGCTGGACTCGTAGGTCTTCTGGAACGGGAGAGTGAGCACGTGGGCGAGGTCGCGCTCGGCCTCGCTGTTGCCGTGGGAGTAGGCGAAGTAGGCGACGAGCACGCCCAGGCCGAGCTGGAAGACGAGCTTCTCCCAGGAATAGAGCCCCTGGCGCCCGCCCCCGCGGGCCGCGGCGGTGAGTTTGAGCCAGTCGTCAAACCCGCCCAGGACCGCGAGCCAGAGCATGGTGATGATGGCGAGCAGAACGTAGAAGTTGGTGAGGTCGGCGAGCAGGGCGGTGGAGCCCAGGATGGCCCCGACGATGAGGATGCCGCCCATGGTGGGCACGTTCTTCTTGCCCCCCGCGGTGGCGGCGAGGGCGGCGGCGTCGGTGACCCCGGTGTCGCCGATCTTCTTGCGGCGGAGCCAGCCGATGGTCCGCGGCCCGAGCATGAGGACGAGGGCGAAGGAGACGGCGATGGCGAAGCAGGCGCGGAAGTGGAGCTGGTCGAGGATCTGGGCCACCGAGTCGATGCCCGTGCCGCTGATCCAGTTGCGCACGACTTGGTCGTAGAGGGTGAACATCGGTTACGCGGGCGTGGGCGTCCGCGCGGGCGGGGCGGTGGGGGCGGAGGTGGGGATCGTGGTATGGACGGCGGGCTGGGCGAGTTCCTTGGCGACCCGCTCCAGCCGCATGCGACGCGAGCCCTTGAGCAGCAGCACGTCGCCCGGGGCGAGCTGGGCGGCGAGGCGGGCGGCGCCCGCGTCGTCGAGCGCGTCGAGGGCGCGGACATCGACCCCCGCGCCGGCGGCGGCGCAGGCCTCGGCCGCGCCTCGGGCCAGCGTGCCGACGGTGATCAGCCGGTCGAACGCGCCGCTGCGGGCTACGGCTTCGCCGATTTCGCGGTGGGAGGCGAGCCCGTGATCGCCCAGTTCGAGCATGTCGCCCAGCACGATGGTGCGGGTGGATCGCGCCCGGGGCGGGTAGAGCGCGGCGAAGGTGGCGATGGAGGCCAGCACCGAGTCGGGGTTGGCGTTGTAGGCGTCGTTGACCACCTCGACCCCGCGGAGCACCGAGCGCTGCCAGCGCATCTCGGGCCCTGCGGCCGACGCCAGCCCGAGCGCGATCGAGTCTTCGTCCACCCCCAGGCGGCGGGCCACGGCGACGGCGGCGGCGGCGTTGCCCGCGTTGTGCGCGCCCACCAGACCCAGCGTGTACCGCCGGGCTTCGTTGAGCGTGAAGCACAGCACGGGGCGGGCCTGCTCGCCCTGGCCCTCCCAGGCGTGCTCAACGCGGGTGAGGCGGAGGTCGGCGCGGGGATTGACGCCGAAGGTGACCGTCGATGGCGCCAGCGCCGCGTGGGCGAGCAGCGCGGGCACGTCGGCGGGGATCACGGCCAGACCGCCGGGGCGGACCGCGGCGAGGATCGCGGCCTCCTCGCGGACGACGCCCTCGATGGACCCGAGGAAGGCCAGGTGCTCGCGCCCGATGCTGGTGATGACGGCGACGTCGGGCTCGACGATCGCGCCCAGCGCGGCGATCTCGCCGGGGGCGTTGGTGCCGACCTCGCAGATGACGTACTGATCCGCGGCGCGGGCGCCCAGCAGGGTGAGGGGCACGCCGATGTCGTTGTTGAAGGACTTCTGGCTGGCGGTGCCGCGGAGTTTGGTCTTCAGCACCGCGTCGATGAGACGCACGGTGGTGGTCTTGCCGTTGGAGCCCGCGACGGCGATGACGCGGGTGGCGCTGAGGGAGCGGCGGTGGGCGGCGGCGAGCGTGCCCAGGGCCTTGCGCGTGCTGGCGACCTTCAGGATGCCCAGGCCGGCGGGCAGGCCGGCGAGCGGCACGTCGCGATCAACGACGATGAGCCCCGCGGTGGGCATGACGGCGGGGACGAAGGTGTGCCCGTCGTGGGTGTCGCCCTTGATGGCGAAGAAGATCTCGCCGGGGCGCAGGGCGCGCGAGTCGATGCTGACGCCGGGCAGGTGGGCGGCTGGATCGCGCGGGCGCGAGAGCCACGAACCGCCGCAGGCGTGCTTGACGGCGTCGGGGGTGAAGACGTGGTGTGGGATCACGCGCTGGGCCCTTTCGCGGGCCTGGAGCCCGAGCGGGGCTTGGGGGGCTTGGGGGTCTTGTCGCTTGCGGGGCTGGCGGCTTTGGGAGCCGGAGCCTTGTCGGACTTGGCGGGCTTAGCGGGCTTGGCGGCGGGCTTCTTCTTGGCGCCGGCGAGCGCGGCGGCCTCGAGCGCGGCGCGGCCCACGAGCCGGTCGTCGAAGGCGCGCTTCACCGTTCCGCCGCGGCCGTCGGGCAGGATCTGGTAATCCTCATGCCCCTTGCCGGCGATGAGGACGACGTCGCCCTTGCGCGCCGCGGCGACGGCGGCGAAGATGGCCTTCTCGCGGTCGGGCTCGATCCGCAGGGCGGCGCGGGCGGCGGCGGGCACGCCCGCGACGATCTGCTCGATGATCGCGCCGGGGTCTTCGGTGCGCGGGTTGTCGCTGGTGATGTAGACGATGTCGGCGAGGGAGGCGGCGGCCTTGCCCATCTTGGGGCGCTTGGTCGCGTCGCGGTCGCCCCCGCAGCCGAAGACGACGATCAGCCGCCCGCGCCGGGCCTTGGGAGCCTTGGTGGTCTTGGCGGAGCCGGCGGCTTTGGCGGTCTTGGCGGCGCGGGGGCCGCCGGTCATGGCCTCGCGCACCACGCTGAGGGCGCGGGTGAGGGCATCGTCGGTGTGGGCGTAATCCACGTAGACGGCGACGGGCGCGCCGACGGGGGTGATCGGCTCCAGGCGGCCCGGCGGCGCGGTGACCTTTTCCAGCCCGGTGCGGACCGCGTCGGGGCTGAGACCCGCGGCGTGGGCGGTGGCGGCGGCCTGCACCGCGTTCATGAGGTTGTGGGCGCCGATGAGCGGGAGGGTGAGCGTCCAGTCCTGCCCGCGCGGGGCGGTGATGCGGACCGTGGTGCGGCGTGCGTCGCCCTTGAGCGAGCGGATCGTCCAGTCGGCGCCGGCGCGCGGGTTGGTCGAGCACAGCACCACCCGGGCCTTGCAGTCGCGGATCATCCGCGGGGTCCACGGGTCGTCGGCGTTCACCACCGCCACCCCGCCCTCGGACTCGCTGGGCAGCATCTCGAACAGCCGCGCCTTGGAGGCGGCGTAGTTCTCCATCGTCTTGTGGTAGTCGAGATGGTCGTGGGTGAGGTTGGTGAAGACGCCCACCGCGAAGCGCAGCGCGCCGACCCGCTTTTGGTGCAGCGCGTGGCTGGAGGTCTCCATCACCGCGGCGCGGCACGAGGCCTCGACCATGCGGGCGAGCGTGCGCGACACTTCGAGGGCGGGGGGCGTGGTGAGGGTGGAGGGGGCGACCTCGACCCCGTCGTCAACGCACACGGTGCCGATGAGCCCGCAGCGCCGCCCGCCGCGCTCGGGCGGGGTCTGGTTCAGCAACTGGTGGATGAGGAAGGTGATGGTGGTCTTGCCGTTGGTGCCGGTGACGCCGATGAGGGTGAGGGCGGAGCTGGGCGAGCCGTAGAAGCGTTCGGCGAGCTGGGCGACGGCGAGGGGCAGGTCGTTGGTGACCAGGAGCACAGCGGCGGGCTTGCCGTGCTCGGTGGGGAGGTCGATGGGCGCGGTCTTGACGGCGGGGTCACGGTCGATGAGCACGGCGACGGCGCCGGCCCTGACCGCGGCGGGGATGAAGGCGCGGCCGTCGGACTTCTCGCCGCGGCGGGCGACGAACAGCGACCCGGGCATGACGGTTCGGCTGTCCTCGGTGATGTCGCAAATGCGGATCGCGCCCCCGCCGGGGCCGCCGGTGCGGACGATGGAAAGTCCCTCGATGAGCGCGTCCAGATCCATCCGGCGGCGGCGATCCCTCTGGGCCGGCTTCCAGCCGGCGTCATCGAAGAGTATCGAGGATCACGCAAAGAAGAGGGGAAATTTTGCGCGGGGATTCGCGGCGACGCGGGCTAGTCCACCAGCACCACGGCGTGGTGGACCTCCACCTCGTCCTGCACGCTGACCGACGCACCGCCCGAGGCGGGCTGGAGGGTGATGGTGAGCGCGTCGCCGCTGACGGCGGTGTTGAACGACAGGGTCGGGGTTTGCCCGGTGAGGCGGTGGGTGAGGATCTCCCGCCCGCCGGCGGAGAGCGACACGGTGCAATCACCCCAGAGGCGGGCGCGTTCGGGCAGGATCAGGGTGCCGGCGATTCGGCGGGCGCCCGCGGGGAGCGTGAAGGTGGCCTTGGCCGGGCCCGAAAGGCGGATGACCGATGCGTCCAGCACCGGGGCCTTGGCCTGGTCGGGCTCGACGCTCACCACGCCCGGGCCCTGGACCTCAGCGGAAAAGGGCTGGCGCGAAAGGGCGGCGAGGTGCGCCCCGCCGATGGCGAGCGCTTCGGCGCGGACCAAGGGGATGGTGATGGTGGGGGGTGTGCCGCCGTCGCCCGCGGGTTGGACGGGCTTGAGCGTGATCTCCCGCTCGGAGGAGACGGTCAGGCTCGCGCCGCCGACGACCGAGCCGTCGTCCAGCCACACCCGCACGGGCGGCGGGGCGGCGGGCGGGTTGGCGAAGGCGATGGAGGCGACGCGGTCGAGGTCGATGGTGCGGGTCTGCGCGGGCTGATCGGCGGAGCCGCGGGCCTCGATGGTGAGGCTCACGCGCCCGGGCGACGGCCCGGGCGCAAAGCCGGTGACGAGCCCGGTGAGGTTGTCGCCGTTGGTGAGTTCCACGCGGTCG
>JALHNL010000078.1:13016-16736 GCA_022843545.1 Phycisphaerales bacterium | reverse complement strand
GGTGAAGCCCTCGAGGAGATTCGGGCTCGTGGAACCCGGATTGAAGATGGGGAGTCCACTCTCCAAGGCTAAGCACTCCTTGACGACCGATAGTGAACCAGTAAGGCGACTGAAAGATGAAAAGCACCCCGACGAGGGGAATGAAAGAGTACCTGAAACCGTGTGCTTACAAGCGGTCGGAGCCCCGTAAGGGGTGACGGCGTGCCTTTTGCATAATGAGCCCGCGAGTTAGTCTGTACGGCGAGCCTAAGGCCTAACGGGCCGGAGGCGGAGCGAAAGCGAGTCTGATAAGGGCGCTAAGTCGTACGGGCTAGACACGAAACCTTGTGATCTACCGTTGGCCAGACTGAAGGACGGGTAACTCCGTCTGGAGGGTCGAACGCGTGAACGTTGAAAAGTTCTGCGATGAGCTGACGGGAGGACTAAAAGTGTAATCAAACTGGGAGATAGCTTGTTCTTTCCGAAATACCTTTAGGGGTAGCCTCATGTGCAGTCATCGGGGGTAGAGCGACTGGATGGATTTGAGGGCCTACCCGGCCACTCGGTCCAACCAAACTCCGAATACCGATGATGTAGACATGGGAGAAAGACTTCGAGTGACAATATCCGAGGTCAAAAGGAGAAAAATCCAGACCGCCAGCTAAGGCCCCGAAGTCATGCTTAGTTCGTAAGGAAGTCAGACTGCTGAGACATCCAGGATGTTGGCTTAGAAGCAGCCATCATTTAAAGAGTGCGTAACAGCTCACTGGACGAGGAGTTTGGCGCCGAAAATGATCGGGAATAAGCATGACGCCGAAGCTGCGGACGCGAAAGCGTGGTAGGAAAGCGTTGCTGGGGCGGTGAAGCGGCGTGGGAACGCGTCGTGGAGCGTCAGCAAGTGAACATGCGGGCTTGAGTAACGATAAAGCAGGTGAAAATCCTGCTCGCCGTAAGTCTAAGGTTTCCTGGGGAAGGTAAATCCGCCCAGGGTCAGCCGGGACCTAAGATGAGGCCGAAAGGCGTAGTCGATGGAAATCAGGTGAATATTCCTGAGCCAATGCACAATAGGTGACGGAGCTCCGGACACATCGGGACTGTCAGATGTCCAGGCCGTATGGCCGATGATGTGAAAGGGGCTTCCTCGAAAAGCCGTGCGTGCCCGTACTAAAACTGACACAGGTAGACGAGGCGAATAGCCTCAGGCGCTCGAGAGAACGGTCGTGAAGGAACTAGGCAATTTAACCCCGTAAGTTAGCGATAAGGGGGCCCTCCTCCGCAAGGAGAGGGCGCAGAGAAAAGGCTCTGGGAACTGTTTATCAAAAACACAGCTCTGTGCGAAGACGCAAGTTGACGTATACAGAGTGACGCTTGCCCGATACCGGAATGTCAAGAGAGTGGGTCAGCGCAAGCGAAGCTCGCAATCTAAGCACCGGTGAATGGCGGCCGTAACTATGACGGTCCTAAGGTAGCGAAGTTCCTTGTCGGGTAAGTTCCGACGCGCATGAATAGCGTAATCACTGGAGCACTGTCTCCACGACCGACTCGGTGAAATAGTAGTGGCGGTGAAGATACCGCCTTCCCGCAGCAAGACGGAAAGACCCCGTGGACCTTCACTATAGGTTCTCATTGGTCACGAGCATACTCTGCGTAGGATAGGTGGGAGGCTTTGATGCCCCGGTTCCGGCCGGGGAGTAGCCATCGGTGAAATACCACCCTGAGCACGTTTGTGGCCTAACTTCGATTCCCGTGAAACCGGGCGAGGAACAGTGGGAGCTGGGTAGTTTGACTGGGGCGGTCTCCTCCAAAAAGGTAACGGAGGAGTACAAAGGTTGGCTCAGTACGGATGGAAACCGTATGAAGAGTGCAAGGGCATAAGCCAGCTTTACTGCAAGACCGACGGGTCGCGCAGTCGCGAAAGCGGGTCCTAGTGATCCTGCGGTCCCGTGTGGAAGGGCCGTAGCTCAACGGATAAAAGGTACCCCGGGGATAACAGGCTGATCGCGCCCGAGCGTCCATAGCGGCGGCGCGGTTTGGCACCTCGATGTCGGCCCATCACATCCTGGGGCTGAAGGCGGTCCCAAGGGTTCGGCTGTTCGCCGATTAAAGTGGTACGCGAGCTGGGTTCAGACCGGCGTGAGCCAGGTCGGTCCCTATCTGTTGTGGGCGCTGCAAGCTTGAGAGGAGTCAACTTTAGTACGAGAGGATTGGGTTGGACGCACCCCTGGTGATCCAGTTGTACCGCTAGGTACACCGCTGGGTAGCTACGTGCGGCAGGGATAACCGCTGAAAGCATCTAAGCGGGAAGCCCCCCTCAAGACAAGGCTTGCTTGTCGCAAGACGAAAGACCCCTGGTAGACCACCAGGTTGATAGGCCACATGTGCACGGGCTGAGAAGCCCTCCAGCAGAGTGGTCCTAACGGTCAAAGGCAGGTCACGCCAACCGGACGCCGCGGCTTCATCGCTCCTGCGATGATCGCCCGGTGCAACCGGCTGGCTTCACCCGCCAACTGAGATTTGTTTGACGATGATTGGTGTAAGCTCGCTCGATTACGAGCGGCATCCGTCACACGCATGCATCCATCCTGATTCCGGAATTCGTCGGCCCCTGGCTAACGCCAGAGGCCGGTTTTCTCGGTGACCACAAACGCTGGGCAACACCTGTTCCCATCCCGAACACAGCAGTTAAGCCAGCGTTGCCGATGATACTGCACAGCGGGAAAGTAGGTCGTCGCCGGGTATTGGGCTCGCTCCAGGTAAACCTGGGCGAGCCCTTTTCATTTTTGCTCTTCCCCACCTCTCACACCCTTCGCGGAGGTCGTCGGCTTCACCCTGCCGTCCTCCGCCCGCCCTCTCGCGTACCCTTCCGCTGAGGTCATGCCGCCCTCCCCAGCCATTTCGCCCGACCTGGCCGGCGGCCTCGCCGAGGTCAAGCCCTTGAACCCCGAACTCGGCGGGATCACGGTGGTTCTGCCGGTGTACAACGAGGCGGCCACGCTGGACGCCACGCTGGATGCGGTGTTCGCCTTTGCCGGCGAGCACCATGGCGCGAGGTTTGTCTTTGTGAGCGACGGCGCGACCGATGAGACCAACGCCATCCTCGCCCGCCGGCTTCAGGGGCAGGATCGCGTCACCGCGCTGATCCACGAGCACAATCGCGGCAAGGGCTACGCGATCGCCTATGCCATGGAGCGGATCCGCACGCCTCTGGTCATGTTCATGGACGGCGACCTGGCGTACGGCCTGGATCACATCGGCGAGATCGAAGCGGCTCTGCGCACGGCCGACGCAGTGATCGGGTCGCGCAAGGAGTCGCCCGAAGAGCGGCGCAACACTCGGAAGTTCCGCCGGCTCAGCGGGTGGTGCTTCAATCGCCTGGTCCGGGTCGGGCTTGGGCTGCCCTTTGCCGACACGCAGGCCGGTCTCAAGGGCTTCCGCCTGCCGGCGGCCAAGGCGATCTTCTCGAGGTTGCGGCTGACGGGCTTCGCCTTTGACGTGGAGGCGCTGTTCATCGCGCGCCGGCTTGGGCTGCGGATCACGGAGATCCCGGCGCGGGTATCACGCTCTCACCGCAAGAAGCCTTCAAACGTGAGCATGTGGCGCGAGCCGGTGCGGATGGCGGGCAACCTCCTGCAGATCCGCTGGAACGCGCTCTGCGGGAAGTACCGCTAGCCGCACGGCGGGCGCCGCGCGGCGGTCAGGGCTTGACGACCTCGATCTTCATCCGCCCGATCATCGGCGCGG
>JALHNL010000078.1:0-13006 GCA_022843545.1 Phycisphaerales bacterium | reverse complement strand
TCACCATGAAGTTCTGCATCTCGTCGTCGCCCAGGTTGCTGGCCATGATGGCGATGTGCGTGGCGTCGCTGAGCGGGCCGCCGGCGGGCAGAGTTGCGTCGGCGTCCACCCAGCGCCTCGCGCCGCCCTCCTCCACCAGCACCTGCGTCCACAGGTGATAGCCGAACACGTTCTGCTGGTCCTCGATCCGGTCCATGTAGACCAGCCCGGAGACGACGCGGGCGGGGATGCCCGCGCGCCGGCAGAGCGCGGCGAGCAGCACCGCGTGCTCGGTGCAGTCGCCCGTGCGGGTGCGGACCGTCTCGCCCGACGTGCCGAAGCCCACAGACAGGTCCTTCGCCGTCACATGGCGCGAGACCACGTCGCGCAGGGCCTCGACCTTCGCGAGCGTGGTCCTGGCATTGTCCAGCCGGGCCCTGTCGATCAGGGACTGCAGCGCGTCGTCGCGCGGGTCGATCATGCGCGACGCTCCCAGGGAGGCCTGGGGGTCTTCGGCCGCCGGCGCGCGGCGGTCGAGGTTGATGGTCAGGCGTCCGGCGGTGGGGGACTCGCGCTCGAAGGTCTGCGCGCCCAGCGTGGGAAGGTCGGGCAAATCGCCCGAGGTGGCGGACACGCGGTACGTGAGGGCTCGAGAGCCGCGGGCGCCCGCGATGGGCCCGGGCATCTGCACGAGCGTGCTCATGAGCAGTTCCGGAGCGTCCACGGGCGAAAGGGCGAGGTCCTTGTCGGCCAGGCGCTGTTCGATCTCGATGAAGCCCAGGCTGATCACCGAGCGGACGGACTCGCCGGTCTCGTCGGTGAACTCCTCCATCTTCATGTTCTGGGGCTTGTCGATCTCGACGTTCCAGCGAACGCCCGGGACGGTGCGTCCGAGCACCTCGACGGGCTGGCGACCCGTCACGCGCCGCTTCATGGTGATGGGCTCCAGGCCCAGCGACGGGTCGATGGTTCGAATCGTGATTTCTTGGTCGCCCGCCTTCAGACGCTCGGCCGAGAAGCGCTCGGCGGCGGCGGGGGTGAGCCAGTCGCCCTTGGGCGCGGGCACCAGGGTGGGCGAGCCGCCGTTCTGCCTCACTTCCACCGAGTCGCCCGCCCAGGTGTACGTCGCGGTCATGGGCGCGGGGCCCAGGGTGAGGCGGCTGCTCATGCTCACCGGGCGGCCTTGGACGGTTTCCACAAACTCCGTGCTGGCGGAGAGTTTGAGCGCGTCGGCCTGGCGCTTGATCGAGAGGGTCATCTCGGTGCGGGAGGTGATCTTGCCCTCCGCCTCGGTGCGTGTGCTCACGGCGTGCCCGGCCTTCTTCCCCTGAAGCAGGAGGACGAACCAGCGCTCGTCGGTGTCTGCGCGGGCGGCGGCGGTGAGCAGGAACGTGACGATCAGGGCCAAGGTGTTCAGGTGCCGGCGCATGGGGGATGGTTGGCGTGCTGGGGCGGCAAAGTGGGCCGACGGCGCCTGATCGATGCGAGATCGGGGCGGGTGCGGCCCATATAACTCCCCCCTATGCCGGATGTCTGGCAACTCACCCCAGCGATGTTGGCCGAGGCGATGATCGTGGATCGTCGGCGGCTGGCCGCGCGGTGGATGGGCGTGCTGCGTCTGCAGCGCGAGGGCCGCCGGGTGGACGCGCGGACGGTGGACGGGCTGCGGCTGGATTGGGAGCGGTCCACGGAGCGGCGCGCCAAGCGGCGCGAGGCCAAGCCCACGCCCGCGTTTGACCAGAAGCTGCCCATCCTCGAGCATCGGGAGGCCATCGCCGAGACCATCCGCACGCACCAGGTGACGGTGATCTGCGGCGAAACGGGCTCGGGCAAGACCACGCAGATCCCGCAGATCTGCCTGAGCCTGGGGCTGGGCGAAGCGGGGATGATCGGGCACACGCAGCCGCGGCGCATCGCGGCGCGGACGCTGGCGACGCGGATCGGGCAGGAACTCAAGGTGGCGCCCGGAAGCCGGAGCGTGGGGTACAAGGTCCGCTTCGGCGACGAAACGGACAAGAGCACGCACATCAAGGTGATGACCGACGGCATCCTGCTCGCCGAGACGCAGGGCGATCGGCTGCTGGAGGCGTACGACACGATCATCATCGACGAGGCCCACGAGCGTTCGCTGAACATCGACTTTCTCATGGGTTACCTGCGGCAGATGCTGCCGCGGCGGCCGGACCTGAAGGTGATCATCACGTCGGCGACCATCGACCCCGAGCGCTTCGCACGGCACTTCGCGGACCTGGGCGGGGTGAAGGGGCCCGCGCCCGTCGTCAGCGTGTCGGGGCGCACGTATCCGGTCGAGGTGCGCTATCGCCCGATCGGCGATGGGGACATCGAGACCGCGCTGAACCCGGGCGACGAGGACCAGGCGATTATCGACGCGATCGACGAACTGTTCATCAGCGAGCGCGACGCGGGCTCATCCCGCGGGCGCGACGTGCTGGTCTTCTTGCCCGGCGAGCGGGAGATCCGCGAAGCGGCCGAGGCTCTCCGGAAGCACCACCCGCCGGGGGTGGAGATCCTGCCGCTGTTTTCAAGGCTGAGCCCGGCGGAGCAGATGCGGGTGTTCCAGCCCTCGGGGGCGCGGCGGATCGTTCTGGCGACGAACGTGGCGGAGACGTCGCTGACGGTGCCGGGGATCAAGTACGTGGTGGACACGGGCTATGCGCGCATGTCGCGCTACAGCCACAAGAGCAAGATCCAGCGATTGCCCATCGAGCCCATCAGCCGGGCGAGCGCGAACCAGCGGATGGGGCGGTGCGGACGCGTGCAGGAGGGCGTGTGCATCCGGCTGTACGCCGAGGAGGACTTCAAGCAGCGGCCGGAGTTCACCGAGCCGGAGATCCTGCGGACGAACCTGGCGAGCGTGATCCTGCAGATGATCGCGCTGAACCTGGGGAAGGTGGAGGAGTTCCCGTTCGTCGAGCCGCCCGACTCGCGGATGATCAAGGACGCGTACGACACGCTGCACGAACTGGGCGCGATCGACGCGGAAGGGCGGCTGACCAAGACCGGTCATGCGCTGGCGAAGTTCCCGATCGACCCGCGGCTGGCGCGGATGCTGATCGGGGCGGACGCGGAGGGCTCGCTGGCGGAGGTGCTGGTGATCGCCTCGGCGCTGTCGATCCAAGACCCGCGCGAGCGCCCGCTGGCCAAGCAGGACCAGGCCGACCTGGCGCACAAACGGTTCTGGCACGAGGAGAGCGACTTTGTCGCGTTCCTGAACCTGTGGCGCGAGTATCAGAAGCAGCAGAAGCATCTTTCGGGCAACCGCCTGCGCAACTGGTGCCGCGACAACTTCCTGTCGTTCGTGCGGATGCGCGAGTGGGACGACGTCCACGGTCAACTGGCGCAGTTGTCGGGCGAACTGGGCCTGCGGACCAGCCCCAAGCCCGCGGGGTATGACCAGGTCCACCGCGCGCTGCTGTCGGGCCTGCTGAGCAACTGCGGCTTCAAGGCCGAGCAGTTTGAGTACACCGGTTCGCGCGGGATGAAGTTCAACATCTTTCCCGGCTCGGCGCTCTTCAAGAAGGGGCCCAAGTGGGTGGTGGCGGCGGAGATCGTGGAGACCACGCGCCGCTTTGCGCGCATCGTGGCCAAGGTGCAGCCAGAATGGATCGAGGAACTCGCCCAGCACGTGGTGAAGAAGTCGTACAGCGACCCGCACTGGCAGAAGGATCACGGCAGCGTCGCGGCGTTCGAGCGCGTCACGCTCTATGGCTTGGTACTCGCCCCGCGCAGGCGGGCCAACTACGGCCCGGTGGACCCCGCCGACGCACGCGACATCTTCATCCAGCACGCGCTGGTTGAGGCGGAATGGGCCTGGTCGGCGGCGTTCATGCAGCACAACCAGCGGGTGATCGCGCAGGTGCGCGAGCTTGAGGCGAAGGTGCGCAAGGCTGATGTGCTCGCCGAGAAGCAGGCGATCTACGACTTCTACGACGCGCGCGTGCCCAAGGGCGTGTTCTCGATCAGCACCTTCGAGCCCTGGCGGAAGGACGCCGAGAAAAGCCAGCCCAAACTGCTCTACATGAGCGCCAAGGACGTCATGCGGCGCGAGGTGCCCGAGGCCACGCCCGACCAGTTCCCCGACGCGCTGGATGTCTTCGGCACGCGGCTGAATGTGCAGTACAAGCTCGAGCCCGGCGCCGCCGACGACGGCGTGACGCTCGATGTGCCCATCGAGAACCTCAACCAGCTCGACGCTGACCGGGCGGAGTGGCTGGTGCCGGGGCTCCTGAAGGAGAAGATCCTCGCGCTGATCAAGAACCTGCCCAAGCAGCACCGCGTGCAGCTCGATGCGGCGCAGATGGCCGAGACGCTCGCGGGCGGGCTGCCGTTCGGGCAGGGCAACCTGTTCGAGGCGCTCAGCGCGGGGATCGACAAGCTGCTGGGCGTGCAGGTTCCGCCCGGCGCGTGGACGCCCCAGGCCCTGCCCGACTACCTGCGGATGCACATCCGCGTGCGCGACGAGAAGGGCGGCCTGCTCGCCGCGGGGCGCGACCCGGTGAAGCTCAAGGCCCAGCTCGCGGAGCGGGCCCGGGCCCACCTGGAGAAGCTGGCCCGCAAGAGCTTCGGACGCGAAGGGCTGACCGAGTGGACATTCGACGACCTGCCCGAGAAGTTCGAGATGGACCGGCAGGGGCAGACCGTCGTGGGCTTCCCCGCGCTGGTGGACAAGGGCGAGAGCGTCGCGCTCACGCTGCTGGAGTCGGCGGCGCACGCGCGCTACGCCACGCACCGGGGCGTGCGGCGGCTGTTCGCGATCGCGGCCCAGAACGAGATCGACGGGCACCTCTGGGGGCAGAAGAACCGGCAGAAGCTCGCGCTGTACTACGGCCCGCTGGGCAAGCCTGAGCAACTCATGGCCGACCTGCGGCTGCTGGTGGCCGAGCGCGCGTTCATGAGCGGACCGGCGGCGCACGTGGCGGCGGCGCCCATCCGCACCCGCGAACAGTTCGAGAAGCGCCAGCAGGAGCGGTGGGGCAAGGTGGGGCTGGTGGCGCGGGAGGTGGCCGAACTGGCCGAGCGCATCCTCCAACAGCGCCAGCAGATCGCCCTGCGGCTGGACAAGACCGTGCCCGACGACTGGAAGGACAACGCCGCCGATGCCGCGGACCAGCTCGCGCGATTGTGCCCGCCCGGGTTTCTGGCGAGCACCCCCGACCAGCGGCTGCGCGACTATCCGCGCTACCTGGAGGCGATCGTCGTGCGGCTGCGGAAGCTGGACAACGGCAACAGCGGGCGCGACACGCGGTCGCTGAACGCGCTCATGCCGCTGTGGCGTCGCTACATCGCCGCGGCGGGCAAGGTGGAGCAGGGCCTACTGCCCCGTGCCGACCCCGCCGCGCTCGACGAACACCGCTGGTTGCTGGAGGAGCTGCGCGTGTCGCTCTTTGCGGAGCGTCTGGGTACAAGCGAGCCGGTGTCGGTCAAGCGGCTCAATGACCAGTGGGAAGCGGTGGGGGCGGAGCGGCCTTAGGGCGCGGCGGGCGACTTCTTGGGCGGCTTGATCTCCGCGTCCTGCAGGTACAGCATGCCTGTGGCGTGCATCTTGTACTGCGGGTTGTTGCCCGGGACGATGACCATGAGATTCTTGCGCGCGCCGGCGAAGCCCTTGATGGTCACCGACGCGGTTGCCCAGGTGCTGTTGGGCTCAAACGAGACCGTAACGTTGTCAGCGTCTTCGATGTAGTCCGATGGAGAGCCGGTGTCGTCGCTGGTCATCTTGAAAACGACCGGGAAAGTCATTTTGTCCTCGGATGGGCCGTTCAACTGAACCCAGATGCTGATCGTGCTCCCCGACTCCGCAGCCCAGTTGGAGACCCAAATGGGCACCGGTTCGCCGCCCATGGCGCGGACGGGAGAGTCGGGCGCGGCGAACCCCGGAGCATTGGAGAGGACGGCGAAGTCGGGCCCCCTTTCAACGGGGCTGGAAGTACATGCGCCCATCGATAGCGTGACCGCGGCGCAGCAGAGCAGAGTGATGGAACGCATCTCTTGAATCTCCGATCGGCCTGGTCAGGGATTGATCACGATGGTGCCAAACACCACAGCGGTCGAGTCGGGCGTCTCGCGCACGCCGATGTGCAGAACGCGGGGCTGCTTCAGGTCGGCGGGCTTGAGCGTCAGTAGATCGGTGTAGCCAACCCGTTCGCCGGCAACGATCTTGAACTTCAGACCGGACTGGGCCGGGTCCATCACGTCTTCAACCTTCTCGCCAGGGCTCAGGGGGCTTGGCAGAATGAACGGCACGACTTCGATTGACTCGCCGGTGCTCGCCGCATCCGCGCTCATCGCCACCCACACCCTCACGGATTGCCCGGCCGTGGTCGCCGAACTGGACACCCAGATGGGCACCGCCTCCAGTAGCGGGTTGCTCGAGAGCGGCACGGGCCTCGGCTTGAGTGTCGGGTTGGGGTCGCGCGTGCCTGTCGCGCAGCCACCCACGGCGCACGCCAAGACCAAGCTTAGCAATGACAGTGCCGAGACCTTAACACTATTGTGGAGGCTCATGGCGTGCTCCCGTGACTCACTCGGTCCGCAAGAGCATACTTTCGAAATCCTCGGTGCGACGCCCCTCGTCCAGGAGTGTGGAAAGCTCGTGAGGCGACAGGCGGCTTGCCAGCAACTCCCGCACATTCGCGGGGTCTGGTCGGGTCGGGCGCGTTCCGCCCACATCGGCCAGCAGCATCTCCGCCAGCCCCAGCCAGCACGCGCCCAGCGCCGGGCGGTCAAGGTCGATCTGGATCGCGGCCCCGAGCAGCAGCATGCTCCCCAGAGTGCGTGTGTCCTTCACCTCCAGGCGGTACCTCATCGCGCCGCGGATCGCCGGGTCGGCCTCCTTGGGACGCTTCAGCCGCCAGTATCCCTCGGCCAGGTTCCGCAGCGCGGCGGAGTGCCGGAAGCGGTCGCGCGTCTCGAAGATCGGCAGCGTGCGCGAGAGCACGTCGACCAGTTGCAGCCATTGACCCTCGTGACCCAGCGAGACGGCGAGGTTCAACTCCGCGCACGCGCTGAAGTACGGGTCCTTGAGTTCGTCGCGATAGATGGCGACCGCGCGCTGGTGGAGGCTCACCGCTTCGCTCGACCGGCCCGCGTCGCTGAGCAGGTTGCCCAGGTTGCTCAGCGCGCCCGCCAGGGCCCGCTGGTCGCCCAGGCGAGTCCACAGCTCCACGGCCGACTCGCCGTGGCGCAGCGCCACATCGCGATCGCCCTCCGCCCAGGCCATGTTGCCGGCCCAGCCCAGCGCGCGGGCGTGGAGGCGGTCGCCCGCGTCGGGGCGGCTCTGCAGCCCGCGCATGGTCCACGCGCGGCCCTCGGCGATCAGCCCGCGCTGATAGAAGAACGGGCCCATCGCCACCGCCAGCCGCATGCACAGCGCGGGGAGCAGCACGTCGCGCTCGGCGTGGTCCATCGCGGCCCGCAGGTTGTCCAGGTCGCTCTCCAGCGCCTGGATCGTCGCTTTCTGCTCAGGCCCCGTCAGGTTCTTCGCTAGCCGTTCCACCTCGCTCAGCGCCCACAGGGCGTGCCGCCGGGCCAGCGCGGGCGCCTCGCCCGCTGTTTCCAGCGCGTGCCGCCCGAATCCGCGCAGCGGGTGGAGCAGGCGGTAGCGGTCGCCTTGCGGCGTGCGTTCACGGATGGCCATGCTCCCGCGGACCAGCACGCTCAGCCGTTCCGCCACGTCCGCCTCCGGCAAGACGGGGCCGGGAACGATCGGCTCGCCCACACCTGGGAGCGGGTCGGCCGCGAAGCGCGGGACAAGCAAGCCATCCCCGCACACACCCTCCGCCCACGCCAGCGAGAACCCCCCCGCGAACACCGACAGCCGGCGGAACAGCGCCTGTTCCTGGGGAGCGAGCAGGCGGTACGACCATTCGATGGACGCCCTCACCGACTCCTGCCTCGCGGGCGCGGTGTGGTCCAGCGTGTTCAGATTCACCACGCGCGAAGGCAGTCGGCGGGCCAGTTCCTGCACGCCCAGGTCCGCGACTCGGGCCGCGGCCAACTCAAGCCCCAGGGGCAGGCCTTCGACGGCGCGGCAGATCTCCGCCACGGCCGAAGACGTGGACAGGTCGAGCGCGAAGGCGGGTTCGTGGGCGCGGGCCCGCTCCGCGAACAGGCGGGCCGCGTCGCTGGACATCACGCCGGCGGGCGTGTCGGTCCCCGGCAAGGGGAGCGGCGCGATGGGGATGACGCGCTCGCCCGGCAGATACAGCGGCGCGCGGCTGGTGACGATCAGCCGAAGGTGGGGGCTGTTCTCCAGCAGCCTCCGCGCCGCCGCCGCGGTTGCGTCAACCACGTGCTCCGCGTTGTCGATGACCAGCAGCATGGCCTTGTCGGCGATGGCCGACTGCACCGCGCTCAGGTCCCCGCGCCCGCCCTGCTCGCGCAGGCTGAGTGCGCCGGCGATGGCCGCGGGCACGTCCTCCCCG
Organism: Phycisphaerales bacterium; assembly: GCA_022843545.1. GTDB lineage: Bacteria > Planctomycetota > Phycisphaerae > Phycisphaerales > UBA1924 > JALHNL01. Next base: position 4,583 of record JALHNL010000078.1, on the reverse strand, counting down.
CGCGACAGCCCGGCGAGCTCCACCAGCCACACCCCGGCGGGGGCGAGGTCCGCCAGTGTGCCCGCCGACTGCAGAGCCAGCCGCGTCTTGCCCACGCCGCCCGGGCCGGTGAGCGTCACCAGGCGGTGGCTCCGCGCTGCGCCGGCGATCTGCGCCAGTTCCGCCTCACGCCCCCAGAAGGCCGACAGCGGCGTGGGCAGGTTGGTGAGCCGCGCGTCGAGCGTCCGCAGCGCGGGGAACTCGCGCGGCAGGTGGGGTTCGACGATCTGGAACAGGCGCTCCTCGCCCAGGTCGCGCAGACGGTGCAGCCCCAGGTCCACCGCCGAAACGCCCGCCGGCAGCACGCCGCGGATCATCTCGTGCGTGGCCAGGGTCAGCAGGGTCTGTCCGCCGTGACCCGCCGCGAGCACGCGGGCCACGCGGTTGACCGCGCGCCCGAAAAAGTCCGCGCCCACGCGCTCCGCCGCGCCGGTGTGGATCGCCACGCGTGTCAGCAGCCGCTCGCCCAGCAGGGGCTCAGGCTCCAGCAGCGCAAGCTGGATCGACAGCGCCGCCCGCACCGCGCCCGACGGATCCTCGAACGCCGCGCACACCTGGTCGCCCATCGTCTTGAACACCACCCCGGCGTGATCCCGGATGATCCGCGATAGGCACTCCAGATGCCGCGACGACACCGCCGGCATCGCCTGCGCCGCCCGCTCCCAGAGCGCGGCGTAGCCCTGCACGTCGGTGAACAGAAACGTCCGGACCACGTGCGCCGCGCCGGCGGGGCCGCCCGGGTCGTCGGCGCTTCCCGGCGCAAGTTGAGCCGCGGCGAGGGCTGGCATCCGCGGATGGTAGTGGACCAGCGGCGCTGACCGGTTCAGGGTGGGACCGGCGAGGCGAGGCGCGTCGAGCCATGCCGGAGCGGGCCGCGCGATGGCCCGGCAAGCGGTAGACTGCCCGCATGCAATCCAAGGCCGCCACCGTCTCGCAGTACCTCGCCGAACTTCCGCCCGACCGGCGCGAGGCCATCCAGGCCGTGCGCAAGGTCATGCTCGACAACTTCGACGAGGGCATCGAGGAGTCGATGAGTTACGGGATGATCGGCTACGGCATCCCGCACAGCGTGTACCCGCCGGGGTATCACTGCGACCCCAAGCAGCCCCTGCCCTTCGCGGGTCTGGCGTCGCAGAAGCAGGCGATGTCGCTGTACCTGATGTGCGCGTACTACCACAAGGACATCGAGCGCGAGATCCGCGAGGGCTTCGCCAAGGCGGGCAAAAAGCTCGACATGGGCAAGTGCTGCATCCGCTTCAAGAAGGCGGAGGACCTGCCGCTCGACGTGATCGCCAAGGTGATCAAGAAGTCGAAGGTCAACCCCTTCATCGCGCACTACGAGTCGCTGCTGAATCGGGGCGGCGGGGCGAAGAAGGCCGCGACCAAGACCGCCACGAAGCCCGCGAAGAAGGCGGGCCCGAAGGTCGCGAAGAAGAGCGTAAAGAAAGCGGGCAAGCGGGCGTGAAGGCCGGCGCGAGGGTCAGGCCCCGCCCGCGGCCGCCAGCACGATGTTCACGATCACCGAGATCCCCAGCAGCACGCACATCACCACGAACAGCCACGTCGCCACGCCGCTTGAGCCCGCCGACGACCGGCTCTTGTCCTCGGTGATCATGCCGGGCGCGGTGGCCTCGGCCTTGGCCAGGCTGGCCAGGTCCACCGCGCCAAAGTCCTTGTGCGCGATGGGCGGCTCTTTCTTCTGGCGCACCGCCCGCAGGTCGACGATCAGGTCCTTGCAGTTGGTATAGCGCTTCTTGGGGTCCTTGGCCATCATCATTTCGATGACCTCGGAGATGCCCGCCGAAAGCTTGGGGTTGGCGTGGTCGGGGGCGACCAGTTCGGACTTCAGATGCTTGTGCATCACGTCCGACGGGTTCTTGCCGTCAAACGGCACCGCGCCCACCACCATGTGATACAGCGTCGCGCCCAGCGAATAGATGTCCGACGCCGGGCTGATCTTCACCTCGCCGCGGATCTGCTCGGGGGAAATGTAGTACGGCGTGCCGAAGGCCTTGCCCTTTTCCTCCTCGGCGGCCTCGCGGTCGGAGATGGCGCGGGCCAGGCCCATGTCGGCCAGCTTCGCCACGCCCTCCTTGGTGATCATCATGTTCTTGGGCTTCACGTCGCGGTGGATGAGCCCGCGCTCGTGGGCGTGCTGCAGCGCGTCGGCCACCTGCAGCACCATGTCGATCGCCTCGCCCTCCGCGATCCGCTTGTGACGCACGATGTCGTCGTACACCGTCCGCCCGTCGACGTACTCCATCACGATGTAGTGATACTCGCCGGCCTGGTTCACGTCGTAGGCCTGCACGATGTTCGGATGGTTCAGCTGCGCCGCGGCCCGCCCCTCGGCGTAGAACCGCTCGACGAACTGCTTGCTCGTCGTGAACTTCTTGGGCAAGACCTTGATCGCCACCAGCCGGTCCAGCGAGAGTTGCCGGGCCTTGTACACCGTGGCCATCGCCCCGGCGCCCAGCTTCTCCAGGATCTTGTACCCCGGGATCTGCTGCCCGCTCCGCTCCGCCTCCGCCATCGCCTTGAGGCGGTCGGCCTGCCGGCGGGTGATGTAGTCGTTCTCGACCAGCAGTTCGGCCAGCGAGCGGGCGTTCTGCGGCTCTTCCACCAGCCCGCGGGCCATCTCCAGGCACTGCTGGACTTCCTCGGGCGTCGCCAGGCCCTGGTCCACCACCAGCCGGCCCACGAAGGTGTCCACCATGGCCGACTTGGTGCGTTCCTTGGTGTCGGTGCCCACGGGCGCGTCCAGACCGGCGGGGTCGATGGCCCCGGACTCGTTCACCGGCGCGATGGTCGGGCGGGTCTTGGACCCGCTCAGCCCGCGCGAACCTCCCTGGCCCTGTTCCATGGGCGAGGTCTCCGATAAATCAGGCTTGGGGGGTTTGGGATCCATGGGGGCGACACGTCGGCTGGCTGGGGAACGTCGAGGTCTGTGGCGTGGTGGGGGTGGTAGCGGTCATTGGCGAAGCCCGGTCGGTCCCTCCGACCGTCCATACGCCCGGCGGGCCGGGCTGTTCCGGTCTCCCGAGGACTGGGCGGCGAAGGGCCGGACCTCCAGACCATCGGCCGGTCCACCCGGTCTGATAAGGCCGGGAGTGTAGCGGGAACAGGAAACTGGGGGAGGGGCGGGGGCGGCGGGCTTTTTCTGGCAACTTCTCCAGAGAAGATGTATACTGGGTTCGGTTGGGAGCAAACATCCCATGTGCTGGAGGCCCCGAACTGGTGTATGCTGAAGCAGCATCCGTTCGGGTGCTGGGCGCCGCCAATCCGGTGGCGGGCGGGTGGTCGATGCCGAAGTTCCACGGTCGTGGGCTTCGCGAACTCAAAAGCCGGTCGCGTTCTGCGGCCCGATGAGGTGCATCATGCTGAATCGCAAGAGCAAGGCGTTCACGTTGATCGAGCTGCTGGTGGTGATCGCCATCATCTCGCTGCTGGTGGGCATTCTGCTGCCGGCGCTGAAGAACGCGAGGCAGTTGGCCCGGCTCACGCAGTCCCAGAGCAACTTGAAGAACGTCGCGGCGTCGCTGGAGACGTATCGCTCGGACCACAAGGGCATCATCCCTTACATGGTTCCGGCGAACATGGTGCCTGCGACATGGAGCTTTGCGGGCAAGGACTGCAACGTGTGGTGGCAGAGCGGGCTTGGCGGGTTCTATGACTTCCCGGCCCGAACGCGGCCGCTCAACACCTACATCGACAGCTCCGTGGTGTTCGACTCCGCCCTGACAGCGGCGAACCGACAGACCCGAGAGTTTCCGGTGCTTCGGAGCCCCGGCGACGTGGGCTCCGCTCAACGCACCTTCCCGCTTCTGAACCGCACGATCACCTCGTACGACGATGTGGGAACGTCGTATCACTACAACGGGCGTTGGTACGAAGACCTCCCTTCGGCGAGCTCAACGCAGTGGTCGAGGTACTCGCTGAGGCTCTCGCAGGCGTTCGGAAAGCTCGTCGAATCCTCCGGCGTGAACACATCGCGATTCGTGCTTCTCCATGACCAGACGGCGGACATCGTCTCGAATGACCCATCTCGTCGCAATTGGACCGGCGAGTTCGGCGACCGCAATCGCTCCGTCATGTCGTTCCTTGACGGTCACGTCGACTACCTCAACGTGGTTCCTGGCATGAGCGAAGGTCCCGGGTACACGTTCAAGTTCCCACGGATCGTTCAGATCCCCGGGTGGATTCGACCGGACACCAACTAATGGCCACGAACAAGGCAAGCCCATCAAGGCTCACACTGGATGAAGCTCCAAACGCGACGGCATCGGCGGGTGCTGGTCCCGCGAGTCGTCGGGGTGGCGTGAAGTTGATCGTGGCGATTATCGCGGGGGTGGTCGGCTGCGGACTCATTGGCTATCAACTGATCGGCCCGAGCGAGCCCCCTATGACACCGGAGCCAACCCCGTTGTCAAGCGATCCCGCGCCATCCACGCCCCCACCACGCCCCGTCACGCCACCAACGCCCTCGAGTCAGGCCCGAAGCGACTCGCCCTCGAGCGAGTCCTCTGCCCATCAGCAGCTTCCGC
>JALHNL010000077.1 GCA_022843545.1 Phycisphaerales bacterium | reverse complement strand
TCCCCATCACGCCGCCCGCGCCCCAGACCGCTTCCGCCGCGGTGGCGCCCTCGCCGGCGCAGCCGCCCGCCGCGCCCGGCGTGCCCTGATCCGTGAAAGCCGCGGGCGCACTTTCCGTTACACTGCTTTCATGAACCGATGGCTCCGCCGGCTGCTGCCGATGCTCGCCCTCGCGCTGGCCTTCGCCGCGCCCGCCCGCGCCCAGGACGCCTCCTCCGCCCGCGTGCCCAAGCGCCCCGAGCCCGGCGTCTACGTCGTCGACCTCGCCAAGATGCTCGATGACGCTGACACCAAGCTCGTCCAGGAGACCGCCGCCCGTCTCGACGCCGACAAGCGCATGCCCATCGTCGTCGTCACCATCCCCTCGCTCGCCGACTTCGTCCCCGGCGGCATCTCCGCCATGTCGCTGGAGCGCTACGCCGGCATCGTCTTCAACACCTGGGGCGTCGGTTACGCCGACTTCAACTTCGGCATCCTCTTCGTCATCAGCCAGGGCGACCGCCGCGCCCGCATCGAACTGGGCGACGGCTGGAAGCGCGATTACGACGCCGCCTGCGCACAGATCATGTCCACCGCCGTCATCTCCCGCTTCAAGCGCGGCGACTTCTCCGGCGGCATCCGCGAGGGCGTCTTCGCGCTCGACCGCATGGCCCGCGGTCAGGCCCCGCCCGCGCGAGAGCTGGGCCTCGTCAGCGACTCCACCTCCCCCGGCGCATCCCAGGCCGGGTCCGCGTCCTCCGCGCCGCCGCCCGCAACCCCGCCGCCCGCCCCCTCGGGCCCCACCGGCACACCCGGCGTGGGCATCATCGCGATGATCGTCATCGCCCTCGTCGTCATCGTCCTCATCGGCCGCGCCCTCAGCGCGATCGCCTCCGGCGGCGGGCCCTCCGGCGCATTCTCCAACACCGTCGGCGGCTCGGGCTTCTTCCCCTCGGGCGGGCTCTCGCGCGGCAACCTCACCGGCATGATCCTCGGCGGTCTCCTCAGCCGCCGCGGCGGTGGCTTCGGCGGCTTCGGATCATCCTCCTCCGGCTCACGCTCCTCCTTCGGAGGCTTCGGTGGATTCGGCGGGGGCCGCTCCGGCGGCGGCTTCGGGGGCGGATTCTCCGGTCGCGGCGGCGCGAGCGGCGGCTGGTAATCGGAGCGACCCACATGGAACGCCTCGTTCACGACGACGACACCAAAGACCTCGACCCCGCGCAAGACGCCCTGCGCGCCGGCCCCGCCGTCTCATCTTCTCCGCCCGCCCAGCCCGCCGCGCGTTCCGCCGAGCTGCTCTCCGAGGCCGATCAGCGCCAGATCGCCGCCGCCGTCGCCCGCGCCGAGTCGCGCACCAGCGCCGAGATCGTCCCCGTCATCGCCCGAGCATCCGGGCGCTACGACCGCGCCGAAGACCTCTTCGGCCTCTGCCTGGGCGTGGCCCTGGTCCTCATCGCCGCCGCGCTGGCGCCCGCGCCCATCCAGCCGGACTCGTGGGACACCACCCTCCGCGCCCCCTTCGGTCTGCTCGTCACGGTCGCCCTGCTGGTGGGCGGGTGCGTGGGCGGCGCGGCGCTCGCGTCGTTCTTCCCCGTCCTCTCGCGCCCGTTTATCACCCGCGCCGAGCGCCTCGCCTGCGTCAAGCAGCGCGCCGCCGACGCCTTTCTCGACGCACGAGTCTCCAGCACCGACCGCCGCGACGGCCTGCTCATCTACGTCTCGCTCCGCGAACGCATGGTCTACGTCATCGCCGACGGCCCGCTCCAGGACAAGATCCCCGAGGGCGCGCTCGACCCCATCGCCCAGGCCGCCGTCGCGGGCTTCAAGTCCCGCCAGCCCGCCAAGGCGCTGCTCGACGCCGTCGCCACCGCCGGCGACCTGCTCGCGCGCGTCGCCCCCGCGCAGCGCGGGCAGCGCAACGAACTGCCCGACGCCCCGCGACAGGTCTGACCGCCCCCCTCGCGCGCCCGCCCCCGCCGCTCAGAACAGCACGCGGAACCCCACGCCCACGCCGAAGTCCAGTTCCGGCCGGTCGCGCACGCGCTGATACAGCGGGATCTGCGCCATGATCTCAAAGCCCCAGCGCCGACCTTCCCACATCAGCCCGGGCGAGTAGCGGATCTCCCAGTCCCCGCCCGTCTCATACAGCGTGTTGATCTCGTTGGTGATGTACCACGCCGCCTGGCTCTCGGCCGTGTACGCCTCGGGGTAGAGACGCCACACGTGCGCCGCGTTCAGCGCCAGCGCGTCGTCCGCGCCGTCGCCCCCCAGGTTGAAGTCGCGAGCCGACTCCAGCGTGTTGAAGGTGTAGTGCGCCTCGAAGTTCAGCCCGTGCCGGCCGATCACCTGCGTCCACACCGCGCCCAGGTGCGGGTCCACGCCCGCCTTCTCATCCATCCTTACCCGCGTGCCACCCAGCAGCGCCAGCCGCATCGTGTCCACCCCGCTCGGGTCGCTCTGGTACACGCGCCACTTCAGGGTCAGGTCCACCTCCTCCACGCCCGTCTGGGTCGTCGTCCCGCCGTCGCGGGCCCGCTCCCACAGCTTCACCTCCAGCGGCACGTCCACCGTGATCGACAGATCGCGCACGATCCCGTACTGCACGGTGTTGAGCAGTTCCACTTCCTGCAGCCCCCGCGCCCCGCTCACCGGGTCCGCGCCGTAGCTCCAGTAGTGCAGCTGCTGCCTGAACATGAACACGCCCGGCGAGGGCATCGTCGCCGCCGCGGTGTACATCGCCTCCTGCGCCCGGGCCGCGCCCGCGCACAGCAGCAGCGCCAGCGCCCCCAGGGCGCGGTGATGGCTCGTCATCTTCATGGTGCTCTCCTGTGGCTCGGGTTTACTGCGGCCCAAACGGGCTCTTCGACACGTCCATCTTCGCCAGCGTCAGCCCCGCGTCGTCCGTGGCTTTGGAGATCTGGTCCGGCGTCGGGCGGTCCTTCGCGAACCGCGCATACACCACGCCCTCCTTCAGGTCCACCTTCAGCTCCGACGCGTTCAGCTGCCGCTCCAGTTGCAGGTCGATGTTCGTCACGCACTGCGGGCACCCCATCCCGTTCACCCACATCTTGGCGTATTCGCCCGCGATGGGCGTCGAGCCGTGCGCCGTCGCCGCCTCCGCCGCGCTCACCTGGTGCGTGATGCCCTCACGCCCCACAGGAGCGCCGCTCGACGACGAGCCCGCCGAGGGCGCGCCGCCCGTGCCGCAGCCGCTGATGACGCCCAGCGTGCTGAAAAGAGCCGAAAGAACGATGGTCTTGCGAAGAGTCATGGAGAGTCTCCGCCGGCTGACGGCGCGAGAGTCCTCGCGCCGCGTTGTTCGCTCGCGGGCCCGCCCGCCGGCATGGGCGCAGGTCCGCATGAATGATCATGGTCACAAAGTGGGTTCAATGGCCGCGCCCCGCAGGGGGCGGCGTCGCAGGGCTTCACCCCTTGCCCAACCTCTCGGCGGTGGCACAGGCGTCCCGCCTGTGCTCTTCCACGCGAGGTGACAAGGTCCCGGACGACCCGCTACGTCAGCCAGACACCCAGCACACTCCGCGCTGGCGTGACGTGTTCCACCGGTTGCGCACGCACCGCCGCGGGCTTCAAGGCCGCGACGCGAAGAGGTTCCCGAACCAGCGAGGTCCACAGGCGCCCATCCGCCCGCGCCGTCACGCGGGTCGCCACACGGACGACCGTCCGCCCTTGGCTCACCATCGGGTCTGGCCGCGGCGCGCCTGGGCCGCCGGGTCCGCACGGGCACCGCGGAGCGCTGGGCGTCACCGACATCAGCAGGCAGCACCCGCAATCGGACGGGGCCTCGCAGCAGACGCACGAGTCCGCCGTCTGCACGCACTCCGCACCATGACCCGCGCTCGCCCCTTCCGGGCGCCACACCGTCGGCCACGCCAGAACCCCGGCGATGGTCAGGACCGTGATGAACCAGCGGGTCAGCACGTCCAAGGGTATACACCCGCCCCCGCCGGTTGGTGGCACTGGACCAGGCCGGGCTTCTCCCGGGTCACCCGCCATCCCCCAAGCTCCGCTCATCCGAAAGCCCCGCCCGCGTCAGCTCCAAACCGACCACCGCCATGACCGCGAACGCCACCACCCCCGCCGGCGCAAGTCGCCCGGCCACGCACGGGCACCCAAACGCTACGAGCACGCCCGCCATGCTCGCCAGCGTGCACCACACCTCCGCGCCGCGCGAGCGACCGTCCTTCGCCAGTTGCGACGCAAACGCCAGCGGTCCGCCGAGCGTCATCGCCCCGAAGATCATGATCCCGCCCAGCGAAACACACGCCCATGCACACCAGTTGCCGCCCAAAAACACAGCCAGAAGCGCCGTCAGCCCGACCGACCCGACCAGGCCCACCACGCCCACGCGCGACAAAAACCCGGCCTTCTCCGCCTCGGTTCGCGCTAACGACTCGGTCCTCGTCGTGATCCACCACGCGCCGGCCATCCACACCGCCAGCGCCGCCACCATCGCGACTATTGCCGGTCCGACCGACACCGGCGACACCATCATCGCCATCCCCGCCACCGCCGCGGTGCCGGCCGCCGCGATCATCACGCCCATCCCGCGCCGCAGCCGGCGCAGCACGACCGGATCAGACATCCACGACCGCGTCGCGTTCAGCGACACCATCACCCGTAGCCCGCACTCGGGGCACACACCCTCGACATCCAGGCCCACCAGGTCGTATCCGCACCCCAGGCAACGGTGCCGCTGCGCCAGACGCACCACGCCCTCCGGCTGCCCGAAGTCCGCCGCGCCCGGCCTGTCCTCCTCCGGCATCACACCCCCAGCCTACCGCAACCCCGCGAATCCGCTCGCTGAACCCATCGAAATCAGGGATGGCCCACTACCACAAGGAGGATGGTCATGAACGCGTTCCGTTCCGTCGCTCTCGCCGCCACGCTCGCCCTGGGCGGGGCTTCCGCCGCTGAGGCCGGTGGCGGTGGGTCGTTCTCCGTGTCGTTCGGCTACCGGGGCGGCTACGGCTACTGCCCGCCCCCGCCCGTGTTCGTCCACCGCCCGGTGTACTACGCCCCGGCGCCCGTGTACTACGCCCCGCCCCCGGTCGTGTACTGCCCGCCTCCCCGCCCGATCTGCCCGCCGCCGGTGGTCTACTACCCGTCCCATCGCCCTCGCGGTCATGTTTCGTTCGGGTTCCGGTATGGTTATCGGCACTAAGCCCGAGCCGTTCACCCAGGTTTAGCCCCGGAATTCTGGACTCCCGCGCCGGACAATCGAATACTCTCCTGCCCAATTCGGGTGGACTGACAGCAGTCCCGGAGGAGAGATCATGCACAGCGCGATGTCTGTTGTGGTGGCGTGTCTGACCTTGGCCGGCTCGGCCGCCGGCGCGGTCATCCAGTTGAACCCCTCGTCACCCGGGCTGGACATCACCGGCACGGTGATGGACGCCCGCTACCGCCTATCCAACACCAACTGGGACCAGATGATCGCGACTTCGTCGTCGATCTCCGGTGCCACGCTGGTCCAGACCGCCAACCTCGGCACCCACAACCAGCTCAACGCCCGGGCCTACGACTTTGACCTGGGATATGACCCGGTCGCGGGGTGGACCTGGTCCCTCACCAACGTCTCCGGCGGCGCCAAGTCGTTGGTCTCGTGGTCCGCGCCTTTCAACGGCGCCAGCCCCTTCCGGTCCTTCACCGGCCTGGAGATCTTCGCCGTCGCCGCCAACCTTGATCCCGCCACGATCGCCTCGGGCACCTCCAGCATCACCGACTTCGCGTTCTTCGCCCCGGGGCAAACCGTCGGCGGCTCGCTGGTGAACCTGGTCACCACCTGGACCGGCGCCGGCACCGGCGGCCTGGTCCGCCAGTTCGTCGTCAGCGACACCGACATGTCCACCTTCGCCTGGAACATCCGCGGGCGGCTTCAGATGTCCTTCACCTATCAGGGCGGCGTTTCCAACACCGGCAACCTCGACGAACGCCTGAAGTTCGACATCAAGGCCGGCACGGTCATCCCCGCCCCCGCGTCGGCGGCCCTGGTGCTGGTGGGCGGCCTCGTCGCCGCACGCCGCCGGCGCTGAGCTGCCGGCCGAGCCCGGATCAAAAACACAACCGCACCACGCGAGGGCGTGGTGCGGTGTTGATTTTCAGACCAGCCGGAGGCCGCGGGGCCTTCGGGATGGGATCAGATGTTCTTGTTCTTGCCGTCCAGCCAGAAGGGCTTGGGCGAGCCGTCGGTGGGCTCGACGTGAACCTTGCGGCCCACGAAGACCACCTTGCCGTGGCCCACGGCGAAGAGGGTGTCGTCCTTGGCCCGGCGGACGTTGAAGCCCGCCTGGAAGGGCGTACCCACCTGGCGAACCAGGATGGAGCCGGGCTGAGCGACCTCGCCCTCAAAGAGCTTGATGCCGCGGAACTGCGGATTGCTGTCGCGACCGTTCTTGGTCGAACCCTGACCCTTCTTATGCGCCACGGCAAAGCCTCCGGACTAATGGACTGCCCGACCGGGAAGGCCGGTGCGGGGCCTGAACGCTAGGGGGGAAAGTCTGTCGAGTCCAGTTTCCGCCCTCAGACCGGAAGGGGCTGGACGTTCGCCTTTACCGCATGATCCACCGGGCGTCGTTCATCGGCAGCGGGCCGTCGGTCTTCAGGCTCAGGTCGCCGATGTCCGCGTACTCCCGCATCATGGTCTTGCGGAGGGTCACGCCCTTGTCCGCGCCCGAGCCGGGGGGGATCACGATGGCCGTTTCGCCCGAGAACCCGGAAGCGAAGATGGTGATCTTGCCCGGGCGGGTGTTCTCCACCGGCCACACCACCAGGCCCTGGCGGGCGTTCTCGGGGCCGCGCTGCAGCATCCCGATGATCCCGATCTGGTCTTCCAGCAGCGGGTCGTTCAGGCTGCGCAGCAGGCTGGCGGTCACGTCGGCGGGCACGCCGCGGCCCGACCGGCGGATAGCGGTGTCCTCGGAGCCCACCATCTCAAACGACGGGGCGAACAGCAGGTCCTGCCCGCTGTTGTTGGTGACCTTGTAGGTCAGGATCAGGTACGACTTGCCCGCCACCTGGGTGATCTTGAGATCGCCGAACTGGGCGTCAAACTGCCAGCGGCGCGGGACCGGGTCGGGCTCGGGGGCCAGGGCCATCATGCCGGCCCCGCCCGCGAGCAGGCCCAGCAGCACGGGCACGACAAGGACGAGGCGGGACAGGTTGGCGAGGGCCTGGGTCATGGGTGTCCTTCGGCGGGCCGGCCTTCCGGCACTCAGTTAGGGGCGTAGTCTACAGAGCCCCGCCCACCAGTCAAACACGGTACGCCGCCCGCGCTTCGGCGGGTGCGTGAACCGGACGGGGTGTGGAACGATCCGGCGTGCCGGGTGGCGTCGGATCGGGCGGATAGCCGAGAGTCCGAGCATGGCGCAGGTGGCGTCGCACCATCCTGACCTCTTGCCCACCCCCGACGATGGCGGGGTCGTCCGGGTTGCGCCGGAACATCGGCGCGAGGGGGTTGGAAGGCTCCTAGGGCTCAATCCCGGTGACGCGGGAGTGTCGCGATTCCTCGATGCGGCGGCCCTGGAGGGCACCGACCTGTCGCTGTTTTGGGGTTTGCCTGCAATGCGCGCGCAGGAAGCGGCTTTCGAAGAGGTGTGCCTGGTCGTCCCGGGCACCGGGCGGACCGGGATGGTCTTTGCCTCGGCGGGCGAGGACGTGGGCCCGGCGGATCGGACCCGGGTGTCGCGGCGCGGGGCGCTTATCGACCGGGTGTGCGCGATCATCTCCCGGGGTGTGGATCATCAGGGGATGATCTCGCCGCACGCGCAGGATCTGGTGCTGGGGCAGGCGCTGCTCGAGCCTGAGCATGTGAATCTGGCCAAGAGCTTCGAGGCTGGCGGCTTCACCCGGCTGGCGGATCTGGAGTATCTGAAGCGCGACCTTCCGCGGCGCTACTCCGGGGATCAGGTGCGCTGGCCCGCCGGGGTGACGGTGACGCCGCTGAACAGGCTTTCACCGGATGAGGGCGACCGTCAACTGGCGGAAGCGATGACGCGCTCGTACGAGGACACCCTGGACTGCCCCGCGCTGTGCGGGATGAGGCGATTGCAGGACGTTCTGGACTCTCACCGCTCGGTGGGCGTGTACGACCCCCGCCTGTGGTATGTGGTGACGCACGACGGGCGACCGGAAGGGTGCATGCTGCTGTCAGTGGTTCCGGCGTCGGAGAGCGTTGAACTGGTGTACCTAGGCCTCGGGCGTTCGCTGAGGGGCAAAGGCCTCGGTCGCGGATTGCTGACGCTGGCGATCAGCGAGTTGTCGGGGCGAGAGGAGCGTTCGCTGGCGTGCGCGGTGGACTCGCAGAACGCGCCGGCGCTGGCGCTGTATCGCGCGATGCGGTTCCGCCGGTTTGCGCGGCGTGTGGCGCTGGTGCGCCCGCTGCGTGCGGCCCACGGCGTGTGAATCGCTCTCCTGTGCTTGGAAACAGGCGAATTGTGGACAAAGGGGCCGTGTCGCGCGCGAGTTTTGCACCGGCCCTGCTCAGCGCGTTCAACGCCTAGGGCGGTGGTGCGGCGCGACTGTCGAAAACTTTTTTCGCGCCGCAAGTGCCCGAATCATCGGGGCTTCGGCGCGCGGGCCGCGCGATTTTGGCGCGAGCGCTTTACCGGCGCGCAAAGATCGTGTTATCGTGTGTGTCCCGGTCAGGACCGACCGGCCCTGGGCTGCCTCTTCCGCGGCGCGACCGTGTGCGACGCGGATGATCTCGGCGAGGGCGTGAAGGACTCGTTTACATCTGAAGCTCCAGTGTGTGGACGCGTGGCTCTCGCCTCGGGCGCGGGCTTGGCGGTCACATTTCGCGAGGTCACCTGTGCAGATCCGCCAGGCCCGGTCGGGATTCGCGCGCAATTCGAACGACGCCCAGAACGCTCCCGCGAGTCCCGCGGGCGACGCCGGGCGAGCGGTTCCCGACCGTGTGCTCATGGGTGTCGCGACGCGGCTGAAGGCCCGGCTGGGCCCGGAGCGTTATGCGCGGTACTTCGCGTCGCCGGGCGCGCTGCGGGTTGAGGGCGCGCGGCTGGACGTGCGCGTGGCCAGCCCCATGCTGGCGGGTGTTTACGACCGGCAGTTCCGCCAACTTCTCCTGGACGCGATGCGCGAGGAGACCGGCAAGGCCGATTGGTCGGTGCGGTTTGTGGTGGACGCGGCGGCTTCGGCGGCGGCGGCGGTGAACGAGCGGGCGACGGCGGCCGCGTCGCAGGCCCTGGCTCCGGCGGCGCCCGCGGCGAGGAAGAAGCCCGCGCCGCTGCGGTACGAACTGGGCGACTTCATCGTGGGGGCGTGCAACCACGTGGCGCACCAGGCGGCGATGAGGCTGGTGGAGTCGGGCGAGGCGATCACCAGCGGCAGCCCGCTGTTCCTGCTGGGGCCTTGCGGGATGGGCAAGTCTCACCTGCTGCAGGCGATCGCGCGTTCGGGCGCGTCGCGGCTGGGCGCGGGCGCGGTGAAGTACGTGACGGCGGAGGCGTTCAGCCTGGAGTTCAGCCACGCGGTGCGCAACGGGAAGGCCGAGACGTTCAAGAAGGCGTACCGCGGGCTGGACCTCTTGTGCATCGACGACATCGACACGCTGGCGACCAAGCCCAAGACGCAGATCGAACTGCAGCATGTGATCGACGCGATCCGCCATCGCGGGGGCAAGATCGCCACCGCGGGGCGCGACCACCCCAAGCGGATCGGCGGGCTGGCGGAGGCGCTGGTTTCGCGGTTGTGCGCGGGCATGGTGGCGCGGATCGAGCACCCGGACCCCGCGACGCTGCGGAAGATGCTGCGCACGCTGGCGCAGCGGCGCGGGCTTTTGATCGAGGACGCGGCGCTGGAGGCGCTCTCGCAGTCGGCGCTGCGGCCCACCGGGCAGCCGGGCGGCCCGGCGGTCGGGGGGTCTTCGGTGCGTGAACTGGAAGGGCTGCTCACCAAGGTGCAGGCCGTGCACGCCGTGCTGGCGCAGCTCGCCGGCGAGCCGGCCGATCCGGGCCGGCCCATCGGCGTCTTGTCGGTGAGCGCGGCGATGGACCGTGGCGGGCTGGGGGCGACGCCGGGTCGGGGCGCGCCGCTGCTCTCGCCCACCACGGGCAAGGTGGTTCCGCGGCCGGTGCGGATCGCGTCGGTGATTCAACTGGTGTGCGCCAAACTCGCGGTGAGCGACGCGGACCTGCGCGGGCGGAGCCGGCAGGAGAAGCTGGTGCTGGCGCGGACGCTGACGGCGTACCTGAGCAAGCGGCTGACGACGATGAGCTACCCGGAGATCGCGCGGGCGATGGGGCGGCCCAACCATTCGACGATCATCACGGCCTGCCAGCGGATGGCCCGGCAGATCGAGAACGGGGCGACGGTCGCGCTCTCGCTGTCCGGCCCTCACGAGCCCTTGGGCGCGCTGTGCGACCGGCTGTCGGAGCAGCTTCTGGCCGAGGCCAGGGCGATGGGCTGATCGGGGATTTCGCATCCGGCGGCATGGATTTTGCGTAGACTGACCGGCATGCGCGTACCCCGCGGCCTGGTCTTGATCCTCACCCTCGCTGCGCCCGGGGTCTCCCCGGCGCTGGCGGCCCTGGACGGGGACGAGGGGCGGGCGGTGGCGGGCATGGGCGGGCTGGCCGCGCGGTCGTTTGATACCGAGCGGCTGGTGCAGTATCTGCGATCAACGCTGGTGAACGGGTCGATCCGCGATCGGGTGGAACTGATGCGCGGGCTGGCGGCGCTGCGCGACCCGGCGCTGAGGCCGCTGTTCGCCCAGCTCGCGGACTCGCCTTGGCCCGAGGTCCGGATGCAGGCGATCCTGGCGGGTGCGGAACTGGAGCCGGAGCGGGGGATTGATCTTCTGGCGGTGCAGCGTCTGACGGACCGGCGCGAGCAGGCGGAGTTGATCGCGGCGGCGGTGGGTCGTGATCTGCTGGCGCCGGGCCAGCTTGAAGACCTGGCGCGGTGGCAGGATCTGGACCCGCGGCTGACGGTGTCGATCGCGGGTCTGCTGACGACGACGGGCACGCCGCCCGCGCCGCAGCGTGTGCGGGCGATCCTGGACGACGCGACGCTGGACGTGGAACTGAGGCTGCACGCGGCGCTGGTGCTGATGCAGCAGGGCGACAACACGGTGCAGTCGATGGCGACGGACCTGTTCTCGCGCGTGCTGAAGCACGAGGGCGCGCGGGGCGATGACGCGGTTTCGGGGGTGTTTGCGCGGATCCGTCGGCAACGCCTGAGCGCGAGCCTGCCGCTGCTGATGCTCTCGCGATCCGAACTCCAGGGCCGCCCGCTGCTGCGGTTTGAGGCCCTGGCGACCATGCTGGCGGTCGCGTGCGACCAGCCGGCGGTGATCGAAGAGGCGAGGCGGGAACTGGACTTCAAGGGCGAGACGCCCGCGGATCGGCATGGGCATCGCGTGCGCGTGGCGCTGGCGATGCTGGAGCCCGCGGTGACCTCGCCCGGAACGATCACCCCGGCGTACCTGGACCTGCTGAAGGACGACGCGGACCCGATGATCTCGGCGATCCGGGGTGTGCTGGTGGCGGCGGCGAACGGGAAGGAGCTGGGCGCGGCGGCGGCGGAACTGGCGCGCCAGCGCCACGTGGGCGCGCTCAACTGGACGCTCCGGCTCGCCAAGCAGTGCGCCTGGCAGGATGCGATGCAGATCCGCCTGGCGGTGGTCGAGCAGTCATGGTCGTCGGCCAACGCCACGGTGGTGCAGGCGGGCATCCAGGCCGCGTCGGAGGTGTTTGACAGCGATCCCGCGCCGCTGCGATCTCGGCTGGAGGCGGCGCTGCGTGCCGGCGAGACGCCGCTGGTGTCGATGCTGCTGGCGGGCGCGCTGCGGTCATCGAACCGTGAGGCGACTTCGGTGCTGTCGCTGGTGGGGGCGCAAGGGGGCGCTGCGGCATGGCCCGACCGCACCACGGGCGCGCTGGCCGATCTGGTCGCGGCGCGGCACGCGGCGGTGGACGGCGCGGTCCGTGTGCCGGCGGAGCGGCTGGAGAAGATCGCCCATGGCGAGGGCGACCTGCCCACGCCCATGCGGATTCAGGCCGCGTGGCTGGCGATCAAGGCCCACGGGCAGGAGCGCTTGGCGCTGGCCAAACTCATGGCGGGCAGCGCGGCGGCGGGCCCACCCACCCCCTGACCCGCGCCGGGCGGGCGTACGCTGGTCACGTCCGCGCAAAGCCCGGATCGGGCTCAGGTCGCGGGGCTATCGGACCGATGCCTAGGGCGATGAGCGCCACCATGAGCACGCACGAGATCCCGCTGTCACGTCCGGATATCACCTCCGCCGAGATGGACGCCGTCGAGGCGGTCATGCGATCGGGGCGGCTGTCGATCGGGCCGGTGCAGGAGCAGTTCGAGCAGCTGGTGGCGGCGCGGACCGACCGCGAGCACGCGGTGGCCTGTTCGTCGGGCACGGCGGGCTTGCACATGGCGCTGCTCGCGCTGGGCATCGGCCCGGGCGACGAGGTGATCACCACGCCGTTCTCGTTCATCGCGTCGTCGAACGTGATCCTGATGGCGGGGGCGAGGCCGGTGTTCGTGGACATCTGCCCCAAGACGCTGAACATGGACCCGCAGAAGCTGGAGGACGCGATCACCCCGCGGACGAAGGCGATTCTGGCGGTGGAGGCGCTGGGCAACCCGGCGTACATGCCGGAGTACGAGCAGATCGCGGCGAAGCGCGAGATCCCGCTGATCGAGGACTGCTGCGAGGCGCTGGGGTGCGCGATCAAGGGTCGCGCGTGCGGGTCATTCGGGCGGGTGGGCGTGTTCGGGTTCTATCCCAACAAGCAGATCACCACGGGCGAAGGCGGGATGATCGTGACCAGCGACAAGCGGCTGGCGGACATGTGCCGGAGCCTGCGCTCGCAGGGGCGGCCCATCGCGGGCGCGCTGCCCACGGCCTCGCCGGCGACGCCGGGCAACGCCGGGAGCGCGACGATGGGCTCGTGGCTTCTGCACGAGCGGCTGGGGTACAACTACCGGCTGAGCGAGCTGCACGCGGCGGTGGGGGTGGCGCAGATGCGTCGCTTTGACCAGATCGTGCAGCGCCGGCAGGCGGTGGCGCGGATGTACATGGAGCGGCTGATGTCGAACCCCGACATCATCCTGCCCACGCTGCCGGCGGAGAGCGTGATGTCGTGGTTCGTGTTCGTGGTTCGGCTGTCCACCACGTACACCCGCGACGAGCGCGACCGGATCATCGCGGGGATGCGCCGGCACGACGTGGGCGCGGCGGACTACTTCCCGTGCATCCACCTGCAGCCGTTCTACCGCGAGCGGTTCGGGTATGCGCCGGGCGACTTCCCGATCGCCGAGTCGGTGAGCGCGAGGACGATCGCGCTGCCGTTCTTCAACGACCTCACCGAGCGCGAGGCGGACTTTGTGAGCCAGACGCTGGGGCTGATGCTGAGCCGTGAGAATCTGAAGAGGACGTGAGGGGGGGAGAAGAAGTGATCGGTGATCAGTGATCAGTGATTGGTGATCGGGGAGCGATGGGGGGGCGGCTGGTATGCTTGGGCGTAGATGAAATGACACGTCTGTCCTGCGACACAACACGGATTCCCGCTCGCTGATCGCTGTTCCCCGATCACTGTTCACTTCCCCTCTTCCATGAAGACTTCGTTTCCCAAAGAGAAGATCCGCGTGCTGCTGCTGGAGGGTGTTCACCCGGTGGCGCGGCAGGTGTTCGCCGAAGAGGGGTTCGCGGTCGCGCACCATGACAAGGCCCTGGAGGGCGCGGCGCTGAAGAAGGCGCTGAGCGAGGGCGGCGGGGCGCACCTGGTGGGCATCCGCAGCAAGACGCAGCTCACGCGCGAGATGCTGGAGGCGGGCGGCTCGCGCCTGCTGGCGGTGGGGGCGTTCTGCATCGGGACCAACCAGATCGACGTGGCCTCGGCGCGGCAGCGCGGGGTGGCGGTCTTCAACTCTCCGTTCAGCAACACGCGCTCGGTGGCGGAACTGACCATCGCCGAGATCGTCGCGCTCAACCGCCGGCTCACCGATCAGTCGGCGCTGATGCACAAGGGCAAGTGGGACAAGTCGGCGGCGGGCGCGCACGAAGTGCGCGGGCGCGTGCTGGGGATCGTGGGCTACGGGCACATCGGCAGCCAGGTGAGCGTGCTGAGCGAGGCGATGGGCATGCGGGTGGTGTTCTTTGACATCGCCAGCAAGCTGCCCCTGGGCAACGCGCGGGCGTGCAAATCGCTGGACGAACTGCTCAAAGTCGCCGACATCGTGACGCTGCACGTGCCCGAGACGCCGGGCACCAAGGGGATGATCGGCAAGGCGCAACTGCGCGCGATGAAGAAGGGCGCGATGCTCATCAACAACGCCCGCGGCGGGGTGGTGGACATCCCCGCGCTCGCGGGCGCGCTCAAGGACCAGCATTTGGGCGGCGCGGCCCTGGACGTGTTCCCCCACGAGCCGGCGGGCAAAGACGAGCCGTTCGTGAGCGAGGTGCAGGGGCTGCCCAACGTGATCCTCACTCCCCACGTGGGCGGGAGCACGGAAGAGGCCCAGGAGAACATCGCCGTCGATGTCGTGAGCAAGTTGCTCCGCTTCGTGAACAACGGCTCGACGACGGGCAGCGTGAACATGCCGGTGGTGGACCTGCCCGAGCAGCCGGTGGAGGGCGCGAGCGACACGCGCCGGCGGCCGCACCGCATCCTGCACTTGCACCGCAACGTTCCGGGCGTGCTGAGCCAGATCAACTCGACGATGGGCGAACTGAAGGTGAACATCCTGGCGCAGTACCTGCAGACCAGCGGCGACGTGGGCTATGTGGTGCTGGACATCGACGCGGTGGACGCGGCCCGCAGCAAGGTGATTCAGGAGCGTTTGCGGGCGGTGCCGGAGACGGTGCGGGTGCGCGTGCTGTTCTAGATCACGGGCGGGGGCGTGAGCACGGGGCGGGAAGCCCGCGCCGCCCGATGCGGCGAATACCCTCCGGCGTTGATCCTCGTCCTCGACAATGACGACTCGTTCACGTGGAATCTCGTCCACCTGGTGGGCCAGGTGGCGCGCGGGGCGGAGGTGCGCGTGGCGCGCAGCGACCGCACGAGCGCGGCGGACGTGATCGCGCTCTCGCCTCAGCGGGTGATCGTGTCGCCCGGCCCCTGCGGGCCGATGCAGGCCGGGTCGAGCCTGGAGGTGATCCGGTCGCTCATGGGTCGGGTGCCGATCTTCGGGGTGTGCCTGGGCATGCAGTGCATGGGGGTGATCGCGGGGCTGCGCGTGGGGCGCGCGCCCGAGCCGGTTCATGGCAAGACCTGCACGATCACGCACGACGGGCTGGGCCTGTTCGCTGGCGTGCCCAGCCCGCTGACGGTGATGCGGTATCACTCGCTGGCGGTGGTGGACGCGCCGGGCGACGGGTGGGCCGTGACGGCGCGGAGCGAAGACGGCGTGGCGATGGGCCTGCGCCGAGTTTGGCCGGCGGGGGAGGCGCGGCGGGCGATGTTGGAGGGCGTGCAGTTCCACCCCGAGTCGTTCCGGAGCGAGCATGGGGAGCGGATCATGGGCAACTTTCTGGGGGCGGGGTGAACGCGGGACGGCCCGGGCCGGACCGCTGGGGGCGGGGGCGGGTGATCGGGTCGCCGCTACCATGCGGGCATGGCGTACACGGTGTTGGCAAGGCGGTACCGCAGCCGCAATTTCGATGAACTGGTGGGGCAGGAGGCGATCGCGCAGACGCTGAAGGCGGCGATCCGTCTGAAGCGTGTGGCGCACGCGTATCTGTTCACGGGGACGCGCGGGGTGGGCAAGACGTCCACCGCGCGGATTTTCGCGAACGAACTGAACAACCCCGAGAACGACGCGGCGATCAGCGCGGCGATCATGAAGGGGCAGGACACCGACGTCATCGAGATCGACGCGGCGAGCAACAACAGCGTGGAGCAGGCGCGCGAGCTGATCGCCAACGCCGTGTACCGCCCGATGCGCGGGCGGCGGAAGGTGTACATCATCGACGAGGTTCACATGCTGTCGACGGCGGCGTTCAACGCGCTGCTGAAGACCATGGAGGAGCCGCCCGAGCACGTGGTGTTCATGCTCTGC
This sequence comes from Phycisphaerales bacterium, assembly GCA_022843545.1. Taxonomy (GTDB): domain Bacteria; phylum Planctomycetota; class Phycisphaerae; order Phycisphaerales; family UBA1924; genus JALHNL01. The sequence continues at coordinate 757 of JALHNL010000077.1, read as the reverse complement.
ACCACCGAGACGCACAAGGTGCCGGCGACGATCCAGTCGCGGTGCCAGCGGTTTGATTTCCGCACGATCCCCGTGCCGCGGATCGCGGCGCACCTGGCGCAGGTGGTCAAGGAGGAGAAGCGCGAGGCCGACGACGAACTGCTGCACATGGTGGCGCGGCTGGCCAACGGCTCGATGCGCGATGCGCTCTCGCTGCTGGACCGCCTGCTGGCCGCGGGCGACGGACGGCTGACCCCCGCGGTGCTGGAGCAACTGCTGGGGCTGCCCGATCGGCTGCTGATCGGCGAACTGGTGGACGCGCTGGCCGACGGGGAAGCGGGGCGGGCGCTGGAGCGGGTGGGCGCGCTGCTGTCGCGCGGGATCGGGCTGGAGCCGCTGCTGAACAGCCTGGCCGAGCGGCTGCGCGACCTGATGGTGATCCGCGCCTGCGGGCCCGAGACCGAACTGGTGGAACTCTCGGCCGACGCGCGGGGTGAGGCGGCGAAGCAGGCGGCGCGATTCGACCCCGCGGGCCTCACACACATGATCGCGCTGTGCGAAGCGGTGAGCCGCAACGCCCGGCAGTGCACGTTCCCGCGGGCTCTGCTCGACGCGCTCATCGTCCGCCTGGCGATGACCGACAAGATCGCCGACGCCACCGCGGTGGTGATGGGGTCGGGCGCGAGCGCCGCGCCGCGCCCGGCGGTGGTGACGCGCTCGGCGGAGGCCCCGGCAAAAAAACGCTGACGGGCGCCCCGGCACTTCCCGCGGCCGCCCC
>JALHNL010000076.1 GCA_022843545.1 Phycisphaerales bacterium | reverse complement strand
GACGATCGTCGACACCGAGAGCGGCGAGGTGCTGGTGCCCGTCGGGCGCCAGATCGGCGAAGAGGCGGCGGCCAAGATCGTCGGCTCCTCGCTCAAGAAGGTCCGGGTCATCGTGAACCCGGCCGACCCGCTGATCCTGAACACGGTGGCGGAAGAGAAGCTCGAGCAGTTCGAGGCGGAGAGCGACTACGAGCGCGCCCTGCTGAAGATCTACAGCAAGCTGCGCCCGGGCAACCCGCCGCAGATCGAGAAGGCCAAGGCCCTGTTCGTCGAGAAGTTCTTCGACGACAACCGCTACCGCCTGGGCAAGGTCGGTCGCTTCCGCATCAACCGGAAGTTCGACCTCAACACGCCCGAGGACATGATGTTCATCCGCGCCGAGGACTTCCTCCGCGTGGTGCAGTACGTGCTCGACCTGCGCTCCAAGCGTCTGGACCCCGCCACCGGCTTCCCGGTCGCGGCGCCCGACGACATCGACCACCTGGGCAACCGCCGTCTGCGCACGCTGGACGAGCTCGCGGTGGAGGAACTCCGCAAGGGCTTCCTGAAGCTGAAGCGCACGGTGCAGGAGCGCATGAGCGTCAAGGACCCCAACGAGGTCATCAAGATCTCGGACCTGGTGAACAGCAAGAGCATCAGCAGCGCGATCGACTTCTTCTTCGGTCGCAGCGAGCTGAGCCAGGTGGTGGACCAGACCAACCCGCTGTCGAGCCTGGTCCACGAGCGCCGCTTGTCGGCGCTGGGCCCGGGCGGTCTGAACCGCAAGCGCGCCGGCTTCGAGGTGCGCGACGTTCACATCTCGCACTACGGGCGCATCTGCCCCATCGAGACGCCCGAAGGCACCAACATCGGCCTCATCGCCAGCCTCGGCATCTACGCGGCGATCGACGATTACGGCTTCCTGCGCACGCCCTACCGCCCTGTGAAGGAGGGCAAGGTGCAGGACAAGGTGATCCAGCTCCGCGCCGACGAGGAGATGAAGGCCATCCTGGCGCCCACCGACGCCATCGAGAAGGACGGCAAGCTGCGCCACGGGATGATCATGGCCCGTGTCAACGGCGAGCTCAAGGAAGTGGACTCCAAGGAAGTCAACTACATCGACATCGCCCCCAAGCAGATCGTGGGCATCTCGGCCGCGCTCATCCCGTTCCTGGAGCACGACGACGCCAACCGCGCGCTCATGGGTTCGAACATGCAGCGTCAGGCGGTGCCGCTGATCAAGGTGGCGCCCCCGATCGTGGGCACGGGTCTGGAGAAGGACCTGGGCAAGAACTCGGGCATGGTGATCCGCGCCAAGAACGGCGGCACGGTGACCTTCGTGGACGCCGAACGCATCATCATCGACAACAGCGATGAGTACGTGCTCCGCAAGTTCGCGGGCCTCAACGAGCGCACCTGCCTGAACCAGCGCCCGGTGGTGAAGCCCGGGCAGAAGGTGAAGAAGAACGACATCATCGCCGACGGGCCCAGCACCCGCATGGGCGAGCTGTCGATCGGCAAGAACGTGCTGGTGGCGTTCAACACCTTCGACGGGTACAACTTCGAGGACGCGATCGTCATCAACGAGCGCCTGGTGAAGGACGACGTCTTCACGTCGATCCACATCGACGCGTTCGAGGTCGAGGTCCGCGAGACCAAGCTGGGGCGCGAGGAGTTCACCCGCGACATCCCCAACGTCTCGGAGAAGATGCTCCGCAACCTCGACGACCACGGGATCGTCCGCATCGGCGCCCGCGTGGGCCCGGGCGACATCCTCGTCGGCAAGGTCAGCCCCAAGAGCAAGACCGAGCTCACCCCCGAAGAAAAGCTCCTGCACGCCATCTTCGGGCGCGCCGGCGAGGACGTGAAGAACGACTCGCTGGAAGTGCCCGCCGGCTGCGAGGGCATCGTCATCGGCGCCAAGCGGTTCTCTCGCCGCATGCACATGAGCGAGGACCAGAAGAAGCAGCTCAAGGCGCAGATGGACCAGTACTCCAAGGAGATGGACGAGAAGGCCATCCGCATCTTCAAGGAGATGGTGGCCGCGATCAACGACATCCTGGGCACCCCGATGGTGGACCCCACCACCCGCCAGAAGGTCGGCGCCAGCGACATCCCCGAGGTCGTGCTCGAGCAGATCGACGGCTTCAACGACAAGTGGATGAAGGGCTCCAAGGAAGCCAAGGAGAAGGCCGAGGTCGTTTACAAGCAGTTCTGGCCCCGCATCGAGGCCGTGCGCACCGAGAAGAAGCGCAAGCTCGACCACATGAAGCGCGGCGACGAACTGCCCAACGGCGTGCTGGAGATGGTGAAGGTCTACCTCGCCACCAAGCGGCACCTGTCGGTCGGTGACAAGATGGCCGGCCGCCACGGCAACAAGGGCGTCATCGCCCGCATCGTTCCCGAGGAAGAGATGCCGTTCATGGACGACGGCACCCCGGTCGACGTGCTGCTCAACCCGCTGGGCGTGCCCTCGCGCATGAACGTCGGGCAGATCCTCGAGACGCACCTGGGCTGGGCCATGAACATCCTGGGCATGCAGGCCGTCACCCCCGTGTTCGACGGGGCCACCGAGGACGAGGTGCACACCGCCGTCACCGAGGCGAACGCGTTCGTCGAGGAGAAGGCGAAGCGTTATGAGGCTGAGGGCAAGTTCCCGCACTGGCGCGAACTGATGGTCCGCATGCCCCGCGGCGGCAAGATCCAGCTGCACGACGGGCGCACGGGCGAGCCGTTCAACCAGAAGACCACGGTGGGCGTGATGTACATCCTGAAGCTCCACCACCTGGTGGACGACAAGATCCACGCCCGCGCCACCGGTCCCTACTCCCTCATCACCCAGCAGCCCCTGGGCGGCAAGGCCCGCACCGGCGGCCAGCGCTTCGGTGAAATGGAAGTGTGGGCGCTCGAGGCGTACGGCGCGTCGTACATCCTGCAGGAACTCCTCACCGTCAAGTCCGACGACGTGGAAGGCCGCAGCAAGATCTACGAGAGCATGGTGAAGGGCACCAACACGCTGGAGGCGGGCATGCCCGTCGCCTTCGACGTGCTGTGCTCGGAACTCAAGGGCCTGGGCATGAACGTGCTGCTGGAGAAGAAGAAGACGGAGGGGGCGAGCCTCCTCTGATCCCGACTCCATCTCTCGCGTAGTCCGCTTTCCGAATTCGACTCCCGTTCGACCCGACAGTTTGCAGTGGCTTCGCGGCCGCCCCAGGCCGCAGGAGAACGCATATGGCCGCTGAGGCGATTTACGATCGTGTGAATGACTTCTCCGCCGTCAAGGTGACCCTCGCGTCGCCCAACGACATCCGCTCGTGGTCCTACGGCGAGGTGAAGAAGCCCGAGACGATCAACTACCGCACGTACCGCCCCGAGAAGGACGGTCTGTTCTGCGAGCGCATCTTCGGGCCCGAGCGCGACTACGAGTGCTTCTGCGGCAAGTACCGCGGGACGAAGTACAAGGGCATCATCTGCGAGCGCTGCGGCGTCAAGATCACGCACAGCCGCGTGCGCCGCAAGCGGTTCGGGCACATCAACCTGGCCGCGCCCATCGTCCACATCTGGTTCTTCAAGGCGGTGCCCAGCCGCCTGGGCAACCTGCTGGCGATGAAGACCAGCGACCTCGAGAAGGTGATCTACTACCAGGACTACGTGGTGGTGGACCCGGGCGACACCGAGCTGAAGTTCAAGCAGATGCTCACCGAGGACGAGTACCGCGCCGCGGTGGACAAGTACGGCTCGGCCTTCCGCGCCATGATGGGCGCCGACGCGGCCCGCGAGCTGCTCGAGAAGACCGACCTGCCCAAGCTGGCCGAAGAGATCCGCGCCGCGCTCAAGGAAACCAAGAGCAAGCAGAAGATCAAGGACTACGCCAAGCGGCTGAAGATCGTCGAGCAGATCCGCGGCAGCGAGAACGACCCCACCTGGCTGGTGATGGACGTGATCCCCGTCCTCCCGCCCGACCTGCGCCCGCTGGTCCTGCTGGAGAGCGGCAACTTCGCCACCAGCGACCTCAACGACCTGTACCGGCGCATCATCAACCGCAACAACCGCCTCAAGAAGCTCATGGACCTCAACGCCCCCGAGGTCATCATCCGCAACGAGAAGCGGATGCTGCAGCAGGCGGTCGACGCGCTGTTCGACAACAACCGCTGCCGCCGTCCGGTGCTGGGCTCGTCCAACCGCCCGCTCAAGTCGATCACCGACATGATCAAGGGCAAGCAGGGCCGCTTCCGCGAGAACCTGCTCGGTAAGCGCGTGGACTACTCCGCCCGCTCGGTCATCGTCGTGGGCCCGGAGCTCAAGCTCCACCAGTGCGGCCTGCCCAAGAAGATCGCGCTGGAGCTCTACCAGCCGTTCATCATCCGCAAGCTCAAGGAGCACGGGCTGGCCGACACCATCAAGTCGGCCAAGCGCATGCTCGAGCGTCGCGACGCGGAGGTGTGGGACATCCTGGAAGAGGTCATCTTCCAGCACCCCGTGCTGCTCAACCGCGCGCCCACCCTTCACCGAATGGGTATCCAGGCCTTTGAGCCCGTGCTCGTCGAGGGCAACGCCATCCGCCTGCACCCGCTGGTCTGCACCGGCTTCAACGCCGACTTCGACGGCGACCAGATGGCCGTTCACCTCCCGCTGAGCGTGGAGGCCCAGGCCGAGGCGCACGTGCTGATGATGAGCACGCACAACATCTTCTCGCCCGCCTCGGGCAAGCCGATCATCTCGCCCAGCCAGGACATCGTCATGGGCGTGTACTTCATCACGTTCATGATGGCCGACGAGCGCGCCGACAAGGACCTGCCCTCGTTCGAGAACCGCAAGGCGGCCCTGCGGGCGTACGAGCAGCGCAAGATCGGGATCCACGAGCGGATCCGCGTCCGCATCGAGACGCTCCCCGGCACCGCCCGCGACCTGCTCCGCGAGGGGCGCCACGGGCTGGACATCGGCTTTGACACGATCGTCAACGATCAGGGCAAGGCGATCGAGAAGCTGCCCGACAACCGCCGCGTGATCACCACCGCCGGGCGCGTGCTGTTCTCCGAGATCCTCTCCCCGGGCATGCCGTTCTACAACTGCGCCCTGGGCAAGAAGGGCGCCAGCCGCGTGATCGACGACTGCTATCAGATCTGCGGTCGCGGCTCGACCATCGACCTGCTGGACCGTCTGAAGGAGACGGGCTTCAAGCAGTCGACGCTCGCGGGCCTCTCGTTCGGCATCACCGACCTGCGCGTCCCCAAGGAAAAGCAGGCCCTGCTCGACGAGGCCCAGAAGAAGGTCGACCGCGTCGAGAAGAACTTCGAGCGCGGCATCATCACCGAGCGCGAGCGCTACAACCAGTTGCTGGACATCTGGGCTCACTGCCGCGAGCAGGTCCAGAAGAAGCTGCTGGAGACCCTCAAGGTCGACCGCCGCGACGAGAACGGCAACGAGTGCCCCTCGGACGACAAGAAGGCCAAGCTGTATCTCAACCCCGTGTACCTGATGTCCGACTCGGGCGCCCGCGGCAACGTCAGCCAGCTTCAGCAGCTCGCCGGCATGCGCGGTCTGATGGCCAAGCCCTCGGGCGAGATCATCGAGACGCCCATCCGCTCCAACTTCCGCGAGGGCCTGAGCGTTCTGGAGTACTTCTCCTCGACCCACGGCGCCCGCAAGGGTCTGGCCGACACGGCGCTCAAGACCGCCGACGCCGGCTACCTCACCCGCAAGCTGTGCGACGTGGCCCAGTCGGTGATCATCACCGAGCACGACTGCGGCTCCAAGCGCGGCATCGTGAAGCGCGCTATCTACAAGGGCGAGCAGGTTGACGTCCCTCTCCGCGACCAGATCATCGGCCGCGTCTCGCGCAACACGATCGTTCACCCGGTGACCGACCAGGTCATCGTCAAGGAGAACGAGATCATCACCCTCGAGACCGCCAAGAAGATCGAGGAGATCGGCATCGACTCGGTCATGGTCCGCTCCCCGCTCACCAGCGAGAGCAAGACCGGCTGCTCCGTGCTCGATTACGGGCTGGACCTCTCCACCGGCAAGCCCGTGGAGCCCGGCATGGCCGTCGGCATCATCGCCGCTCAGTCCATCGGCGAGCCCGGCACCCAGCTCACGATGCGCACGTTCCACACCGGCGGCATCGGCACCCGCTCCATCGAGCAGAGCGAGTACAAGGCCTCCTCCACCGGCGTCATCGAGCTGCGCGACTGCAACCCCGTCGCCGGCAAGGACGACGAAGGCCACACCGTCTTCGTCGCGCTCAAGCGCAACGGCGAGATCGCGGTGCTCGACTCCAAGGGCCGCGAACTCGAGAAGCAGAAGGTGCCTTACGGCTGCTACATCCTCGTCAAGCAGGGCGAAGAGGTGAAGCGCGGGCAGACCCTCATCCGCTGGGACCCGCACCGCGTCCCCATCCTCGCCGAGAAGGACGGCACCGTCCAGTTCAAGGACATCGTCGAGAAGGAAACCTACCGCATCGAGGACGCGGGCGGAGGCAAGAAGGCCAAGGTCATCATCGAGCACAAGGGCGAGCTCACCCCGACCATCCAGATCGTGGACGGTCAGGGCCAGATCCTCGACTTCCACTATCTCCCCGCCCGCGCCCGCCTCGAGGTCGAGGACGGCGAGAAGGTCACCGCCGGCCAGATGCTCGCGCGTCAGCCGCGCGGCGCGTCGGCCTCGCAGGACATCGTCGGTGGTCTGCCCCGAGTCACCGAGATCTTCGAGGCCCGCCGTCCCAAGGACCCGGCCGTCATGGCCAGCCTGGGCGGGCGCGTCGAGATCCACACCGACAAGCGCAAGGGCAAGATCACGATCATGGTGATCCCCGAGCACGCGCCGGACCTGGCCAAGGCGCACCATGTGCCCAGCGACAAGACCCTGCTGGTCCACACGGGCGACGTGGTGGAGGCGGGCCAGCCCCTCACCGAAGGCCCGCTGGACCCCAAGGAAATCCTCGCGATCAAGGGCGAGGAAGCGCTGTGGAGCTACATGCTCGACGAGGTGCAGAACGTGTACCGCGCTCAGGGCGTGGGTATCAACGACAAGCACATCGAGGTCATCCTGGCCCAGATGCTCCGCAAGGTCCGCATCGAGAGCCCGGGCGACACCGACCTGCTGCCCTTCGACGTGGTCGACAAGGTGGACTTCAAGGCCCGCAACAACGCGGTCGCCGAGATGGTCCGCATCGTCGATCCGGGCGGCACCGACATGCCCATGGACGCGCTGGTCCATCGCGGCGAGGTCCGCGAGGCCAACATGAAGGCCGAGGGCGCCGGCAAGGAGCCCGCCAAGACCAAGAAGGCCCGCCCCGCCACCGGCCGCACGCTGCTCTTGGGCATCACCAAGGCCGCGCTCTCCAGCGAGTCGTTCCTCTCGGGCGCCTCGTTCCAGGAGAGCACCAAGGTCCTCACCGAGGCCAGCCTCCGCGGCGCCACCGACACGCTCGTGGGCCTCAAGGAGAACGTGCTGCTGGGCCACCTCATCCCCGCCGGCACCGGCTTCAAGGCCTGGCAGACCATCAAGCCCATCACCGTCGGCGAGCCCCCCTCGGGCGAGAGCGACGATGAGGATCTCATGCTCGCCGAGGCCGCCGAGCGGGCCGAGCAGCTCGGCGCTTCGCGCGGCGAGCCCCTGGGCCTGCCCGCGGTGGACATGCCCAACATCGTCGTGGGCGGCGACCAGCAGCCGGTCAAGGGCTGATCGCTGAACCCCGGCCGATTCTCCCGTTGACCTTAAGGGTCCGGATCAAGTGAAGCCGCTTCCAGTCTTGGACTGGTGGCGGTCTCATTGAAGCCCCAGGGCCGGCCAGGGCTGGACCTTGGGTAGAGTGCCGCCGGGAAGTGTTCGCACGGCAGGCCGTGTCGAAGTCGCCTTTTTTGGGTGCAATAGCCCGACCTTGGGCCGACATTACACCGGGTGCGTGCGCGCGGTGGCCCGTCGGGTGTTTCGGCAGGTCAACCGTTTGCGCTCTCGCAGACCCATGCCCAAGGGAGAGAAGAGACATGCTCACCAAGATGCAGTTCGCCATCGCCACCGCCGGTCTGCTCGCCGCTGCTGGCGGGGCTCAGGCCGCCGTCGTGTATTACTACTCGCCTCTGGGCCCCGAGGTCTCCGGCGCCACCGGGACCGGCTGGACCCTGGCCACGGTTGATACTGCCGCGCTCACGATGCGGCTTCAGTTCTCGTACTCGGGGCTGTCGGGCAACACCACCGTGGCCCACATTCACGGGCCGACCGCGCTGCCGGGCACCGGGACCGCGGGTGTCGCTGTCACCAGCCCCTCCTTGCCCGGTCTGGTCACGGGATTCAACAACGGCGCCTACGACCGGACGTTTGACATGACCCTGACCTCGTCGTACAGCGGCGCGTTCATCACGGCCAGCGGCGGCACCACTGCTCTGGCTTTCGCGCGGCTCATCAACAGCTTCAACGCCGGCACCGCGTACCTGAACGTCCACAGCAACACGTTCACCGGCGGCGAGATCCGTGGGTTCTACGCCCAGGTGCCCACCCCCGGCGCCGCGGCGCTGCTGGGCTTGGCCGGGCTGGCGGCCGCGCGTCGGCGTCGCTGATCCGAAGGCGGTTGATCCATCAGGAGAATCTTGTGCGGGCCCCGGCCGGATTGGTCGGGGCCCGTTCTTTGCGCGGTCGGGGCTTAGTCCTCGTTGAAGCCCGAGTCCACGAGCTTTTTGAGCGCGGCGACCGCGGCGTCGGCGTCATCGCCCTCGGCGACCACCTCGAGCACCGTGCCCTGCGTCGCCGCCAGCAGCATCATCATCATGATCGACTTGCCGTCCACCGCCTGGTCATCGCGCTTGACGGTGACCGAGGACTTGTACGCGTTGGCGACGTCGCAGAACTCCATCGCCGGGCGCGCGTGCAGGCCCAGGCGGTTCTTGATCGTCACCTTGGCGCTGGCGGTGGGCATGGTCGGCGCGGGCGGTGGGGGGGGAGAAAGGGGACGGGTGCGAGCGGAGCGGGAGGTCAGACGTGGTTCTGCGAATCGGCCTCGTCCAGGAGCGTGCGAACATCCTCGACACTGCCGGCCTGACGCAGGAACCGGCGGAAGGTGTCCTGGCTCAGGCTCTTGAAGATCACCTCCATGGCCAGCATGTGGTCTTCGGGGCGGTCGTCGGGCGAGAGCAGCAGGAAGATCGAGTACACGGGCTGACGGTCCATCGAGGCGAAGTCCACCCCGCCCGCCGAGAGGCCGATCGCCGCGGCCATGCTCTTGACGCTGGCATGGCGGACGTGGGGGACGGCGACGCCCTTGCCGAAGCCGGTGGAGCCCAGCTTCTCGCGGGCCAGGACCTTGCCCACGAGTTCGTCGCGGTGCTTGGCCTGCGCGTACCCCGCGGCGATCAGGGCATCGATCAGCTCGGTCACCACGCTGTCGCGGTCGTGACCGCCCAGCGACGTGATGATGGCGGACGCGGGAACAAGTTCGCTCAACTTCATGGGTGTTGCCAAATCCCGGGAACGGTCCGATGGCTCAGGCGAAGGGGCCCGTTCCGCGCCCTTGGCCTCTGATAGTCCGACCGCCAAGCCCGCTCAAGAGCCCGCGCCTTGGTCATGCTCAGCCCGCGGCCTGGCCGCCGCGCTTGCTCTGCTTCAGTTGATCCTTGAACTCCGCGAGCTGCCGGGCGGACTTGTCCACCGCCAGGTCGATGGCGGCGTACATGTCCTCGTGGTGGGCGTTGCTCACGAAGTCCTCGTGGTGCTCGACATCGGCCACGACTTCGGCATGAAAGCCCTTCTTGCGCGGGTCGGGCTCCAGGCGAACGGTGATCCGCTGGATCATCCCGTCGAGATAGCGCGTGAGCTTGCCGGACTTGGTCTCCGCGAAAGCGCGGATGGCGTCGGTGATCTCGATGTGCTTGCCGATGACGTCGATGCGCATGAATGGGCCCTTGGCGATGCTCGGGGGGATCAATGGCGAACAAAAGCCGTATAGCGCACGGCGCTCCACGGTCGGCATGGTATTCGCGCTCCACGCCCCAGTGGCGTAGGCCCGCGGAAACCGCTAGGGCCGCTCCTGGATCCCCACCGCCCGCTCCGCCGCGGTCACCACGTTCTCCAGCAGCATCATCACCGTCACCGGCCCCACCCCCCCGGGCACGGGGCTGATCCACCCCTGGTCGCCCAGGCGGGCGCTCACCGCGTCAAACTGCACGTCGCCCACCGTCCGGGTCTTGCCGTCCGGCCCCGTGACGCGCGACACCCCCACGTCCACCACGATCGCCCCGGGCTTCACGTCGTCGGGCCCGATGAGGCCCGGCACGCCCGCCGCCGCCACCAGCACGTCCGCCCGCGTCTGCAGGTCGCGGATGCCCGGGGTCCACTTGTTGCACGAGATCACCGTGGCGTCCATGCGCATCAGCAGCACGGCGATGGGCTTGCCCACCACGTCCCCCGCGCCCACGACCACGGCCACCTTGCCGCGCAGCCCGCTTTGGCGCGAGGCGCCGGTGTGCTCGATCATCTTCACGACCGCCAGCGCGGTGCACGGGGCCAGGCTGCTGCGCCCATACACCACGTTGCCGATGTTGGCCGGGTTCACGCCCTCCACGTCCTTCTCGGGGGCGATCAGCCGCTGCACGCTGTACGCATCCACGCCCTCGGGCAGGGGCAGGTGCAGCATCATCGCGGTCACGTCGGTCTGCGTGTTCAGCAGCAGCACGCGCCCCGCGATGTCGTCGTACTTGGCCCCGCCCGGCAGTTCATGCAGCCGATACTCGATGTCCAACTGGGCGCACTGCTTGCCCTGGTTGGCGGCGTACACATGCGCCGCGTCGTCCTCCCCACCGCAGATCAACGCGTCCAGCCGAACCCGTCCCCCACGGGCGTGCACGGCGGCCACCCGCCGCGCGAGCTGCTCGCGGAGGTGGTTGGCCAGCGCTTTGCCGTCGAGAAGGCGGGGCATGGGGGTGGGGGGCGGTGCTGAGAGCGTGGTACGTGGTGCGTAGTGCGTGGGGAAAGACCGTTCAGCGAACCACGCCGTCCCAACGCTCCGGCGGGATCTGGCCGAACGAAGCCTCGGGCTGGATGCCCTCCGCGGCCAGGGCGGTGCGAACGCGCGAGTTGGTCGGCTCGGCGTAGTACGCGTTGCGCAGCCGCTGCATGGCTTTGTCGCGCTGGCCCAGCGAGGCGTACAGCTCATACAGCCCCAGTTGCGGCGCGGCGGTCCGCCCGCGATCCACCCGGGCCGCGGTGATCAGCGCCGTCATCGCGCTGTCGGCGTCGCCGGCGGCGCGGGCAAACGTCCCCAGACGCACCCAGTCGTCCACGCGCCCGCGCTCGCTCGCGTTCTGACGCAGGAACCGGAAGAGTTCGTCCTTCCGGTCCGCCTTCAGCAGAGCCTCCGCCACCGTGTCGGCGTACTCCGGCTCTTCCGGACGCTGGGCATACGCGATCTTCGCCTGCTCAGCCGCCTCAAGAGGCCGCCCCAGGCCGATGTACGCCCGCGCCAGCCCGTGCCGGGCCTTGGGCTGGTCGGGGCGGGCGGCCAGGGCCTTCTCATACTCCGAGGCCGCGCGGGCCCAGTTCTCGCTGAGCAGGGCCTGGTCGCCGCGCTCGTTGTGCGGGACCGAGTTGGGCTGCTGGCAGCCGGTGAGGACGGGGGCGCACAGCGCGATCACGATCAGGGTCAGACGGGTCATGGGCTCATGGTATCGGCGCGCCGAAGAACGCGGGGCGAAAACCCGACCGCCCCGCCCGCACGTTCCCGCCTATCACTCCCGCATGGCCCGCATGGTGCTGCTCCATCACACCGACGACCCGCGGCAGCCCGACCACTTCGACTGGCTCATCCAGCGACCCGGCGAGGAGGACGCTCGCCCCGATGACCGTCGGCTCGTGTCCTTCCGCACCCTGGCCCGCCCTGACGACCCCCTGGCCCGGGTCTTTGCGATCCAGCCCATGACTGATCACCGGGCTGCTTACCTGGACTTTGAGGGCGACATCGGCGGCGGGCGGGGCCGCGTCGCCCGCGTCGCGATGGGCTGGGTGTCGCGTGTGGAGGCCACCCCCGACCGGCTTCTCATCGCCGGCGAGTGGGAGGGGGCCGGGGCGGCATCGGGCCTGTGGCGTGTGGCCCAGACCGGGTCAGTCTGGATCGCCACCCGGGGCTGACGCCCGGGATCGGACGCACGCGATTGGCGCCCAACTCTCGCCTGCCGGCCCGCCCGCTCGGACCGCTTGGCCGTGCCCGGGTGCGTTTGAATGCCACCTGACGGGGGGGCGGCGCGTGTTCGGAGTGTGCCTGGCACGACCGGATGTGCCCGGCCCCGACCAGAGGCGATCACCCGGCCCGATCCCGCCCGAATAGACCGCACGCCCAAGGCCCCCTAAACTCCCCCCCTGTCGCCGAGGTAGCTCAGCTGGTTAGAGCGCTGGATTCATAACCCGGAGGTCGGCGGTTCGAGTCCGCCCCTCGGCATTCACCGATGATTCGAGCTGGTTCTCTCCACCCGCGACTTGCGCGGGCGGTGGAAGGCGACGCTCACGCCCGAGCGCCGACCTCTGCTTTTCCGGCGAAGTCGCTCTCGTCGGCGTCGCGCAGCACGACCTCGTCGATGTCACTCGACCCGCCCAGGCCGTCAAGACCGTCAAGACCGTCAAGACCGTCAAGACCGTCAAGACCGTCAAGACCGTCAAGACCGTCAAGACCCGCCGCGTGGTTCACGAAGAGTTCCTTGGGCGTCGTGTCGCTCCCCGAATCATACGCCCAGGCGTCCGCGGCCGTGGCCAGCACGCGGAAGGACGCGAGCTGCTGCCAGCGGTCGTTGTAGATGAGCCAGAGCTAGTGGTCGTGGCCCGTGTCGGCCTTGGTGGTCGCGCCGCCTTGGTAGGCGAAGAGCACCGATGTGCTCCGAGGACTCCGCACATCGGTGGCACGGCAAGTGGCGGAGGGGTACTCAGGGACGCCTGCATGAACCGTCATCGGACTTCAATGCCACCTGCCCGTCATCGGACTTCAGTGCCACCTGCCGCGGCAAGTGGTGGAGGCGCACTTCAATGTCACCAGCCCAACAGCCACCCTATTTCTGAGATGAAGTATCTCGCTGTTTAGAACGCCTCGTGAGCCCTATAGGCATGTCTTTTATGAGGTAATAAATCAGCAGCACCACGAATGCATTGAACAACGCGCGGGCAATTGTGGCAGAAGACGACAATTGACCATGAAACCAAGACCCCATCATCGCGACGGCGATGACGCAAACAAAGAGCATAATCCCAAGCCAGACTTTTGCATTCATGGGCACATGCCGATAGCTTTGCAGAGTCCGGCTGGTAAGACATTAGGAAGGAACGACGGCACGACTGTCGAGTGCAAGAAAGTGCACAGAAGTGCTACGATGGGCCCGCCAAGGAACCTGCCTGCCCCGCCACAGCCCAACTGAAGTACTGCCCAGGCAGTGGTTCTGCACGCAAGACATGACCACTCGTCAGCAAACATCGTGGGGCCGGAACACTCTGCGATGCGCCTGTGGTAGTGATAGTTTGCGGCCCCCTCTTCCGCGCCTTGAGAACATGACTGAAAGAATGCGTTGTATCCGCTGTTCAGACAGACAGCGAACTGGCCAGTGTAAACTTCACCGGGTGGCAATCCGTATGCGCACCGAGCGAAAGCCCTGCACGCTGCCTGCCTAGCCTCGCGACTATCACAGGAGACCGGGTAATAGCATGAGCTATAGCCGCGAGATGGACGCAGATAGCAACCATTGAGACGGATCACCTCGGGCGCATAGATTGAAATGGGCGGAGTGGGTTCGTATGGCCAAGACGTTCCGGCGCAAAGGAGTCCGCTCCAGTCGCGTTGATAAGTTGGTCGCGACCTCACATACTCATACAACCCCATCCCATCGACATACCCCAGCGGATCGCGGCGGGTCCAGCGGCCGGTTTCGGAGTCGAGGACGCGGTTGCGGACATGCCACATGGCGCGCGGCGGGACTGTGCCGCTGATGAGCGACGAGGCGTACCAGAGCCCCGGGTCGTACTCGTAGCCGGCGTAGCCGCGGCGCGAGTGCGTGCGTGAGAGCGTGCCGCGGCCGGTGCGTTCATGCACCGTCGGTGGGCGGGTTGGGCGGAGGGCGACCATCTGGCAAGAGCATACCGGATGTGTCAAGGGCCGGCTCCGGGCGGTGGCGGAAGAGCACCGATGTGGTCCGGGGACTCCGCACATCTGTGGCACGGCAAGTGGTGGCGGGGTATTCAGGGCCGCCTGCATAAACTGTCATTCGACTTCAATGCCACCTGCCACGAAGTCAGTGCTACCCCGCCTCATGGACGCTTGGATGAACCGTCATCGTACTTTAATGCCACCCGCCCTCTCCCTTCACCCGACTCTCATAGCACCTGGTACTGAACATAGGGTCAGGTCACCATCACTACTCGAACCGCGTACGAACTTTTCGCCAAGTCCACCCACTATACTCCGGCCACACACTACGGAAGTTGCGCCGCTGTTCAAGATCGCCAAAATGCATGCAAAGGTAAGGCTGAAGCGACTTGGGCACGCGTTGCATTCGAACAGACTTCCAGTGGTGCGAATGCAGCTTCGCTGGAGGTACAAACAGGCCGTAGCGCATAGCGGCCAGCGAGAGAGACACACAGTCGTCGCAGCCGAGATGCAGTTCAATGTCGTTGTCAACTACTGATGTGTATAAAACTCCTCGCACTACAGTGCGGTCGTGATAAAATGCATATCGGCATGAAACTGGTGGTGGCCATCCGAGCACTTTGAACAGTTTGGCAACAACAGACCGCGTCATGGTTAGTTCCTGCAAAAGCAAAACACATAGCCCGATCTGCGGTTGTCGTAGGGGTAGTTTGCACAGTCCGATCGAGGCAGAATACCGATCGGTTCGAACATCCCGCCATCCCTGCTACACACGCAGGAACAGTTTGGGCTATCACGGCGAGGTCTGCTCCGCGACGGACCTCCGATCGAGTCCCCGGGCCGCGGTCTTCCGCCTCCGCCGCCAGTTGTCCCACCTTGCGGCGAAGAACAACTCTGAGGTCGCATGCAGCACCTAACAATGCGCGCGGCATCATCCTCAGAAAACTCTGCCAATGCGAACGCGATGACGCATGGAAGAGCAACGCCCCTCTGAAATAGACGCTTGATCCGCTCGCAAGGATTCCTGCCCTCCAGGTCCAGAAGGCTGATCGCCGCCAGTGTGGCACACGTCCTTGCAGCCGTTGCGGCCAGACCAGATGGGTCGTTTGAAAGCAGCGGCATGCCCGCCACATACTCATACAACCCCATCCCATCCACATACCCCAGCGGGTCGCGGCGGGTCCAGCGCCCGGTCTCCGAGTCCAGCACGCGGTTCCGCACATGCCACATCGACCGCGGCGGCACGGTGCCGCTGATGAGCGATGAGGCGTACCACAGTCCCGGGTCGTACTCGTACCCCGCGTACCCGCGCCGCGAGTGGGTGCGAGAGAGCACGCCGCGGCCGGTGTTGTCGGCGTCGTCGGCGAGGGCGTTGACGAAGGCTTGCACGT
This sequence comes from Phycisphaerales bacterium, assembly GCA_022843545.1. Taxonomy (GTDB): domain Bacteria; phylum Planctomycetota; class Phycisphaerae; order Phycisphaerales; family UBA1924; genus JALHNL01. Next base: position 1,386 of record JALHNL010000076.1, on the reverse strand, counting down.
CGTCGACGGTGAGTTGCCCGTCGGGCGGCGTGAGCTGGTCGGCAAACCCGCCCACGCCCGTCACATCCGCGTTGAGATTGTCGTCGCTGAACCACGCGGTGAACGTGTTGACATCATCGACCGTGATCTGTCCGTCGGGCGAGTAGGGCGAAAGGCCATTGCCGCCGACCGCCACGACATCCGCCATCGACGTGCCCCAGGGCACGCCGTAGGACGAGTAGCGCACATGATCCACCACCGCCGGCGGCGAGTCTTCGACGGCTTCCTTCACCGTCACCACCACGTCCGCACGCCAGTTCTGCAGGTAGAAGAGGCGACTATCGAAAGCGTTGTCCGAGGCCCCCGCCCAGTTGGGCGTGCCAGGGCTCGGCGTGTCGGTCGTCTCGTCCGCGTCGCGCAGCACGACCTCGTCGATGTCACTCGACCCGCCCAGACCATCAAGCCCCGCCGCGTGGTTCACGAAGAGTTCCTTGGGCGTCGTGTCGCTGCCGAAATCATACGCCCAGCCGTTCACGGCCGTGGCCAGCACGCGGAAGGACGCGAGCTGCTGCCAGCGGTCGTTGTAGATGAACCAGAGCCAGTTATCGTGGCCGGTGCCGGTCTCGGTGGTCGTGCCGCTCTGGTCCGCGTCGTGCAGCCAGCCGATGCGGAAGCCCAGGCCGTTGTAGCGGTACTTGGCGACCAGCGTGCCTCCGGTCTTCTTCTTGACCTCGACCAATCGGCCCCAGGCGTCGTAGGTGTACGTGAAGTGCTGCCCGTCGTCGGTCTGGTTCCCGGCCTTGTCGTAGGCCAGCGTGGCCTCGGGGGTGGTGGGGTTGACGCCGGGGGTGAGGTCGCGTTGGCGCGGTCGGTGGGGGGCTATGCTCCGCTGGTCAGCCGGGTGCGTGCGTTCGCGTTCGGCTTGACATCGCGGATTCCTATGGCATCTTGATCGCATGACCACCCGCCCGCACAACCCGCTCCCCACCATCTGGTGGCGTTGGCGTTGTGATTCAGCGGTGGCGCTCGCCCGGTAACCTTCGCCTGGGCTCCTGACAACCACCGCTCACGTTCCCCGCCTGGCCTCGGCCCGGCGGAAGGCTCTCGCTCTACGCACCCACTCCCCACTCCCCCCGCACGACGCACCACGCCCCACGCACCAAGCACCACTTCATGCAACCCCCCTTCGACATCGCCGCCGATCTGGACACGCCCGTGTCCGCCTTCCGAAAGCTCAAGGCGTTTGATCCGTCGTTCCTGCTGGAATCGGTGGAGGGCGGCGCGCGGCTGGCGCGCTACTCGTTCATCGGCCTCGGGCGGGCGATGACCGTGAGGCTGGACGACGCTGGCCTGAGCGTGAGCGATGCCCAGGGCAGCCAGCGCGGCCCGGCGCCCGGCGATCGCGCC
>JALHNL010000075.1 GCA_022843545.1 Phycisphaerales bacterium | reverse complement strand
CGACGGCGGTGGTGGCTCCGCGGCCCGTAACGGCGCGGACGACGGACCCGATGGTGAGCGATGCGCGTCCTGCGGCGCCGATCGGCGACGCGGTGGCGGTGCCCGGCGCGCCGGCCCGCGAGACCTTGCCCGCGGCGAAGGCGGCGGGGCAGGCGATGATCGTGGACGGTGTGGTGGGGCAGATCAACGGCAAGCCGGTGTATGTGAACGAGGTGTTCGACCGGCTGGGCGCGCGTCTGGACCGGCTGGCGCGCGACGCGACCGACCAGCGCGACTGGCTGCGTAAGGCCACGCCGCTGATCGTGAACGACCTGACGGCGAAGTTCCGCGATGAACTGATGCTGGCCGAGGCGCGGTCGATGCTGACGCCGGAGGAACGCAAGGGGCTGCTGGCGTTCTTGACGAACATCGAGCGGAACGTGTCGGCGGACTTCGGCGGCTCGCGGGCGCAGGCGGAAGAGGGCTTGAACCTGACGGAAGAGGGCCGGACGCTGACGGACTACGCGGAAGACCAGCGCGACCAGACGCTGATCCGCGCGCTGATCAACCGGTATGTGACGCCGCGGGTGAACATCTCGTGGCGTGACGTGGAGAAGGAATACGTGCGCCGGTTCGACGAGTACAACCCGCCGGCGAAGGTGACGCTGCGGGTGGTGCAGGCGGCGAACGCGAACGCGGAGCGGGTGGCGAAGCTGAGCGAGGCGATGTCGTCCGGGCGGGACATGGAGCAGGTGGCCCGCGACCGGAGCCTGAACGAGTTCAACGCGGGCGGCGGGGGCATCGTGACCGGCACCGCCGCGGGCACGCTGGAGACGGCGCAGTTGCTGGCGGACCCGGCCTTCAACGACGCGGCGCGGCAGTTGTCGGTGGGGCAGACGGTGGGCCCGATCAAGGGGCGCGCGGCGACGGCGTACATCCGGCTGGAATCCGTCGAGAGGCCGCCGGGCGTGCCCATGCAGGACGCGCAGCTTGAACTGCAGGCGACGCTGCGCGAGCGGCGGATGCAGCAGGAGTTCGAGCGGTACTTCAAGAAGCTCGCGGAGCGGGGCAGCGCGTCTGACCTGCGCGAGATGGCCGAGCGGCTGGTGGTGGTGGCGGACGCGCGGTACTTCCAGCCCTTGCCGCCCAAGGGACGGCCGCCGGCGGGGCGGTGAGGCGCGGGTGACGAACGCGCGATAGGCGAAGGCCGCATGCTGAACGCGTGGACGAAGTTGTGGCGGGCGCTGCGCGGGGCGGGGGGCGTGCCCGGCGGCGATTCGGCGACGCGCCGGCTGGGTGAGCGGGGCGAGCGCGAGGCGGCGGCGTTCTTGAAGCGCGCGGGCTTCCGCATTCTGGACCGCAACGTGGTGGTGCCCATGGGCGAGGCGGACCTGGTGGCCGAGTCGCCCGAGGGCGCGATCGTGATCGTGGAAGTCAAGAGCCGCGAGGTGGGCGACGCGCGGCACCCGCCGCCGGAGGCGCAGGTGGACCAGCGCAAACGGCGGAAGTTGCGGGCGATCCTGGCGTATCTGACGGCGGCGAACGGGTGGGAAGGCCGGGCGCGGCGGATCGATGTGGTGGCGGTGGACTGGCGCGAAGGGCGGGCAACGGACGTGCGGCACTATGTGGGGGTGGGGGGATGAAGAAGGAAGGATGAAGAGGGGGCTGCGGGTTTCGGCGGTTGCCGGTTGCCGGTTGCCGAATGCCTAGTGCCTCGTGCCGGCTTTGGATTGCCGATCCGCTCCGCCGGCCCCTTTGCCCTGTTTATCCTCCGGCATGCTTCCCTGGATACTGCTGGTCATTGCCGGACTGTTTGAGGTTGCCTGGGCGCTGATGCTGAAGCAGACGGCGGGGTGGACGCGGCTGTGGCCCAGCGTGGCGACGGTGGCGCTGATGATCGTGTCGTTCGCGCTCTTGGCGCGGGCGATGCGCGACCTGCCCGCGGGCACGAGTTACGCCGTGTGGACCGGCATCGGCACCGTGGGCGTGGCGATTTTCGGGATGGTGTATCTGAGCGAGCCGGCGACGGCGCTGCGGATCGCGTGCATCGGGCTGATTGTGTTGGGGATAGTGGGGTTGAAGGTCAGCGCCTGACGCGGCGTCGGACTAGAAGGGCACCGAGAAAGATCACGCCGTTCGCCGAAGGCGCTGGGATTTGCGCGATGAACGAACCCTGTTCACCCTGATAACGTGCCCAGCCGACGAGCGTCAGGCCATCGGCGCTGATGTCGGTCACGAGTTGGAATTGCCATCCGGTTCGATCCAAGCCGATCTGGTCAATCAGAGACTCGAGCGTGACGACGCCGATCTGCGGTGTCCAGACGAAGGCGTTGTCATCTGAGCTATCCAACCAACCGGCGATGATCAGCCCATCGGCGCTCATGGCGTATGGTGTTGCCCGGCCGGGGCTGACTATCTGCCCGAGGGGCAGCAGGCCATCGGTTACCGACCACCGAAAGGGTGATCCGTCGGCGAAGACGCCGGCGATCACGGAACCATCCGCGTTGGCAACGGTCGCGGAACCGGTGGGCAGGCCGCCCAAGAGTGGGAAGGACTGCGTGCCCTGCGGCGTCCATCTCACGGCGGGGCCGAACGCGGATGTTGCTCCGACGAGCACCTGCCCATCTCCGCTTATGGCATTGGCGCTGGCGCTGAGGTTGAACAGGAGAGGATCGGCAATAATGCCGGGGTCAGTTACCCGCCAGCGCACTGCGCCAAAGGAGTCGTAACCCGCGATGATGGAACCATCGTCGCTCACATCGTTGGCATAAGTCTCGCTAGCGCCGGGTGTGGATTGAAGGAAACTGAGGCCCGATCCCGAGGCCCATCGATAAGCCGAAGTCTGAGACTCGCGCCGAGAGGAGCCGACGATGACACGTCCGTCGGCTGAAACGCCCGAGGCGTAGCTCCAGCCGCCGATCGGCGCGTCGAACTCGACCAACGCGGTGGCGGCGGTCCAATAGAAGCTTGCACCGTCGTTGCCGCGCTGCGTGCCACCGACCACGGTCGTGCCGTCGGCGCTGATCGCGTTCGCGGCAACATCGCTGACACCTTCGGGGCGGGGAATCCAGAAAAGGCCCGGCGAAGCCATCGTGCAGCCAGAGGCGAGCAGCACCAGTGCGCAGCCGGGCAGAACTTGACGACTCATGTCGGATTCATCGACAGAGGCGAGGCGATGTCCACAGAAGTGAAGTCGAGCCCCCGGATTCCCCTTACATTCACCCAGCGTCGCGTACATAGCCCACGCCGGCAGGCTTCACTTCGAGGTAAAGAGTCGCCTCATCTTTCGGGCTCGAGCTCCCGCTCCGGCCTTGACCAAGCGGTTCGCGTTGGAGATTGCCGCAGTGTCTGGCGCCCAGATTGGGCTCATCGAACCTAACGTGGTGAGCGTTGGCCCCGAGCGTCTTGGCTGACACCGGGACGGCGACTACCGCCGCGACGACGGCGCAGCCTTGACCGCGTTCGCGGGAACCTCGGCTCGGTCTGAGCGTCTCACGAGCTATGACGTTCTGGCCGCCCGAGACCGGCGAAGTTTGGCCGTGGTTGGGCATCACGCTGCTGGCGGCGGGCGCGGTGGTCGCGGGCTGGGCGCTGCGGGGGGATCGGGCCCGGGGGCGGAAGCGCTGCGCCGGGTGCGGGTACGACATGGCGGGCGCGCCGTCGCTGACCTGCCCGGAGTGCGGGCGCACGGCCGGGTCGGCGCGCGAGTTTGAACGTCCGCGCCGCCGATATCGCTGGGCGGCGGTGGGGGCCCTGCTGATCCTGCTGGCCTGGCCCGCGTCGCGCGCGCCGCTCATCCAGCGTCACGGCTGGCTCGCCGCGGTGCCGCTGGAGGTTCTGGTCTCGGTGTGGCCGCTGAGCGAGGACTACACCGATGAGACGTGGGACCACATCTTCATGCGGCTGCAGCAGTACGAGCCGGGCTGGATGGACCGACGTCTGGCCCAGCGGATGGCGAGCCGGATGGTCAAGGAGGGCGAAGCGGTGGGCGCGGCGTGGGTGCCGGTGGTGCGGGATTTGGCGGATGTGTACGCGGCGATTCCTGATGCGCCGGCAAGCATGCGGCCAAATCCCCCGTTCGTCAGTCTTAACAGCCGGGTGGAGTTCGCCAACGACGCGCGGGATGCGATCCTCCTGCACGCCGAAGCGCTGTTGTATTCGCTTCAGCGCGTCGTCGAACCCGACGTGTGGCTGGTCGGGGATGGCGACTGCGTTCTGCGGTTCATCGGCACCAGCCTGGTGGCGGCGGTGCCCGCCGAGACGGTCCCCAAGATCGACGCGTACATCGACGCGGTGCGCCGCACGATCCTGGGGCCGACGGGCACCGCGGCGCACCTGGGGGGCTCGGCCAGCCGGGCCATCCTGAACGTGCGAGACCTCGCGGGCGCCGAGGACGCCGACGGCCGCATAGAGGCCTCGTGGCGTCTAAAGACCCGGGCGGAGCTGTCGCTGGCCGTGGCGTCGTGGTGCGGGCCGCCGATCATGGCGCGGTGCGTGCCTCGGGCGGAGGTGGACGGGACGGGTAGCTACATGATCGTGGAGTGGACGTGGAAGCGGGAGCGGTGAGGGCGCGGGGGGGTGGGGGTGGGCCGGACCGCGCAAGACCCGCGCCGAGGTTGACAGCGGCACAGCGCGCAGTCGCACAGCCCAAACGCCTAACCCGAAAGGTCGGCCCGCCCGGGCCCGGGTGCGTTCGGCGCTGGGGTGTCCTGTGCCCACGTCCGCCGGGACGCCTTCCCCGCCCCTCTCCGGCCCACGCGGAGACGTCTCCGGCTCATCCGGAGACTTCTCGGGCTCATCCGGAGTGCTCTCCGACTCATCCGGAGACGTCTCCGACTCACCCGGAGACCTCTTCGGCTCAAGCGGAGACCTCTCCGGACCGATGGGAGCGTTCTCCGGTCGGTCCGGAGACGAGCGGGGCGGCGCGCCGCCGGGGCGGCGCTGGCCGCACGCGGCCGCCCGCTCATCCACGCGTCTTCACCCCGTCACGTCGCCTGTGCGTCACCGCGTCACGCTCTTCCTTTGGCCATGTGGACATCTGGCCCTTTGGCCCTTTGGACTACCCCCATGCCCGCCCGCAAGAAAAACTACATCCCCCGGCCCGACGGCGAGTTCTCCGCTTGGGCGGACCAGTATTTTTCCGCCGTCTACGCCTGGTGGGTGAACCGGGGCCTGGATCCCAAGGACCTGGGCGAACTGGAGAAGCGGATCGAGACCTGGCGGATCGCCTACCCGCTGCACGTCTCGGCCCAGGCCGCGGCGGAGTCGGCCCGGCGAAGCAAGGACGAAGCCCGCGCCGCGCTGGAACGCGAGATCCGGCCCGTGACCAACTTCGTGCAGAGCTACCCCGGCACCACCGCCGCCGAGCGGGCCGAGATGGGCATCACGGTGCGCCCCCCCAGAGGCGCCCCCGCGCAAACGCCCGTCACCCGCCCGCTCGCGCTGGTGGAGAGCAGGCAGCGGCTCACGCACCAACTGCGGCTGGTGGACGAGTCCACGCCGACGAGACGGGCGAAGCCCGCGGGCGTGCTCGGTGCCGAGGTTTGGGTGAAGTTGGTCGATGCCGACACACCCGCGCCCACCGACCCCGCCGCGCTCACGTTCCTGACCATGACCACCAAGCCGAGCTTCCGCGCCGAGTTCAAGGCGGGCGAAGGGGGGAAAACCGCCGTCTACATGGCCCGCTGGGTGAACACGCGCGGCGAAAGGGGGCCGTGGTCGGACGTCACGACGGCCACGGTGGCGGCGTAGCGTGCGGCGTCCGCGATGCGCCCCGAGGCAATGTCGACGGAAAATCCCGCCGCCTGGCGAGGGTCGTGAAAGTCCGAACCACCCGACGAGAGGATGCATCATGCTCGACCACACGAACCGCCCGGGCGCCCCCGGTATGCTGACTCGGTGGCCGAACTTTCCGATGATCTGGAGCGTGCCATGAACACCATCTCCCCTGTCCGCAATCGACGCGTGCACGCCCTCGCCGCGTTGGTGGCGGGGTGCGTCGGCGTCGTGGTGTGGCGGCGCCTGCTGGTGCCGGATTTGCAGGACGGCTTGGAGTTGGTCCTGGACGCAGCCCTTGTGGCGTCCGTGGTCGCGTCGCTCCTGTTCTGGTGGTTCCGCGGTCTGCGGGTCGTCGGGCGCGAGGAGCGGGCACCCGTGCGCCGTCGCACGCGGGCTGCGCTGTGGGTTTGGATCGCGCTGCTGGGCGTCGGCGGGATGGTCTTGACCTCGCTGGTGGTCCACTTTGAGGACCGTCAGATCACCAACGAGGCCCGAGCCCGCTTCGAGCGGCACTCCGAGCGGCTGGCCGCCGAACTCGTCCCCCGGGTGACGATGCCGGTGTACGGCCTGAACGGGGCCAGAGCCGCGTTCGCGGCGAATGGCACCCTCGATCGCACATTCTTCGGCGCGTACGTCGCCGCGCGGGATCTTCCCAAGGAGTTTCCCGGCGTGCTCGGCTTCGGCTTTGTCAAGTGCGTGGAGCCTGACGGACTGGACGCGTTCATCGCCCGCGAGCGGGCCGACGGCGCGCCGGACTTCAGCGTCAGGCGGGGGGAGTGGGCCGATCCGCACAGCCCGGCTCACCGCGTCACGGGCAAGCAGGACGATCGGCTCTTCGTGGTCACCTACCTGGAACCGCTGGAACCCAACCGCGCGGCCTGGGGGCTGGACGTGGGGGGCGACGCCCAGCGGCGGGCGAGCATCGAGCGGGCGGTCTCCAGCGGGCAGGCGACGATCACGGGGCGGATCACGCTGGTGCAGGACGATGGCAACGGCGCGGGGTTCGGGTACATGGTTCCGCTGTACCGCCCCGGCGCGCCCGTGACCACGCCCGCCGAACGCTGGGCCGCGCTGGAGGGGCTGGTCATGGCTCCGGTGCTTGTGGACAAGGCGCTGGAGGGGATCGAGCAGATCGCCGACGGGCAACTCGACTTTGAGCTCTTCGACGGGCGCGAGACCAGCGCCGAAACCCAGATGTTCGACTTCCATCGGCACCTGGGTCGCACGCGCGGAGCGGTCGGCGATGACGCGTACGCGGATCGGCTCTTCCATTCCCGCAGGGTGATCGATATCGCCGACCGGGAGTGGACGCTGGTCACCAGCAGCACCCCGGCGTTCGAGGCGAGCATCGACCGCCGCCCGGTCGCCGTTGCGGCGCTGGGCGGGACGGTCCTCACCGCGCTGCTGATGGCCTTCGCGTGGTCGCTGGGCACCAGCCGGGAGCGGGCGTTCCGGCTCGCCGAGGCCATGACCGCCGAGCTTTCGGCGGCGAAGGCGAGCGCCGATCGGCTGGCGGAGATCGCCCGGCGGACATCCAACGCGGTGATCATCACCGATCGGCAGGGGCTGGTCGAGTGGGTCAACGAAGGGTTCACGCGGATCAGCGGGTACACACTCGAGGAAGTTCGCGGCAGGAAGCCGGGCGACTTGCTGCAGGGCCCCAAGAGCGACCCCGCCGCGGCGCGGGCCATGGGGGAGGCGGTGCGCGCGGTCAAGCCCGCCAAGGTCGAGATCGTCAACTACGCCAAGGGGGGCGCGGAGTACCGGCTATCGATCGAAATCGTCCCGCTCCGCGACGCCGAGGGCGTGCACACCGGCTTCATGGCGATCGAGAGCGACATCACCGAGCAGCACGCGGCGCGGGAGGCGGCCGAGGCGGCCAACCGGGCCAAGAGCGCGTTCCTCGCCAACATGAGCCACGAGATCCGCACGCCGCTGACGGCGATTCTGGGCTTTGCCGACGTGCTGCGTGAAGACGGCAACCTGGACGCCGCGCCCGAGCACCGGCTGGCCACGATCGACACCATCCGGCGGGCCGGCAACCACCTGCTGACCGTGATCAACGACATGCTCGACCTGTCCAAGATCGAAGCGAACAAGATGACCGTCGAGCGTGTCGACACGTCGCTGGTCAAGATCGTCCGAGACGTCGAGAGCATGATGCGGCCAAGAGCCGCGGCCAAGGGCGTCACGCTGACCACCGTGCTGGGCACGCCCGTGCCCGACCGCATCCTGAGCGACCCGACGCGGCTGCGGCAGATGCTCATCAACCTCGTCGGGAACGCCGTGAAGTTCACCGATCAGGGGTCGGTCACCGTCCGTGTTGAGGTGGAGAGCGGCCCCTCGGGTCCGCGGTTGCTCATCGATGTCGAGGACACCGGACCGGGCATGACCCAGGAACAAGCCTCGCGGCTCTTCCAGGTGTTCGGGCAGGCCGACGACACCGTCACGCGGCGGTTTGGCGGCACGGGACTCGGGCTGACCATCTGCCGCCGACTCTCCTCGCTCATGAATGGGAGCGTGGTGCTGCTGAGGACCGAGCCGGGCGTTGGCTCGTGCTTCCGCCTTGAACTGCCGCTGGAAGCGGTACCGGGCGCGACCATGGTTGCCGATCTTGACGCGGTCGCGGATGCTCCGGCGGCTCCTCAGCACGTCGGCGTGCTCAACGGGCGGATCCTGCTGGCGGAGGATGGCATCGACAACCAGCGGCTCATCGCCTTCCACCTCAAGAAGGCCGGTGCGACGGTCACGGTCGCCGACAATGGCCGCATCGCTCTGGAGAAAATCGATGCCGCCATCGCCGCGGGCGAGCCGTTTGACCTGCTCGTGTCGGACATGCAGATGCCCGAGATGGACGGGTACACGCTCGCGCGGCGGCTGCGGCAGCGGGGAATGACCCTGCCGATCGTCGCGCTCACCGCGCACGCCATGGCCGAGGATCGCGCACGGTGCATGGAGGCCGGGTGCGACGATTACGCGACCAAGCCGATCGACAAGGGTGCTCTGCTGGCCGCGTGCGGACGGTGGCTCGCCAAGACGAACGCGGCCAGCGCGTCGGGCGTGCTCGCCGAGCCGACCCAGGGCCCCCGGCGGTCGTGAGGCCGGCACCGCACGGCCGGTCCTTCTGTGCATGCCAACTGGAAGCGCGTCCGACCGTTTCGTGTCGCGCTCAGGTCGCCCCGGATTCCCATCGATCTGGCTCGGAGTGTCCGCCGCGCGCCGATTGACGGCTTGGGTAGCGGCCGGACTTCTCCTCGAGCAAGCCGCCGAATCCATATGAGGTAGAACAGAATCATGGCTGACCACATACCCGGTCCCGATGCGTCGCTTCGGGCGTGGCAATCCAACTTCGTGACCTACGCCAACGCGTACCTGGCCGCGCTGGGGCTCACCGTGCGTCAGCAGCCGGGCCCGATCGGCCCGCCCACCACCGCCCCGATCTGCAGCATCGAGTGCGGCAACCGTTTGCAGCAGGTGCTCCGCTTCGTGGACTCCGCCACGCCCACCCGGCGCGGCAAGCCCGCGGGCGTCTTGGGCGTCGAGATCTGGAACAAGGTCGGCACCACCCCGCCCACCGGCGAGGGCGACCTGCGCTTCGTGGCCGTGGACACCAGCGCGCCCTATGTCATGAACTTCGACGCCGGCGACGGCGCTGCGGATCGCGTGCTTCGGGCTGATTGTGTTGGGGATAGTGGGGTTGAAGGTGACGGCGTAGCGTCGCGGCAGTTACTTGTCGTGTCCGCGAATCCCGTCAAACGTGTGTAGACCGGGCATCATGTCGGCAGGGTGTAGTACTGGCGGTGGACCATCGCCGGTGAACATACCGGGACGGACGTCGTCGATGATCGTCGACTCGCTCGCGCCGTCGGCGAGCAGCCAAACAAAGCGAAGGGATGGCGGCCACTGAGTGGGCCACACACCCTCAGGGGATGGTACCCGATCATAAAACGGTGTGATGTTCAGGAGCATCGCTTTGCGTGATGGGAGGGTCACATCCGCGAGTCGCGTCGCGCCCCACTGCTGGCTGCCGGTTCGGGTGAGGGGGTTCCAGTATTCGGGCTGCGCGAGCGTGGAGCAGCTTTGCATGAAGGAGTTTGCGCCGGCGGGTGAACCGAGCCGGATGGACTCGGCTATCCGGGCATGCTTGCCCGCGTCAAAGAAGACCTCATCGTTCGGACCCTTTCCGGGGTAGTACCCGGCTTCGAGCAGGGGGTAGTTCCAGTATGCCGCGCCAATCAGGAAGATCGGAACATCAATGCGCTCGCCGGTTGCCGACAATGTCATGCTCGGGTCTTGGGGAGTGCCGATCGCGGGCAGATAACCCTTGAAGTCGCTTGTGTAGCCCGTCATGGCCACGCCGTGCTGGCGAAGATGGCTGAGGCTCTTGGAGCTTCGAGCACGCTCTCTCAATCCTGAGAGTGTCGGAACCAAGATCGCCATGAATAGGGCGAGAACCGTCAGGCACACCATCATTTCGATGATCGTGAACCCCGGCGAGCGGCGGGCTTCGATAGAGATGTCTGACGACGCGGAAGGCGAAGGTGTGGACGGCATCGAGGGTGTCGAAGGCGTGAGGATGGCTCCGGCCAGGGAGAGAATCGCCAACGCCCCCGACTTGAACATGTCGTAGGTCAGGCCCGCGCGCTCTCGCACCCATTTGTCGAGCACACCGAAGCAAGAGCACTCGGGCGCCTTGCCGCTGAAGTACAGAACCAGCCAGCCAATCTGCAGAGTCAAGAACAGCGTGCAAGCCGCGATTGCGGCCAGTCTTGAACGGGTGACGATGCAGCCGATGCCGAGCAGGAGCTCCAGGGCTGGAAGCCCCGCGGTGACAGGTCCGAGCAGCGCCGAGGGGAAGATGTTCCACACACGCACCGCGCTGGCAAACGCCGCAAGATCCCAGAGCTTCGTGCCCGCGGCGAGCAGGAGAACGCATCCTGTGAGAGCGACAATTGTCCGGCCCAAGCGGGCTTTGGTGCAGCTCATAGGTCACCATCGGAGATCTGCGCTCACGGGGTGGAAGGGCAGGTGGCACCGGTCAGGTCGGTGTTGTTGCATTGAACCGTGACCGGAGCGGCGCCGGGTATGCACTCACCGGGGAGACCGCCGCACGTGCGGTAGGTGTACTGGCAGCTTCCCCTCGCAGTCCCGGTCTTGATGTCGGTCATCCCTTGTCCATCGCCACTCTCACGGGGTCGAGCGGCGATGACGTCAAAGCCAGCCGCGTTACTGGTTTGCTCGCAGGTCCAAGTTGTTCCTTCGGCGTTCTCGCACTTGGTGTCGTAGGTCTCACAACACCTCGAGTTGACCGCCACGAAGCAAGTCGCCACCGCTGCCACCGTGGCGAAGGCCACCGATGCCGCACCCAACGCGAACTGAAGCCTGATCATGAACTGCTCCTCGACCTACGGAACCCGAAAGAGCTTCCGCGTCCGAACCGCTCGGACACGATGCCAGTACCAAAGCGCACCCGCGGCCAGGCCGCTGAACAGAATGGTCAGCCCCAGGGCTCTGGTGGAGACCAATGGAGAGCTTGTGGCGGCGGGAGCGTCGGCAAGAGGTTCAACGTGGGTAGTGCCGTTCATGTCCACCCATCGGCGTTCGCCCGCGCGGCGGTCAACCACCATCAGCGTGCCGGGGAGGGCGCCCCGCACCGCGTCTTTGTCCCCGGGGCGCGGCGTGGCGATAATCGCCTTGAAGTCAGCGGCGGAGACCTCGGTCGCGCCCTCCAAGAAGAGTCGGCGCCACGGCTTCACCTGCCCGGGCTTGTACAAATCGACCTTGTCGCACAGCCAGCCGCCGTCGGCGGAGGGGCGCCAGTCCAGAAAGATCTCGCGAGTTCCGACGACATCGGCCCGCCCCGGATACCTCGTGATTTCCACTGCCTTGACAAAGCCGCGCTGGGCCTGAGGGCTCCATTCACCGTCAATGCTGAACGCGAGCGTTCCGGTCTTGTTCTCGATTTGCACCGTGAATCGGTCTCCGCTGAGACTGACCGACTTCACTTCCCGCGCCGCGGCACCAACGCGCTCGAGGCCGCCGAATCTGAAGCGGCCCACCATGGGCCAGAAGACGTTGCGTTCTGCGCCTGGGTGGCCGGTCGGGCGAGCCGCGCCAATATCCGACGCGAAGACCTCGACAAAGTCACGTCCGAGCACCCAAGCGTCGGTTCCACCGAGTGCCGCATCACGGGAGAAGGTTGGTTCAAAGTCGGAGTTGAACCGCCAGTAACCACTCGGATCAAGCCAGAGTTCAAACGTACCGGTCTCGGGCTTGCCCGACTTGATCTCGGCTTCGAGCGCCGCGAGGTAACCGCGCTCGGGATGCTCCGGCCTTCCCTGAACCCGCTGCCGCAGTGCGACGATGTCCGGGTACATCACGGAAGTCCAGGTTTCCATACGCCAGGTAAAGTGAATGGGTACGGGCGAAGAGACGGTTTGTGATCGCTCCAACTCGTCGGAGATCCAAGCCCTCACTTGGCCCTCATCAGCGTTGTGGTGGGTGCCCGCGAGACACGAAACACCTAAGCACATCACGGTGGCGAATGCGTACATAATCGGACATGGTAACAGGGGGGGGGCGGAACTGTCAAGTGAATGGACGCGCTGAGGCACATACCCTCCCCGACCATGTCCACGACCAAGCTCTACAAGTCCCCCGCCGCCGCCTTTGCTGATCTGCGTGAGCAGGGTGTCTTGCGCGACGGGATGACGGTGATGGTCGGCGGGTTCGGGTTGTCGGGGTTGCCGGAGCATCTGATCATCGCGCTGCGCGACAGCGGGGTGAAGGGGCTGACGTGCATCAGCAACAACGCGGGCGTGGATGACTGGGGGCTGGGGCTGTTGCTGCAGACCCGGCAGATCCGCAAGATGATCTCGTCGTACGTGGGCGAGAACGACATCTTCGAGAAGCAGTTTTTGAGCGGCGAGCTCGAGGTGGAGTTCAACCCTCAGGGCACGCTGGCGGAGCGCATCCGCGCCGGCGGGGCGGGCATCCCCGCGTTCTACACCGCGACGGGCGCGGGGACGATCGTGGCGGAGGGCAAGGAGACGCGGCCGCTGTATCGCCCGAGCCAGGGCGTGGGCGGGGCGACGATCCCCGGCAAGACGTTCGGCGGGCGGTCCACCACGCACACCAGCCCCGCACTGGGCACGCCGCAGTTGCCTCTGGGCACGCCGAAGGTGGCGGGCGAGGCGCGGGAGTATGTCCTGGAGACGGGGCTGTACGCGGATCTGGCGCTGGTGAAGGCGTACAAGGCGGACGAGTTCGGGAATCTGGTGTATCGCAAGACGGCGCGGAACTTCAACCCGGTGATGGCGACGGCGGCGGCGTTTGTGATCGCAGAAGTGGAAGAGACGGTGCCGCTGGGGTCGATGGATGTGGACCAGATCCACACGCCGGGGGCGTATGTGAACCGCGTGGTGAAGTGCGCGGCCGAGAAGAGGATTGAGAATCGGACGGTGACGAAGTGAGCCAAATGGCCAAGTGGCCAAGTGGCCAAATGAAGAGTGGGACCCGGGTGTAGGCGGAATTTGAGGGGCGGGCGGTTTGCGGCATGGAAATCGTTGTCACGATCATCTTGTCGCTGCTGAGCATCTTGGTGGTGTTTCTGGGTGTGATTGCGCTGGCGGTGTTCTCGTCGATCCGCGGGCAGCTTTCGCCCGCGGCGAAAATGACGCTCATCGACCCGGAGCGGCATCGCCTGGGCCCGCGGCTGTTTGCCGCTGCTGAGCAGGCCGACGCGTGGGCGGAGGCGCACGGCTATCGCTGGGCGGGGCTGTTTGAGTTCGCCGCGCCGGGGAACCCGCCGGCGTTTGTGGCGGCGTGGAGCAAGGGCGGCTCGAGCGAGTTCTTCGCGCAGTACCTGGCGCTGGACACGGCGGGGAAGGTGATCATCCGCGGGTCGGACTTCGTGAACCTGTTTGATCAGGAGCGCTCGCTGAACACGTCGGACACGGCGGCGACGATGCTCTTTCCGCGGCGTGCGGGTGTCTACAAGCAGGCGTTTCCCAAGCAGCCCCTGGACGCGCTGGCGGCGCAGCATCGCGACGCGCTGGCGCTCTTGCGGGCGCAGATGAGGGTGAAGGACCGCAACGACCCGCGCCCGCTGGAGGCGGTGGTGCTCGATTCGGTCCGCAAGTCGGCGGAGCACGTGCGGACCAAGGCGCTGTGGCCTCTGCGCGGGGTGTGGTGGTGGCTGACGCAGTCGGCCCGGTGCAACCGGAGCGTGGCGCAGCAACTGGCGCGGCGGGAGATTTGAAGAGGTGCGTAGTGCGTGGTGCGTGGTGCGTGGTGCGTGGGGCGTGGTGAGTAGTGGGGGCGGGCGGGGGCGGGGCGTCAGGGCGGGGGTGGGTCCGCGTCGCGGCGCTCGTCTTCGGTCCAGAGGGGCTCGCCCTCGTCGGTGGTGAACGCGGAGGGGAGCTGGCTGCCGCTGAGGACCTCGCGGTAGCAGTCGCCCAGTTCGGCGTCGGTGAGCTTGCGGAGCTTGCCGATGATGGCGTCGAGGACTTCGTTCAGGTATTTCTGGTCGCGGTTGACCAGCGCGAGGGCCATGCCGGCGACGTGCATGTTGTCCAGGTGGGCGACCTCGGCGACGCTGACGAGGTGGTCGCGGTGGAGGCGGTCCTTGAGCGAGCGGACGACGCGGCGCTTGTCCTTGAGCGAGGACGCGCCGCGGAGGCGGAGTTCGAACTGGAGGATGCCAATAAACACGGCCAATGGGGCAAACGCGGTGAAGGCGCCAAGACCAGGGACAAGACTCGCTCGTGGAAGACGGCCAAAATTCAGGTCGGTGGGCAGCCTGCCGGTGAGACTCCAGCTTCTCAGGGCATGACGCGGATCAGTCCCGACGGTACCTGGCCGGAGTGTGCCAACGCTACGCCGACCGACGCCGGCGCGGCCCGCCGCTGAGGGACTCCACGCCCGCGACGTGCAGATAAGGCACCTCGGACCACTTGTCGGACCTGGGCTCGGCGATGAACACGCGGGTCTTCATGAGCACCACGAGGCGAGGATCGCGGACCTCGTACGCGCGGCCGCTGCTGGACACGATGACAAAGGGCTCAAACGGCTCGCGGTTCAGTCGCTCCCGGATGATGTCCACGATGTTCACCGTTGACCTCGCGTGTTGGCCCCTTGCGCTGCGAGGGGATTACAGCGTCCGCTTCACTTCCACCTTCTTGTAGCACTCCAGCACGTCGCCTTCCTTGATGTCGTCGTAGCCGACGATCTTCATGCCGCACTCCATGCCGGCGCGGACGTCCTTGGCGTCGTCCTTGAAGCGCTTGAGCTGCTCGAGGACGCGGTCGTTGACGATGACCACGCCGTTGCGGGTGACGCGGATGAGCGCGTCGCGCTGGACGGTGCCGTCGGTGATGTAGCAGCCGGCGATGGTGCCGACCTTGGAGACGTTGAAGACCTTGCGGACCTCGGCGTGGCCCAGGACCTCCTGGCGGATCTCGGGCTCGAGCATGCCGCTGGCGGCCTTCTTGACGTCCTCGGTGATGTCGTAGATGACCTGGTAGGTGCGGATCTCGACGCCCTTGGCGTCGGCGAGGCTGCGGGCCTTGCCGGAGGGGATGACGTTGAACCCGACGATGACGGCCTTGGAGGCGTCGGCGAGGCTGACGTCGGCCTCGGTGATGCCGCCGACCATGGCCTGGAGCACGCGGACCTTGACCTCATCGGTGGAGAGGCGCTCGATCTCGTGCTTGATGACGTCGACGGAGCCCTGCACATCGGCCTTGAGGACGATGAGGATTTCCTTGACGCTGGCGTCCTTCATCTGGCTGAAGAGGCTGTCGAGCGTGACCTTGGGCTGCTGGAGCTGGGCGTCGCGCTCGCGCTGGCGGCGCTGCTCGGCGGCTTCCTGGGCCTTGCGGAGCGAGTCGGTGACGAAGAAGGGGTCGCCCGCGTCGGGCACTTCGTCGATACCGCTGATCTGCACGGGCATGGACGGGGTGGCGACCTTGAGGCGGCGGCCCTGGTCGTCGGTGATGTCGCGGACCTTGCCGAAGCCGCGGCCCACGACGATGAAGTCGCCGACCTTGAGCTCGCCCTGCTGCACGAGGATGGTGGCGGTGGCGCCGCGGCCCTCGGCGAGGGTGGCCTCGATGACGCGCCCGCGGGCGGGCCCGGCGAAGTCGGCCTTGAGGTCCAGCACCTGCTGCTGCAGGTCGAGGATTTCGAGCAGTTCGGTGATGCCCACGCCCTTGATGGCGCTGGTCTTGACCACTTCGGTCTGCCCGCCCCAGGGGACGGGGTTGAGCCCGTGCTCGGCGAGCTGGCCGTAGATCTTCTGGATCTGGTTCTCGGTGGCCTGGGGGCTGTCGATCTTGTTGAGGGCGACCACGATGGGGACCTTGGCGGCCTTGGCGTGGTTCATGGACTCGACGGTCTGGGGCATCACGCCCTCGGGCGCGCCGACGACGAGGACGACCACGTCGGTGAGGTTGGCGCCGCGGGAGCGCATCTCGCTGAAGGCCTGGTGGCCGGGGGTGTCGAGGAAGACGACGTGCTTCTTGTCGCCGCCGACTTCGAGCTCAACGCGGAAGGCGCTGGTCTTCTGGGTGATGCCGCCGGCCTCGCCCGCGGCGACGTTGGCGTTGCGGATCTTGTCGAGCAGGCTGGTCTTGCCGTGGTCGACGTGGCCCATGATGGTGACGACCGGGGCGCGGGGGCGGAGGTCCTGGGCCTCGCGGTTCTGGAAGACGTCGCTGACGACCTGCTCGGCGCTCTTCTTCTCGACGACTTCGAGTTCGAGGTCGAAGTCGATCATGATCTCCTGGGCCTTGGCCACATCGATGCCGGAGTTGATGGTCGCCATCACGCCCTGCATGAAGAGCTTCTTGATGATGTCGGCGCCCTTGACGCCGGTGGCTTCGGAGAGTTCCTTGATGGTGAAGGGCGCGGCGATCTTGACCTTGCCCTCGGCCATCGCGTCGCCGCCGGAACCGCCGCGGGCGTCTTCGCGGGCACGCTGCTCGCGACGGCGCTGCTTGAGGTAGCCGCCGGCGCGGGCGAGGCGGTTTTCACGCTCGATGAGGTCCTGCTCGCTGAAGCCGGTGCCGAGCGAGGCGTCGTCCAGCGTGTCGCCCTTGGGCGTGCCGGCGCCGGTTTTCTTGCGGGCGGGCGCGG
>JALHNL010000074.1 GCA_022843545.1 Phycisphaerales bacterium | reverse complement strand
TAACTCGCCGCCGCCCATCATGATCGGGAACTCGCCGAGGTAGATGTCCTCCTCGACGATGTCCTGCTGCCCCTCGCGGCGCAGCTTGAGGCCCACCCGGAAGGGCGCGCCGAACGTCAGCCGGAGCTCCCGGCACTCGTCGGGCGTGTACCGCGGGGCTTCCAGCTGGTACCGGATGTACTCCAGCGACATGGTCTCGTCGTACGACTTGATGGGGAAGATCTCCCGCATCAAGGACTCGAGCCCCAAAAGCGGATCACGCTCGTCCGGCCCCTTGCGGAGCTGGAGGAAGCGCTCATACGCCTCATGCTGGATCTTGCACAGATCGGGAACGTGAGTCCCGTCACCGCGCTTAGAGAAATCGCGCACCTTCAGGTCGGCCATGAAGTGTCCTCACCGGATGAGACAGCGACCGCGCCTGCAGACCGAGGTCGCTGGTTATTCGGATCACCTTTACTGGATGAAAGTCCCTGCCGCAGCCAAGTGCGAACCATAGCCCCCCGGTACCCCCGGGGCAAGTCCAGTCGATGACCATGAGATTCTTGAAAAATAAAGTCCCGTCCGGGGAGCCCGGACGGGACCCTTACAGACTCACGATGCCTGCCAGACCCGATCAGTCGAGAACGACCGTCGCGCCGACCGCCTCGAGCTTCTTCTTGAGCCCCTCGGCGTCCGCCTTGGGCAGACCTTCCTTGACCTTCTTGGGCGCGCCCTCGACCAGGTCCTTGGCCTCCTTGAGACCCAGGCCCGTCGCCTCGCGCACCACCTTGATGACGTCGATCTTCTTCTCGCCCGCGGCCTTGAGGGTCACGTCGAACGTGGTCTTCTCCTCAGCCGGAGCGGCCGCCGCGGCCGGAGCCGCAGCCGCCATCATCACGCCACCGCCAGCGGCGGCCTCGATGCCGTAGGTGTCCTTGAGATACTTGCCGAGCTCGACCGCGTCCTTCAGGGTCAGACCAGCCAGCTTGTCACCGAGTTCCTGAACCGTCATGTGTCACCTCTTCTACTTCTACACAACCTCCCGAGAGGCGCCGGACCTGTTCCAGCGTTTAACCCGCAAGGGGCCTGATGGGATGGGATCTTGGGGAAATTCGAATCAAGCCTTCTTCGCGATGGCCTCGCCCTTTTCCAGCTTGGCCTCGATGGCCTTGACGATGCCGCCGATGTTCCGCCCGGGACCCAGGATCTGACCCGCGAGCTTCTTGCCCGGCGAGATGAGCAGGGTGACGGCCTGGCCGATGGCCTCGCCGCGGGTGGGGTACTTGCTGAGCTCTTCGACGCCGGCCTTGCCCTTGAAGAGGTTGCCATCCAGGATGGCGCCCTTCAGTTCAAGACCGGGGTAGTCCTTGAGCTTCTCGACGATGGCGCGGGCCACCTCGACCACCGAGCCGCCGTACGCCAGCGCACTGGGGCCGGTGAGGAACTCGGCCAGCCCGCCCAGGGGGCCGCCCTTGAGCGCCCGACGGGCCAGGCTGTTGCGGACGACGGTGATCTTCACCTTGTCCTTGGAGATCGCCCGGCGAAGCTTGTTGGTATCGATGGCCTTGAGCCCGCGGAGGCTGACGACCAGCGCGTCCTGGCTTTCGCCGAAGCGCTTCGCGTAGTCGCGGGAGATCATGCTCTTGACAGTCTTGGACATGGGAGGCTCTCAGAGGAAGGCACTGGGCACTGGGCATCGGGCACTGGAAGACCCAACCCGCTCTTCACTTCGTCACTTCTTTACTTCTTCGGTTCCACTTCCGACACGTACTTGATCGTGACCGAGGGCGTCATGGCGCCGCTGATCACGACCTTCTTGATGAACGCGCCCTTGGTGGTGCTGGGGCGCTGCTTCTCGATGTGGTCGATGAACGCGTTGAGGTTCGCGGCCAGATCGCCGTCCTTGAAGGACATCTTGCCCAGCACGGCGTGGATGTTCCCGCCCTTGTCGTTGCGGTACTCCACCTTGCCCGCGCTGAACTCCTTGACCGCCTCCACCAGCTTCGGGGTCACCGAGCCGGTCTTGGGCGAGGGCATCAGGCCCTTGGGACCCAGCACCTTGCCGAGCTTGGAGACGACCTTCATCATGTCGGGCGTGGCCACCGCGACATCGAAGTCCATCCAGCCCTTCTCGATCTCGGCGACCAGCTCGTCGGCGCCGGCCTTCACCGCGCCGGCGTCAAGGCACGCCTTGGTCAGGTCCTCGCGGCAGAAGGCCACCACGCGCTTCTTGGCGCCGATGCCCGCCGGGAGCGAAACCGACCCGCGGATGCCCTGGTCGGCCTGCGCAGGATCGATGTTCAGGAACAGCGCCACGTTCACCGTCTGGTCGAACTTGGGCGCCTTGAACTTCTTCAGAGCCGCCACCGCCTGCTCGGGCGCCAAGGGTTCCTTGGGCTGCAGTTCGGCGTTGGCACGGACACGCTTGGAAATGTACAGCGGCATGTTTATCAGCCCTCCACCACGACGCCCATGTTGCGGCACTGACCTTCGATCATCCGCGCCGCCGCGGCGATGTCGTCGGTGTTCAGGTCCTTGATCTTCTCTTTCGCGATCGCTTCCAGGTCGGCTCGCTTGATCTTCCCAACCTTCTGCTTGTTGGGCACGCCCGAGCCCTTCTCGATCTTCGCCTTCTCGCGGATCAGCACGCTCGCCGGCGAGCTCTTGATCTCCATCGTGAAGGTCTTGTCGGTGAACACCGTCACCACGCAGCCCACGACCTTCCCGTTCAGCGCCGCGGTCTTGGCGTTGAACTGGGTCACGAACTGGCCGGGGTTGACGCCGTTGGCGCCCAGAACAGGACCCAGGGGCGGGGCAGGCGTCGCCTTCCCACCGGGGGCCATGATCTTGAACGTGGATTTGATTTCCTTCTTGGCCATGTTTCTCCACCTCCCACCGGTCTGATTTGCCTGCCCGGCCGGGGCAGCAGATCGCGGTGGTCGTAACGGCGCCCGGACTCACCCGCCGGGCAGGACTGGGTTGTGAGCCGACATTATTCCCCGCTCACCGGTCCCGATCAAGCGCGGGCCGGGAGCAGGCAGCGAGCCATGCGTTGATTTACGGATGTGTGTACCTGACGCAATGGCTCGATGCGCAAAAATCTGGACACATTGTGGATAAAACGTACGCTGACTGGCGTTACGCATGGGCGGTGCGAAGATTTCCATGCGATCTTGCGTAGACCCGGCGGGCGTGCTAGGCTTGGTGGCCAAGTCCCAGGAGACCCACTATGGCTAGCCCCCAGGACGCGCTTCGAGTCGCGGTTAAGACGATGCGTGACGCGCTTACCGAACTTGAGGATCGCCGAACGGAAATCGAGACGCAGGCCGAGCAGTTGAGGGCCAGCATCCGTGCGTTGGAGAAGCAGATTGGCCAAGAATCCCCCGAAGGCGGGCAGAAGTCGCGGCGTCCCAGGGGGCAGAATCTTTACGCTATCCAGCAGTTCTTCGCGGATCGTCCCGGCAAGGGGTTCACGGTCTCAGTGATTGCGGAAGCCGTTGCCATTTCCCCGTCATCGGCCCAGGCCGCGCTCAAGGGCAGTGGGGGCCTCTTTTTGCAAGGGGAAGATGGCCTGTGGCGAGCAAAGGAGGCCGGCTGAGCAAGATTGCTTGGCGCATAAATAAAACGGTCGAACGCTTGGAACGTTCGACCGTTAGCTCCCGCTCAAGGTGAGGTCCTGGGCTCGAATCCGGGGATTGGTGGTTCGATTCCACCCGGGAGCATTCCAAACCCCGCGTTCGCCCCACACGGCCTAACGGTCGTGTGAGGGCTTGACGGCTTGCGGCAGTGGCGAAATCAGCAAACGCACGCGACTTGGGATCGCGTTCCCTACCAGGATTGCGGGTGCAAGTCCCGCCTGCCGCATTGACATTATAGCGTCGGATTTATGGGGTTGCAACCCTACGTTTTTCGTGGGGAATCTGTCGTTTTTTGCTTCCGCTTCTTCGTCGCTCGTTTAGGGAGCTTTGACGGTTCAGCTTTGAGAGCCTGCTCTATCGCCTTCTCCCAGTCAAGATTGATCTTGAGCCGATTTTGGTTTGGAGCAAGCATTCTGCTACCCGTAAAATTCGGTGTCGGAGACTCCGTCGTCGTCTGTCAGCTTGAATCGCCTCCGAATAGCCCGGATGAACGACTTGGCTAGCTCGTGGTTCTCGTTGTGGCAGGGCACAGGGAACCGCTCAATCCTTCCGTCAATGAGCTTTTCCAGCATCCGATGCGACCCTTTGCCGCGCGAAGCGTTCTCGTGGACTCCAAACTTGGAGACGCAAGCGATCATCTCCCGGTACTTGAGCACCTTGTCGGCCATCAGGCGGAGCACAGTTCGCGGAACTCTGCCCTCTGAATGACGGAACCTTTAAACTGTTCGGTAAGGGAAGTCTTAGTCTCCCCCTTCGCCCGGTAGAAAAGTGCCCAGATTTCCTTTGGTGCCGGACGGATAACCGACTCAATGTCTCCGTCTTCCATCGCGGCATCGAGCTGAAGCCGGCAAAGCTCCAACGACTGCGCAATGGCTTCTTCCGGGGTTTCGCCCTGGCCAACGATGTCGAGCTCCAAGCAGTGAGAAATCCACCACTTGTCGTCCTGGTAGACAACCCCGCTCAACGGAATGCGCAACGACTTCTCCATCATGGTTTGTTCCCTCCATTGACTCCCAATCCCAGACAGGGGGAACCGATCTGTCACCAATATACGTCGCATCGTCCATCTAGGCTTCAAAAACAGTTACCCGTGGGATAATTGGGGAAACGTGTGTTCCGTATTTTCCGTCGGCCACGACCGATACGGACGGTGGCGAAATACCAAACAGGAAGACTATTGGTCAAATACCCTAAGTCTTATTGCCAACCTGTTCCGCGTACTTCATCCGCTTGCCGTCCGCCTTCCGGATCAGGGCCTCGACGCGCTCGCCATCGTTGAGCCCCTTCGTGTTCCAGAGCCATTCGGTTTGGGCAAGGTAGCGGTGTAGGTGCTTGACGCTCACGGCCATGTAGGTGCCGGTCAGCGACTTCTTCAGCCGTCCGAACAGGGCCTCCACGGTGTTCGAGTGGATGTTGCGGTTGCCGTGCCGCACATACTCCCCGTCGAAGTGGCGTACCGAGTCGTGAGCCAAATACTCCCGCCCGGGCAGGATGTATTGGGGCGCGGCATCGGTCATCAGGTGCGCCGACCGTGCGACATGCTCGCGGAGCTGGGACGAAAGCACCGAGCCGGTCACATTGGGGATTTGCATGAGCCGCGCATGACCCCCGCGTTGAACGAGGCCAAAAACGACCGTCTTCTGCTTCTGATGCGCCGGGACCTTTGAGCCCAGGTTGGGGCGACGGATGCGCCCGCCCACGAAGGTCTCGTCAGCCTCGACCGTGCCCGTCATCGGGGGTGGGGTGCGGTGGTCGGTCTGCATGGCAAAGCGAAGCCGATGCAGCATGAATAGCGCAGTCTTGTACGACACCTGAAGCTTCCGGGACAGCTCAAGGGCCGACACCCCGTTCTTGCACGACGAAGCTTCCCAAAACGCCCGCGCCCACTTGTGCATAGGCAGCAGGGACTCCTCGAAGATGGTGCCCGTCCGCACCGTGAACTGACGGGAGCAATCCCGGCAACGCCACAAGTACCGCTTGGACCGCTCACCGTCCCTGCCCTTCATCTGGTACACGCCCACAGACCCACAATGCGGGCACGCGCACCCGTCCGGCCACCGCTTGCGCTCGAAGAACGCCACAGCTTCGGGCTCGCTAAGGCAAGCCTTTGGCAGCTCATCAACCGTCTCGGACTGCGCCAGCTCGGGCCGCTTGGATTGCATGACACAATAATACCTGACGCAAACACTCCTGTCAAGCCTGTTTGCGTCAAGTCCATATATCCGTTGATTTACTTAGCGCAGGCCATCCCTGATCCGTGATTGTTCCCGCATCCCGCGTGGGCCAGGGCCAACTCCGCCTGCGCCTCGGGGCTCAGCCGCGCTTCCTTGGGGGCGGGGGGCAACTGCGCCAGCCTGATCAGCACGTTCTGGCGGAACTCCTCCTCGCCGAGGCGGAACTGGGGGTTGTCCACCATCGCCTGGTAGGGCGGCTTCTTGAGTTCCTCGTTGATCCGCTGGATGCGGGTTTCGGAGAGGGGGTGGCTGGCGAAGAACTCCGAACCCTGCTTGCCGCCGCTGACACGCTTGAGGACTTCCTGAACCTGGCGGGCGCCCACCGGGTTGTAGTTCACCCGGCTCATGTAGCGCATGCCCAGGCTGTCGGCCTCGCTCTCCTGGTCGCGGCTGTACTTGAGCACCACCAGGTTGCCGCCGGTACGGAAGGCCGTGGCGGCCACATCGGTCGCGACGCTGCTGTCGGTGGCCGCGCCCACCGCGATGGCGGCGGCGGTCCCCAGCACGTTGGCCGCGGTGGCGTTCACCATGCGGTCGTTGGTGTGGCGGGCGGTGACGTGCCCGATCTCGTGGCCCAGGACGGCGGCGAGCTGGGCCTCATTGGTCATCTCGCTGAGCAGGCCGCGGGTCATGAAAACCTTGCCGCCGGGGAGGGCGAAGGCGTTGACCTGCATGGTGTTCACCACGGTGAACGACCAGGGGAGGCTGGGGTTGTCGCCCTCGGTCTGCGCGGCCATCAACTGCCCGATCCTGGCCACATAACCGGTCACGACCGGGTCGTTGACCTCGCCGCCCATTTCCTGCACGAACTGCGGCTGGAGCTGCGCCCCCAGCGAGATCTCGTCGCTGCGCGAGAGCGCGTTGAACTGCGAACGTCCCGTGGTGGCGTTCGTGGAGCAGCCCGTCATTCCGACGGACGAGCCCAGGGTGACCAGCGAAACAGCCAAAGCGGCGGCGCGAGAACGACGCATGGGGAGCTCCTTGTGCAGACAGACGGAATCACTTTAGCGCGGGTCGCCGCTTGAGGGGCGAGCAGATGGCGAGCAGACCGGGACGAATCCCCGGTTCGCCCCGGGCGGTTCGGACCGCGAACAATCCCCCCATCGAGCAGCCGCACCCGCATATCGACTTCGACACCGTCGCTCGCGCCGCCGAGCGCATCCGCTCGGGCGGGGTGGTGGCGTTCCCGACCGAGACGGTGTATGGCCTGGGGGCCGATGCGCTGAACCCCGAGGCGGTCGCGCGGGTGTTCCGTCTCAAGGGCCGCCCCAGCACCAACCCGCTGATCGTGCACGTCAGCGGGCCCTCAATGGCCCGGGGCGTGGTGTCACAGTGGACGCCACGGGCCGACGCGCTGGCGCGCGAGTTCTGGCCCGGTCCGCTCACGCTTGTGCTGCCCCGGGGCGACGCGGTGCCCGAGATCGTCACCGCCGGGTCGCCGGGGGTCGCCGTCCGCGCGCCCAACCACCCGCTGGCGATCGCGCTGCTCATGAGCGCGGGGCGTCCGCTGGTGGGCCCCAGCGCCAACCTTTCGGGGCGCGTCTCCCCCACCACCGCTTCCCACGTGCGCGAGGCCTTTGACGAGGACGACGTGATGGTGCTCGACGGCGGCGCGTGCCCGGTGGGCATCGAGAGCACAGTGCTGTCGATCATGGAAGGCCCGCCGCGCATCCTGCGCCCCGGGGTGATCGGGCCCGACGCGATCGCGCGCGTGCTGGGCGAGCCGGTGCTGGAGAACGCCAAGGGCGATGGGCCCGCGCTCAGCCCGGGCATGCTCGCGGTTCACTACGCGCCGCACACGCCCGCCACCATCGCCGACCCGGACGACGTTCAGGACCTGCTCGACGACGCGGACGAAGACGCCGACCAGTGCGTGGTGCTGTCTCACCGCCTGGCCATCGAGGTCGGCGAGCCGCACGAACTGATCCGGATGCCCGCGGGCGCGGCGGAGTACGCGGGCGCGCTCTACGCCGCGCTGCGCGCCGCCGACGACCGCGCCGCCGACCGCATCATCGTCGACCGCCCGCCCACCACCAGCGAAGACCCGGCGGAAGCGTGGGTGTGGCGCGCGATCGCCGACCGCCTGCGCCGCGCGTGCGCACGGGGCTGACCGAAGCGCTCACGGCCGCCGCCGGCGTTCCCAGCTCCACCCTAGCGCCCGGTCCATGACCAGCACGCTCGCCTCGCGCTGCACCTGGTTGGCCAGTTCCTCCATGGCGCGGCGCTCCATGCCCACGCGCAGCTGCGCCGTGAGGTCCTGCCGCTCCGCCTCGAGCGTGGGCGCGTCGGGCGCGGGGGCGCGGCGCTCGCGCAGGTAGACGATCACCCCGCGCGTCTCCATCGCCAGCGCGGGGCTCATCTCGCCGGGCTTCAGGCTTCGCGCCGCCTGGCGGATCACGTCGGGGTAGCGCGTGTCTTCGACGCTCAGGGGCTCCACCAGCCCGCCCAGCGCCGCCGTGGTGTCGGTCGACTCCTTGAGCGCCTTCTCCGCGAAGCGCAGTTCGCGCCGCGCTTCGCTCTCGCCCTCCACCAGGGCCGACTCCAGTTCAGCCCGCACGCGCGCCGCGCTCTCCACGTCCGCCGTCACCAAGATCCGCAGCACCACCTTCTCGCCGTGGCGCACCGCGTACGCCTGCCTCACCAGATCCTCCCCCACCGTGATGCCCGGGCTCACCAGCGCCCGCAGCATCGCGTTGCGCCTGAGCAGCGCGGCGAAGCGCGTGGGCCCCAGCCCGCGGGCGGCGCGCTCCTGGTCCACCGCCCGCTGCGCTTCGTCGGGCGACAGCCCCGCCAGGCCCAGCGCCTCCAGCACCAGGTCGCGCTCGCGGCGCACCTCCTCCTCCCCGACCGACATCCCCGCCGCCTTCAGACGCCGGGCGAGCTGGTCGTCCAGCACCGCTTCGCTCAGGATCTGGGCCCCGGCCGCCTCCATTAGCCCGGCCCGCAGTTCCTCGAAGGAAACCGCCCGCTCGCCCACGATCGCCGCCGGCCCGGCGTCGGCCTCTGCCGGCGCGGGCTGGGCGGATTCCCCGCCTCCCGCCAGTTCGTGGGAACCGCCCAAACCGGCCCACGAATAGGCCCCCACGGAGAGCACGGTCCACATGCCCACACCTGCGGCGAAGATGTTCTCGGCCTTGATCCGCGACTGGCGGCGTGGTGTGTCGGCGGGCATGGGGGCACTCCTAGGTAACTACCAAACTGCGAACGTCGGAATTCAACCGGCTTTCGCTCGGAAGCATCTTACAGGCCGGCACGTGGCAGGCCTGAGCGAATTGGACGATCGGCGGGGGGGTTTGCTGGACACGGGGCCGGTTATCCGTTAAGGTTGCGTGTCCTAGGCCAAAGGGGGCGTTCTGCCATCCCGCGTGGTCCCGCCAGTTTTCTGGGGTAGGAACTCGGTCACGGACAAGGAGTGCATCGAATGTTGGTTCATCATCGGTCCCGGGGTCGCGCCTTCACGCTCATCGAACTGCTGGTGGTCATCGCGATCATCGCGCTCCTGGTGGGCATCCTGCTCCCCGCGCTGGGCCAGGCCCGCCGGTCGGCGCGGCAGACGCTGTGCCTCGCGAACCTGAGCCAGATCGGTCGCGCGATGGCGAACTACGCGGTGGACGCGAAGGACCGCATCTTCTCCTTCAACTGGGGCATCCTGGGTGACCCGACCAACCCGGCGAGCACCAGCGGCATCAACTCGTTCAACGGCAGCTTCGGCTCCAACGAACTGGCCGCCCACGCCGCGCAGGCCATCGACATCATCCGCCGCCGCACCAAGTTCCAGAACGATGCGCAGAACATGCCCGTTCCGGCGAACTGGATCCCGCACGTGCTGTACAACCACCTGGTGCTGGCCGACTACCTCGCGTCGCGCCTGCCCGAGCCGATCATGGCGTGCCCCGAAGATCGCGGCCGCAACCTGCTGGCCGATGACCGGGATGACCCGTCGGTGGTGGCGATCATGGATGCGAACGGCGCCGGCCCTGAAGTGAAGCGTCGCATTCCGTACTCCTCGTCCTACATGTGGGGCACGCACATGTACGGGCCGGATCGCGGCACCGTGCTCTCGCAGGCCGGCTCCAACACCTATTCCTACACCTTCAGCCCCGACGGCCGCCTGGGCCGCAAGCTGCTGAGCAACGTCCGCTTCGCCGACCGCAAGGTGGCGTTCTACAGCGAGTTCGCGTGGCACTGGGGCCGCGGCGGCACCCCCGCGTTCTTCACCGTGTATCCCGCGCTCAACGAGGTGCTGAGCTACGACGGCTCCGCCCGCGCCATCCGCACGCAGGACGTGAACCCGGGCGGCTATCTGTTCAACAACTCCAACACCGCCGAGCCCGCCATCGTGCAGTTCGGCCCGCCCGACGGCGCGGGTAACTCGTCGGCTCCCAACCACTACACGTGGTACCAGCCCGGCGCGAACGACACGCAGAAGACCCTCACCGGCCGCTATCGCTGGACCGTTGGCGGCAACCTGGGCATCGACTTCGGCGGCGCCCAGCCCTGGCCCACCAACGGCTTCGGCACCGGCCCTGGCTTCCCGTAATCCGTCTCCTGGCCCGAACCTGATCAATCTCCCTCAAGCCCTCTCCACTCGGAGAGGGCTTTTGTGCAAGAGAACGTGCGAATCGGCCCGCCGCGTTCTGCGGAATGAGGCCAACAACAAGGAGCGCTGACGTGCATCGCCAGAGCAAAGCCTTCACACTCATCGAACTGCTGGTCGTCATCGCCATCATCGCCCTGCTGGTGGGCATCCTGCTGCCCGCCCTGGGCCAGGCCCGCAAGAGCGCGCGGCAGACCGTGTGCCTGTCGAACCTGAAGCAGGTCGGCACCGCGCTGGGCAGTTATCAGGCGGACTTCAAGGGCCGCATTGCCTCGTTCAGTTGGGGCTCAATCGGGCTTGGCGATCCGCGCAATCCCGCTTCCACCGGCGTGGGCTCGCCCCCGGTGGACTCCAATAACGCCGGCACCGTGGCGACCAACCGGCTGTCGGCCGCCGCCGCTCAGGCCACCGACATCATCCGCTCGCGGTCGAGGTTTGAGGACGACCGCAGCATGCCTGTGCCCGGCGCCTGGATCCCGCACGTGCTGTACAACCACATCGTGCTGCTGGACTACATGGCGGCCCGGCTGCCGGACCCGGTGATGATCTGCCCGGAGGATCGCGGGCGCATGGCGCTGGCGACGGACAAGTTCGATCCCGGGGTGAAGGCCCGAATGGACGCCGAGGGCGTGCCCGGGGCGGTGCAGCAGCGCATCGGGTATTCGTCGTCGTATCAGACGGTGTACTCGATGTACGCCCCGGACCGCGGGCGCTATCTGTCGCAGGGCCCGACGACCAGCACCTACGTGTTCAACAGCACCGTGAACGCCATCCTGGGTCGCAAGAACTTCGCTGACGTGCGCTTCGCCGACCGGAAGGTGGCGATGTACAGCGAGTTCGCCTGGCACTGGGGGCGCGGCGCCAACCCGGCGTACTTCACGGTTTATCCGGCCATCAACGAGGTCCTGACCTACGACGGCGGCGTGCGCTCCATCAAGACGACTGATGTGAATCCCGGCGGGTATCTCAACGAGCCGCAGTTCGCCGACTCGCGCGAGGCCGACCCCGCGACCGTCGCGTTCGGCAACGTTGAGGTGAACACCGCCGGCATCAACAGCGGCGCGCCCAACTTCTATCAGTGGTACTTCCCGGACACCCCGCCGTCGAACACCACGCTGGTCGGACGCTATCGCTGGACGGCCGGCGGTAATCAGGGCGTCGACTTCGGCGGCACCCAGCCCTGGCCCACCCGTGGTCTGGGCTCGGGCCCCGGCTATCCGTGATCCGGGTGATCCATCTCGACTGAACCCGCAAGTCCCGGGGCGACCCGGGACTTGTCGTTTTTGGGAACGCCCGGCTCGCTGGGCTATCCTCGACCCACGTGTACCACGCCGTTCTCACCCGCACGTATTTGACCACCAAGGTGATGCCGCTCCTGGCGGCGCTGGCGGTGATGCTGTGCGCCGCGATGGTGCTGATCGTGTGGTCGGTGATGGGCGGGTTTTTGGTGAAGCTGCTGGAATCCGGGCGGGCCACCAGCGGGGATGTGAAGATCACCTTCCCCAACCAGGGCTTTGCGCACTACGACGAACTGGTAAAGATGCTGGAGGCGGACACGGCGTTCGTGGCGGCGGCGGCGCCGATCATCGAGACGGCGGGGCTGGTGTCACTACCGGATGATCGGCTGGAGATCGCGACGATCCGCGGGGTTGACGCGGCGTCGTATTCGCGGGTGATCGACCTGCCGGGGATGCTGCACTGGAAGCCGCTGGACACGCCGGTGCCCAAGGACACGCTGGGTCGCGACCCGCGGCTGGACCCTGAATTGCGCGAGAAGATGGCCCGGGCCTTTGAGAACGGCCTGACGATGACCCGCCCGGACCCGATCAGCGGCAAGCCGGTGCCCGCGATGATCAGCGGGATCGAGATGACGGGGCTGTCGTTCCGCCAGTTCGGCGGGTGGTACGAGTTCCGCCCGCAGTTCGTGAACGCGATCGGCAAGACGCTGCCCGACGGGAGCGTGACGTGGATCAACGGGTTCATGCCCGACAAGTTCTTGACGCTGCGGCTGCTGCCCATCGACAGCGAGGGGCGGGTGGTGGAGATGGCGTCGCTGACGCTGCCGGTGGCCAACGAGCACCGCACGGGGGTGTTTGAGCTCGACAAGCGGATGATCCTGGTGCCGCTGGCGGAGCTGCAGGCGAAGCTGAAGATGGACGAGAGCCGCGGGGTGGCGGCGCGCGATCCGTACGACCCTGACGCGCCGGCGACGGTGGCGCGGACGATCCCCGCGCGGGTGACGACGGTGGTGGTGCGGGCCAAGCCCGGGGTGAGCCCGGACGAGCTGCGGTCGCGGGCGGAGGCGGTGTATGCGCGGTGGGAGGCGGACCACCGCGGGCGGGTTCCCAGCGCGTCGCTGATGAAGGCGAACAGCCTGATCCGCACGTGGAAGATGGAGCAGCAGCAGATCGTGGACGCGGTGGAGAACGAAATCGGCATGGTGGTGATGCTGCTGACGTTCATCTCGTTTACGGCGTCGTTCCTGATCCTGGCGATCTTCTGGGCGATGGTGAGCGAGAAGACCAAGGACGTGGGGATTCTGCGGGCGATCGGCGCGTCTCGGCTGGGCGTGGCGTGGGTGTGGGTGCGCTACGGGCTGGCCATCGGCATCCTGGGCTCGACGCTGGGGCTGACGCTGGCATACCTGATCGTGACGAACATCAACGAGATCCACGACTGGCTGGGGGCGAACCTGGGGATCGTGATCTGGAAGCCCAATGTGTACTACTTCGCGGAGATCCCGCGGAAGATCAACCCTTTGCACGCGGGGTTCGTCTTCGCGGGCGGGATCGCGATGAGCCTGATCGGGGCGGTGGTGCCGGCGTGGCGCGCCGCGACGATGGACCCGGTGCGGGCGCTGCGGTTTGAGTGAGAAGGGTGAAGGATGAAGGATGAGGGATGAACGGCGGCGAGTTGGATTTGTGCGATCTTGACTGATGTTTGTGGCACCATGCCGACCACTGATGTGAACAGCCCGATGGTCTCCTCCGCAGCCGGGCCCACGGCCGGGCAGCCGGTGCTGCGCGCTCGCGGGGTGCGGAAGACGTATCGCCTCGGTCGCGTGAACGTGCCGGTGCTGCGCGGCGTGGACCTGGACGTGGGCGCGGGCGAGATGCTGGCGATCCTGGGCAAGTCGGGCTCGGGCAAGAGCACGCTGCTGCACCTGATGGGCGGGCTGGACCGGGCGGACGCGGACGGCGGCGGAGAGATCGCGTTTGACGGGCGGTCGATCCGCTCGATGTCGGCCCGCGAACTCAACGACTATCGCTGCTCCACCATCGGCTTCGTCTTCCAGTTCTATCACCTGCTGCCGGAACTGACGGTGCTGAACAACGTGTGCCTGGCGGCGATGGTGCGCTGGGGGCGGCTGGGGTATTCCTCACGCCGCGCGGGCATCGAGGCCCGCGCGAGCGAACTGCTGGAGGCCTTCGGACTGGGCGGACGCTTGAAGCACCGCCCGGCGGAACTCTCGGGAGGCGAACGCCAGCGCGTGGCGATCGCGCGGGCGCTGATCAACGAGCCGCGCGTGCTGCTGGCTGATGAACCCACCGGCAACCTCGACCGCGCGACGGGCTCGCAGATCCTGGACCTGCTCGCTGAACACCAGCGCCGGACCGGCCTGACCATGGTGCTCGTGACGCATGACAACGAGGTGGCGGCGCGGGCGGGACGGTCGGTGCGGCTGGTGGACGGCGTGGTGGCGGTGTGAGCAGGCCGGACGGGCGCAAGCATGGGCTGCCGGTCGCGGGGCGTCAGTACGCCGTCGCTTCCTGGTCGATCTCGCCGCCCCGCAGTTCGCCCGCCACGAAGCGGTCGAGCGCGTCGTAGACCTCGGCGGGGGTCTGGGCCTTGCGGACGGCCTCCTTGAGCGGTTTGCAGCCCACGGGCCGGCCGCGGTCGTCGAGCTCTTTGCCCAGGCGCTTGCCGAACCAACTGATGCGGCGGCGCGACTGGTACATGCAGTAGTGCTCGTCGCGGAAGGCGAGCATGTAGTGCATGTAGCGCTTGATGATCGCGATTTTCTCGGCGACGGTGGGCTCGGGCGGTTTTGCGCCGGTGGTCATGAGCGACCAGGCATCGCGGAAGAGCCAGGGGGTGCTGAGCGCGCCGCGCCCGATCATGACCCCCGCGCAGCCCGTCTTGCGGATCATCTCGATGGCGTCCTGCGGCTCGCGCACGTCGCCGTTGCCGATGACGGGGATGCTGTGGCCCGCGGCTTTGCAGTGGTTGCCGACGGCCTCGACGACGCGGGCGATGCCGTCGTGGTTGACCACGCCGCTGAACTTCTGGACGGTGGTGCGCCCGTGGACGGTGATGGCCTTGGCGCCGGCATCGATGAGGCGCGGGGCGAGCCAGAGGGCGACGGGCTGGTCGTCAAACCAGCCCAGACGCATCTTGCAGGTGAGGGGCACGCCGAAGGGCTCGAGCACGCGGGCGCAGGCTCGGGCGATCTGGACGGCACAGTCGGGGATGCAGAGCAGGCGCGAGCCGCCGTCCTTTTTCGTGACCTTGTCGACCGGGCAGCCCATGTTGATGTCGACGACGGTGGCGCCGTGCTGAACGGCCCAGAGCGCGCCCTCGGCCATGAGGGCGGGGTCGGAGCCGTAGAGCTGCATGCCGACGGGCTTGTCCTCGTCGCTGGTGCGGGCCAGGTCGAGCGAGGTGGCGGTTCCGCGGAGAAGCCCCTGGGGGCTGAGCAGGTCGGTGCAGGCGAGGCCCACGCCGCCCTGCTCGCGGCAGATGAGGCGGAAGGCCAGGTCGCAGTAGCCCGCGATGGGCGCGAGCAGCAGGTTGGTCGCCAGGCGGACAGGGCCGATCGACAGGGGCGTGAACGGGCTGGGGGCGGGGCTGACCACGGCGGGGAAGGGTACGCTGCACGGGCCATCACTCGGCGTTTCCGTTGCGAAAGGGCGGCTTTGCGCACGAACATCACCCGGGTCATGCTGATCGCGATTCTGGCGGCGCTGGCGTGGGCCGGGCTTGCGCTGGGCGTGCCCGCGCCGGAGGCGGAGGGGTACATCGCGCTGAGGGTGAACGCGGCGGGGCGCGCGGAGGCGGTGGGCGCGGAGGTGCTGGCCCAGCCGGAACGCTACAGGCAGGTGTTCATCGTCGCGGCGGGCTACACGGCGGGCGAGTCGCAACGCTTCACCGACGACGTGGTGAGCCTGGTGGAGGGGATGGGCACGCTGGGCCGCGGCGTGTTCACGGACGTGTACCGGGAGCGCATCGTGTACATCGCGCAGTGGACGCCCGGCCCGGCGCTGGGGGCGAGCGAGCCGGCACGCTTCGGGGCGGGCCTGTTCATGCACCCCGTGCGGGCGGGGCATGTGGGGCTGAGCCACGACACGGCGGAACTGGCCGCGACCCTGGACCGCTTCAAGCAGGAGAGGCTCGGCACTTTTGCGCCGGTGTGCGCGTTCATCCTCTACAACCACGACAACCCCGAAGGAAGGGCGATCATCGCCAGCGCGGTGTTGCCCACCATGATGATCCACGATCTGCGCGACCGCGCCGTGAAGGGCTACGGCGTGGCGCGGATGACCCGCCTGGGGGCCCGCAACGGGCCGGACGCGCTGGTGGCGGCGCACGAACTGGGTCACGGCGCGCTGAACTGGTGCGACGAGTACAGCGAGGGGGCGCTGCGCGGGCGGCACATCCGCGATCTTGACCCGCTCACGCCGCTGCTGCTCATGGACGGCTCGGCGATGGGGCGTCGGCTGGCCCTGGGCACGCTGACGCGGACAATCGACCTGAGGCTCAGCGAGGGGCTGGCGGCGAACGGGTGGGACAACGTGGCGCTCGGTCGGCGCGGACCGGGCGGGCTGGCTTTCGGCGCGGCGGGGGGCATGTTCTTCCCGCGCGGAACGTGGCACGAGGACCCCACCAGCCTGATGCGGACGACCGGGCGCGCGATGAACCCGCGCGACGCGCACCCCGAGTCGCACAAGCGCTCGCTGAGGATGGCGTTCGAGGGCGCGGGGCCCCAGCGGCCCAATGACCGGCTCCGGGCGGCGGGGCCATCAACCGCGGTCTTCCCGATCACCGGCCCGCGCGCTTCGGTCTGGCTGATGGACGCGGACAAGCACCACCGCTGGCAGCCCAC
This sequence comes from Phycisphaerales bacterium, assembly GCA_022843545.1. GTDB lineage: Bacteria > Planctomycetota > Phycisphaerae > Phycisphaerales > UBA1924 > JALHNL01. Next base: position 754 of record JALHNL010000074.1, on the reverse strand, counting down.
CGTGCGGTACGAGGTTGAGGTGCGGTGGACCGACCCGCGCGAGGGCGCTCAGACGCGCACCTTCATCGCCGAGCCTGATCTGCTCACGGTTGACCTCCACCGCAGCCTGCTCACCCGCGCGGGCGGCTGGGCGCTCGGGCTGGCCCGGGCCCTGGGCGTGCGCGAGCTTGACCTGCGCCGCGCCGGCGGAGGGCGCATCAACCTGGATTTCTCGATCCGCGACGTGGTGCGATCCACCTTGCCGGCGCGATACTGGCCGCTGCCGTATCAGTCGGTGAGGGTGGAACTGCCGCTGGCGCGGACGACGTACCGCTGGCGCTTCCGCACGTTCAACGGTGCCCAGTGGTCAGCCTGGACGCAGTGGGCGACGTTGAGGCGTGGGGCGTGACTCAACTCACCGCTTGCCGGTCGGCCCGTCGGTGTTGGCGGGCATCACGATGGCCTCCTGCTGGCCCGTGGGCACGGCCTGCGGCTTGGTCGGATCAACACGCCCCTGACCCGTGATGAACACCGGGAGCGTGCCGGTGCGCGTCATGGTGCCCGCGCGGGGCATGGTGACGCGAACGCCGGTCATGGCGGCGCGGAGGCTGTCGAGGGTGAACCGGTCCGAGGTGGCACGGCTGCGGGTGGTGCTGGGTTCGCCCTGCATGGGCACGCCGCCGGAGTTGGCCGCCGTGCCCGAAGCAGGCGCGCCGCCGCCTGAGCCTCCGGTCGCGGCGGGTCGCGCGGCGGTGAAGGAGGTGACGCCGCCAGC
>JALHNL010000073.1 GCA_022843545.1 Phycisphaerales bacterium | reverse complement strand
CCCGTGCTGCCCGGGGTCAAGCACGTCATCGCCGTGGGCGCGGGCAAGGGCGGCGTGGGCAAGAGCACCGTCGCGGTGAACCTCGCCGTCGGGCTCGCACGCCGCGGGCACGCGGTGGGCATCGTTGACGGCGACATCTACGGCCCCTCGCTCCCCACCATGCTGGGCCTGGAGCCGCTGGAGCCTCAGCTCATCGGGCACATGCTCCAGCCCTTCGCGGTCCACGGCGTGAAGGCGATGACGATCGGCAAGCTCGTGGACCCGCAGAAGCCGCTGGTGTGGCGCGGGCCCATGGCGCACGGCGCGTTCAAGCAGCTCATCGAGCAGACCTCCTGGGGCGAACTGGACTACCTGATCATCGACCTGCCCCCGGGCACGGGCGACATCTCGCTCTCCATGGCCCAGTTGATCAAGCTCACCGGCGCGGTCATCGTCTGCACGCCGCAGAAAGTGGCCCAGGACGACGCCGTCCGCGCTCTGCGGATGTTCCAGCAGCTCAACGTGGAGGTGCTGGGCGTGGTCGAGAACATGAGCTATTTCATCGGCGACGACGGGAAGGAGTACGACCTCTTCGGCCGCGGCGGAGCGCAGCAGATGGCCCAGCGCCTGGGCGTGCCCTTCCTGGGCGCGGTGCCCATCACCATGGCCCTCCGCGTGAACGGCGACGAGGGCGATCCCACCGCCAACTTCGCCGGCGGGCTGGGTCGCGACCTGGAGAGCATGGTGCGCAACGTCGAGTCTCAGGCGGCGCTGGCCTCGATGAAGGTCACCGCCACCGGGCCCACGCTCACGATCTCGTAGCCCGCCCCGAACCGCCGGTCGCCCGCGGCGTACCAGCCCCATGCTCTTCATGGTCATCGAGCGCTTCCGCACGGTTGAGAACGGTCGCCCCCAGGCGGTGGCGGAACGCTTCGCCTCGCGCGGGCGGCTCATCCCGCCCGAGTCGGGCGCGCGGTACGTGTCGAGCTGGATGACCGCCGACGGGCGGGCGTGCTACCAGATCATGGAGGCTCCCACGCGCGCGGCGCTCGACGGCTGGATCGCCAACTGGAGCGACCTGGTGGATTTCGATGTGGTCGAGATCCTCGCGTCCGCGGACTTCTGGGGCCCTCAGCGCAGCAGCACGTAGATCAGCAGCCCCGCCGCCCACACCGCGATGATCGCCCACAGCAGGGAACTCATGTCCGAGCGCGGGGCGGCGCCCGCCCGTTCCGCGTCGGGCCGGGCCGGCTCCTGATCCTCGGGCTGCCCCACGTCCACCTCTTCCCAGTCGATGTCGATGGAGTCGGAGCCGATCTGGGCCAGCGCCTCCTTGGCCCGCGCCAGGTCTTGACGGGGCACCACCACGATCACCTGGGCCGGGGCCTCGGCGCGGAAGCCCGAGAGCATCCCGCCCTGGGTCACCGCGTGCACGCCGCGCTGCCGCAGCGCCGCCGCCAGGGCCTCCGCCTGCCACTCCGTGCGGGCGGTGGTCAGGGGCACGAGCGTGAGCGGGTCATCGGGCACCGGGGTAAGGATACCGGCGCGCCGGGCGCATCGGGTGTACGATGACCCGTCCCCAACGGGCCGCCCGGCGCCGCTTTCGCGACGCGTTACACGCCCCGTGTGTTGAGGTGCATCTTGAGGACAGGACGGTCCAGGCGCGGCCGAGGCCGCGGACACGGTGGTCAACATCATCAGGGCGGGCACCATCAGGGGGGCCAGCACGGCGGCGGCGCGCCCAGACCGCCGCAGGGTGCGCCCGCCGCGCCGCTCATTCAGGGCTTTGACCCCGCGGCTTCGCCGGTCATCAAGCCCTTCGAGGACCTCACCAGCATCGACCCGCAGCCGCGCTTCACGCTGGAGTATCCGGGCTGCCCCGACTCGTGCCGGCTGATCGACCTGTTCTGCCCGATCGGGCGCGGGCAGCGGGCGCTGATCGTCTCGCCGCCCAAGGCGGGCAAGACCACGCTGCTCAAGGACATCGCCCACGCCATCACGCACAACTACCCCGACGTGTACGTGATCGCCATGCTGGTCGACGAGCGGCCCGAAGAGGTCACCGACTTCCGCCGGTCGTTCTCCCACTTCGGCGCCCGCCCCGACGGCGCGCCGCGCGGACAGGTCATCGCCAGCAGCAACGACCACGGCGTCGAGCGCCACGTGTCGGTGAGCATCGGCACGGTGGCGGCGGCGAAGCAGATCGTGGAGCGCGGCGGGCACGTGGTGGTGGTGTGCGACTCGCTCACGCGCCTGGCCCGCGCCTTCAACCTCTCGCGCCAGCACGCCAGCAGCGGGCGCACGCTCTCGGGCGGGCTTGATGCCCGCGCGCTGGAAGTGCCCAAGCAGATCTTCGGCTCCGCCCGCAACAGCGAAGAGGCCGGCAGCCTCACCATCATCGCCACCGCGCTGGTCGACACCGGCAGCCAGGGTGACCAGGTGATCTTCGAGGAGTTCAAGGGCACCGGCAACATGGAACTGATCCTGGACCGCAAGATCAGCGAACGCCGGCTCTTCCCCGCCATCAACCTCGCCGCCAGCGGCACCCGCAAAGAGAATCTGCTCATGGGCGAGCAGGAACTCAAGACCGTCACCGCCCTGCGGCGCCGGCTGATCGCGATGCCGCCGCATGTGCAGGTCGAGCAGTTGCTCGCGGCGCTCAAGCGCTTCAAGACCAACGCGGACCTGGTGGGCAGCGCGGGCTGAGCGCGCTCAACCCTTCCGCGCCACCATGAACATCATGCTCCCGCGCGTGTCCGCGGTCGCGTTCACCCTGAACCACCCTTGCGCCAGCGCCCGGCGCAGGCCCGCCAGCGGATAGCCCCGCGCCATCTCGCGCTGCAGGTGAGGCTCCAGCCTCCACACGCTCCGCGCCGGCGCGTCGGCCCAGCCGCGCAGGCCGCCGATGAGCCCGCGGACGGCGTTCTCCCACGGGGTGAAGCTCAGCGTGCGCTCCACCTTCAGGCCCGCGCCGCTGAACGCCTCGATGCACGCGCGCAGGCTGGCGGGCTCGAAGTGGCACACGTGCGTGTGCGGGATCCACTTGGGGAACCGCGCCCCCATCCGCCTCACCGCCCGCGCCGCGAAGTTGTCGGTCTGCACGATCACCAGCCCGCCGGGGCGCACGTGCCGCGCCAGTTCCGCCACGAAGGGCCCGGGCCTGGGCACGTGCTCGATCACCTCGAAGCACATCGCCGCGTCAAAGCTCGCGGGCTCGAGCCCCACCTCGTGCAAAAGCCCCGTGCGGATGTCCACGCCCAGCGTGTCGCGCCCGAACGCGCTCTCCTGCACGCTGACCTCCACGCCCACGCCCTGGATCCCGCGCTCGCGCAGCAGCGGCAGCAGGTAGCCGTAGCCCGTGCCCACGTCCAGCACGCGGTGCGCGCCGTCACGCGCGGGATCGATCAGCCGCCCCAGCGCCAGCGCGTTCACCGCCGCGTTGATGCGCTGACCCTCGCGATGAAAGACGCTCCCGAAGGTCTCCGCGTAGTACTTCCGCGTGCCCTCGTCGGTCATTACGCGGGCCGAGTGCAGCAGCCCGCACGCGCGGTTCAGACATCGGCGCACGGGGATCTGGTCAAAGTCATGCACGAGGTCGAACCCCGCGCCGCCGCACAGCGGGCAGGGGCCGCGATCAATGAAGAGGGGCGGGCCGTCGGGCATGAGGGGGAAGGTAGGTTGGGCGGGCTACTCGCGCCCCGCCAGCACCGAGGCCATCGCGTACTCGCGCGTGTCCGACAGCGTCACCTGCCACGCGGTGATTCCCTGCTCGCCCGCCAGTTCCGCCGCGCGGCCCGTGACCACGAGCCGGGGGCGGCCGGTGGGCTCGCGCTCCACCGCGAAGTCCTGCCAGGTCACGCCGCGCGTCAGCCCCGTGCCCAGCGCCTTCATCGCCGCCTCCTTGGCGGCAAAGCGCGACGCCAGCCGCGAGACGGCCCGCCGATCAGGCAGGCACTCGGCCAGTTCCTGGTCGGTGAAGGTGCGGCGCAGGAAGCGCTGGCCGTGCTCGTCCACCAGCCGCGCGATCCGCGCCACTTCCACAAGATCGATCCCATGACCGACGATCCGCATGCCCGCCAGCATACCGAACCCCGGGCTGAGCGGCTACCTGCCTGGGGGGGTGGGGTCGCCGTCGCCGGGCTTCTCTGGAGAGTCGGGGCTGGCGTCGGGGGAGTCGGCGTCGTCCTCGGGCGAGGCGCCCTCGATCGCCCAGCGCAGCCAGCGGGGCAGCAGGGCCAAGGGCTTGACCAGCGCCCGGGCCTCCAGGTTCCACGTGGTCAGCAGCAGGCCGACCTCGTCGTCCGGGTCGTCATAGGCGGACTCGGGAGGGGCCAGCACGGGCGTGGGCGCGGTGGGCCCGGTCAGGTCCAGCCAGCCCAGTTCCCGATCTTTCAGGATCACGCCGTTGCCCGCGCGGGCCAGGCCCCACAGGGGGGCCGGCTCCTGATCGGGCGGGGCCGCGGTGGTGGGCATGGTGAACTCCACCTGCGAGGTGGGCGCGAGCAGGAAGGCGTCTTCGTCCACGCGCCACACGCCCACCGGCTCGCCCTCGTTGGCGTCGATGATCCACGCCTCGGTCGCTTCGAAGGTGAAGGCGAAGGTCGGCCCATCGGTCTTGAGCAGGGGCCTCCACCCGCGGGCCAGGCGAATCCGCCGGCGCACGTACGACACCACCGCGTACGCCCCCAGGATCAGCGCCAGCGCGCCGATCGCCGCGGGGATGAGCGACACACCCGCCAGCACCACGCCCCAGAACGTCCACGTCCAGCCCCCGCCCAGCCAAACGATCAGGATCACCAGCCCCATCATCACCAGGCCCACGCTCAAGCCCATCACCGCCACGCACCCCACGCCCGCGTTCATCTCGCGCGCGGCGCGCAGACGCACCTTGCCCGCCCGTTCGAGCTCGGCGTCCGTCAATGCGCGTTGCTGCATCAGCAGACTCAAGGCGTGTTCTCCGCGGGCGAAGGACCGGGTCGGGTAGGGTCGGCCCAGGGCTGCCAGGGCACGTCGCGGTCCAAAGCCGCCTCCAGCCTCTGACGATACTCCGCCAGCGTGATCTCCACCGCCCCCAGTCGACGCATGTGGTCGTTGATGAACTGGGTGTCCAGCAGGGTGAAGCCCCGGGCCAGCAGGTGGTCGACCAGCACGGCCAGGCAGGCCTTGCTGGCGTTGTCCCCCGGGCCCGGGCGATGGAACATGGACTCCCCGAAGAACGCCGCGCCCAGGTGCACGCCGTACAGCCCCCCGACGAGCACCTCCGCGCACCCCGGCCCCGGCGCGTGCCACGCTTCCACGCTGTGGGCGTGGCCCAGTCGGTGCAGGTGCACGTACGCCTCGATGATCCAGTCGTTGATCCAGGTGCCCGGGCTGCCGGCACGGGGCGACTCGGCGCAGGCCGTGATCACCTCGCGAAAGGCCGTGTCGGTCCGGAATCGCCACGCCCCGCGCCGCACCAGCGCCCGCACCGACCGGGCCGTGCGGTACGGGGTGCGTTCCCCTTCGGCGATGGGCACAATCGCGCGGGGATCGGCGATGTAGAAGTTGACCCTCTTGCCCCGGCGCGACGAGGCCATCGGGAACGCCCCGTGGCGATACGCGTCGAGCAGCCCCGCCGCGGTCTGGGGTGCGTCGGGATGGGGCAGGGCGGGGGCGGACACGCGAGATGGTTAGCCGCTCGGACGGGCCCGGTTGCGGCCGTGGGAAGCTGGGGGAGGGGGCGGGGGCCGGGCCCGGCTAGGGCAAGCGGTCTGAAACCCCGCCCGGTTGCCTCCCAACAATCCCACCACAGGAGCCGCACCGTGGAAGGTGAAGTCGTCGCCATGTTCTTCGGGTTCTGGGTGCTGATGCACTACGTTTCGAAGACGCTGCGGACCATGACTCGCGAGCGCACGCGGCGTGAAGTCGCCGCGTACATCGCCGAGGGCTCGCTGACCCCCGAGCAGGGCGAGCGCCTGCTGCGGGCCGCCGCCGAGAAGGGCTGATCCGACCGATTGGAGAACGCCATGACCTTGCTGAACCTGCTCGCCGAGATCGACTCCCGCATTGTGGAAGCCGCCGTGCCCGTGGTCGCGATCGCCTTCGGCTGCTTGGTGGCGATCATCGCGGTGATCTCGGTGAACGCCCGGAAGACCAAGGAACGCCAGCACCGGGAGGAGTCGCGGCGCGAGATCGCGGCGTATGTGGCCGAGGGCAGCATGAGCATCGAGCAGGCCGAGAAGTTGATGGCCGCGGGCGAGTCGGCCCCGGAGAGGAAAGACAAGTGGTGATCGCGCGATCGCGGTAGGCTTGGGGGCCATGGCCAAGGCCGCGCCAGCCAGCCCGCCGCCCGTCCCGCCGACCCCGGCGCCTCCGCGGAGCGCCAGCCCCCACGCCGGGCTGCTGTGCGCGATGACGCTCATCGCGGTGTTCGTGGCCCTGGCTATTCCGCTGTGGCTCATCGGCGCCATGCCCACCCGGGTCGCGGGCGACCAGAATCTCTATCACCTCCCGGCGATCCAGCGCTTCGCCGCCGACTGGCCCGCGGTAGACCTGCGCGACTATCTCAGCGCCACCACCCCGGGCTACCACCTCGCGCTCGCCGCGATCGCCCGCTACGTGAGCGACCAGACGATCGTGCTGCAACTGGCGGGGAGCCTCTTCACGGTGGGGCTGCTGGGTCTGCTGGGCGTGGCGATGGCGCGGCGCGCCCCGCCCGCGCCGGGGCCTCGGGCCGTGCCGTGGGCCGCGATCGCGTTTGCCCTGCCCGTGATCGCCTCGCAGTATGTGCTGACCTCGGGCGTGTGGCTCCTGCCCGACAACGCCGCGTGGTGGGGCGTGCTGGCGGTGCTGCTGATCGCCCTGAGCGGGCGCACCGACGGGCGCGCGCTCCTGCTTGCGGGCGTGGTGCTCACGCTGCTGGTCTTCGTGCGTCAGAACCACATCTGGACCGCCGGCGTTCTGGCCCTGGCCTGGTGGCTGGGCCGACCCGAACCGATCGACGACGCGCTGGGCCACCCGCCGCTGTCAGGGCGCGACGTGCGCCGGCTGCTGACCACGCCCGGGGCGCGGGCCCGACGCGCGGCCCTCGCCGTGCTCGCCGCCCTTCCCGCCGTCGCGCTGCTCGCCGCGTTCGTCGTGCTCTGGAAGGGTCTGACCCCGCCCCAGTTCCAGGGCGTGCTCCGCGGGGGCAACCCCGCCACGCCCGCGTTCGTCCTCGCCCTGCTGGGGGTTTACGGCGTGTTCTTCGCGCCCGTCTTGTGGCGGCCTCTGCAGGCGCTGCTGCTCACCCGACCGCTCACGCTGCTGGCCTTTGGCGCGGCGGCGGTGCTCATCGCGCTGGCCGCCCCCACCACCCGCGACCCCGACGCGGGCCGCGGCGGCGCGCTGTGGGAGTTGGCGGGCTCGCTGCCCACGCTGGGCGGGCGCACCAGCGTGCTCATCCTGGCCCTGGCCGTCGCGGGCATGGTCGCGCTGGTGGCCCTTCTCTGCGGCTGCAACCGACGCGACCGCTGGGTGCTGCTGGCCGCGATCCTGGGCTTCACCGCGGCGCAGAGCGCCAGCGCGATGTGCTGGCAGCGCTACATCGAGCCGCTGCTGCTGATCGTCATGGCGCTGGGCTGCGCCCGCGTCCACGCGCGGTTCGAGCCCGCGGGCAGGGGCGAGCTGTCCGCTCGCCTCATCGGCCCGCTCGCGCTCGCCGCCGTGCTCCTGGGCGTCATGGGCATGGTGGTGATCCGCGGGTGATGCGGGTACACTCGCGGCGCACCCGCACGGAAGCTCCTCGTGTCCTCCATCCGCAACATCGCTCACGCCTCCTCGCTCTCCCGCCTCGCGGGCAAGTTCATCGTCTTCGAAGGGCCCGACGGCTCGGGCAAGTCCACCCAGTTCCGCCGCCTGTCCGCCCTGCTCGCCCAGCAGAGCGTCCCCTTCATCACGGTGCGCGAGCCCGGGGGCACCGTCACCGGCGAAGCCATCCGCGCCGCCCTGCTCGACAAAAAGCACACCGGCATGACCGTGCGGTGCGAGATGCTCCTGTACATGGCCAGCCGGGCCGAACTGTGCGAGACCGTCATCCTCCCCGCCCTGCGGCGCGGGCAGCTCGTGCTGGCCGACCGCTTTGTCTCCAGCACGCTGGCCTATCAGGGCGCGGCCGGGGGCCTGCCCGCGGCCGACATCGCCGCCGTCGCCCGGGTCGCCACCCGCGGCGTGCTGCCCGACCTGGTGGTGCTGTTCGACATCGACTCGGACGCGGCGGCCAAGCGTCTGTCGCCGCTGCTGGACCGGATGGAAGCCAAGGGCGCCGAGTTTCACCGCAAGGTGCGGCAGGGCTACCTCGACCAGGCCAAGGCCGACCCCGCCCGCTTCGCGGTCATCGACGCGTCAAGGAGTGAGGAGCAGGTGTGGGCGCAGTTGCAGGCGACGCTGGCGGCGCGGCCGTGATGCTGAACGGCCATTCACCCCGGAGGCTCGGAGGACGCGGAGATTCACGGAGACAGGATGAGGACTCCCGCAGTCGCCAGCAACGGACCAAGTCGAGCCCGCCGCGCGATGGCGCCGCGGCTGCACGTCGAAGCAGCCGCGCCAACGACTCCGCTCACTGTTGTGCAGTTGTGTTCTGACACCTTTCTCGGTGTGACTCGGTGACCTCAGCGACTCGGTGGTGAACTCGACCATGGAACCTCTCTGGCTCATCACCGCCGCGCTCGGCTCCTTCCTCCTGGGGTCCATCCCCTTCGGCGCGATCATCGCGCGGGCCCGGGGGATCGACATCCGCCAGCACGGTTCCAAGAACATCGGCGCCACGAACGTTTGGCGCGTGCTGGGCCCGCGCGCCGGCCTGCTCTGCTTCACGCTCGACTTCCTCAAGGGGCTCCTGCCCGCGCTCGTCGTCGGCTGGCTCATGGGCCTGCTGGGCGACCTTGACGCCCGCCCCGCGCCCCAGGCCGCGTGGCTCGCCGTCGGGCTCTGCGCCGTCCTGGGGCACATGTTCTCGCCCTGGGTCGGCTTCAAGGGCGGCAAGGGCGTCGCCACGGGCTTCGGCGTGGTCATGGGCTTCTTCCCCTGGCTCACGTTCCCCGGCGTGCTCGCGCTGCTGGTGTGGGTCGCCACGCTCAAGGTCTCGGGCTATGTCAGCCTCTCGTCGATCTTCGCGTCTTTGGCCCTCATTCTCAGCGCGCCCGCGGTCTATCCCGTCGCGCGAGCGCTGGGCGTCGCGCAGCCCGGGCCGGTCTCGCCCGCCCTGCCCGGCTGGCCGTTCGCGCTCGCCGCGCTGGCGCTGGGGCTGATGGTGATCGTGCGTCACCGTGCCAACATCGCCCGCCTGCGCGCCGGCACCGAGCTCAAGGCCGGTCACGCCAAGCGCGCCGCCGGCCCGTCCGCATAACCCGACCACCGCGGCGAGCCCGCGAATTCCCGGACGCCCACCTGCACCGGTCCCGCAATCGGCGCGACCTTGATCAGCCGCGACATCGGGAACTCCCCGCGCCGCGGGAACCGTGGCCCAAGCGGGCGTCTCTGCGCGCCGATGACGAGCATCGGACCGCTCTCAGGCAAGGACGCCCACTATGGAACCGACGCCCAAAGCGAATTCCGCCCCCTCCCGCCGACTGCTGATCGCCGACGCGCTGGAATCCCCGCGCGTGCTCAAGTTCCCGGCCCAGCCGGCCTCACCCCCGCCCGCGCCGCCCCCGGCGGATGAAAGCGCGGACACCGAGGCCGACACGCCCGCGGTCATCTGCGACCTGGGCGCCTATCGCCGCATGACGCAGCGGATCGACCGCGAACTGGACCGGATGCAGGCAAAGCTGGATCAGCTCCGCCGAGACGCGGACGACGAGGAAAGCGGCTATCGCTTCCCCGCCCCCGACGACGACTCGCCCCGCCCCGCCGCCTGAGACTCGGCGACCTCAGCCGCCTCGGGCGTGCCCTGCAGGCGACCCAGGCGGCGCAGTTCGGGCAGCCACCAGGCCACGCCGGCGACCACCAGCAGCGCGCCAACGCCGCCCGAAACCACGCTGAACACCGCGCCGAACCAGTAGGCGAAGAGCCCGCTCTGGAACCCGCCCAGTTCGTTGCTGCACTCGATGAACACGCTGTTGACCGCCGACACGCGCCCGCGCAGGCGGTCGGGCGTTCGCGAACTGACCAGCACGTGCCGGATGACCACGCTGATGTTGTCCGCCGCGCCCAGCAGCACCAGCAGCGCCACGCTGAGCGCGAAGTTCGTGGACAGCCCGAAGCCGATGGTGCACAGCCCGTACAGCGCCACCGAGAGCAGGAGCGCCCGCCCGGCGCGCTCAAAGGGCCGCCGGTGGGCCAGGATGAAGGCCATCACCAGCGCGCCCACATAGGGCGCGGCCTTCAGCACGCCCAGCTCCGTCGCCCCCACCTTCAGGATGTCCTTGGCGAACATGGGCATCAGCGCCGTCGCTCCGCCCAGCAGCACCGCGAACAGGTCCAGCGTGATCGCCCCCAGCACGGTCCGCTCGCGCCACATGTGGCGCACCCCGTCGAGCATCCCCGGCACCAGCACCTCGGGACGGATCGTGTTCCAGAGCCCGCGCGCCGCGGGCGCGGGCCCTTCGCCCGTCAGCGGGCGCACCCACCGCAGCGCCACCGCAAACCACAGGCTCGTCAGCGCCGCCACCGCGTACACCGGCCACGCCGCGCCCGTCACGTCGATCATCACCCCGGCGAGCAGGGGCCCGGCCGTCGCGGCGAGCTGGAAGGTGCCGCTGTTCCAGGTGATGGCGTTGTGGAAGACCTCCCCGCCCGCGCCGCCGGGGAGGATGGTGGGCAGGAGGCTGGAGCGGCCCGGCCCGTTGAAGACCCGGGCGCAGCCGGTGAGCGCGACGATGAGATAGAGCGTCACCAGGCTCATGGCCATCGTGCCCAGCCAGCCCCGCTCCCACCCGATGGACGCCGCGACCAGCAGCGCGCTGGCGAAGGCAAAGGCCACCTGCGTGCCCATCAGCACGCGCCGGCGGTTCACCAGGTCGATGATCTGCCCCGCGGGCAGCGCCAGCAGCACCACGGGGATCACCCGCATGAGCCCGATGAGACCCAGCGCCAGCGGGTTCTGCGTGCGCTCGTAGACCTCCCACCCAAGCGCGGTGCCCTGCATCTGCAGGCCCATCGACGCGGGCAGCCAGCCCAGGATGAACCAGCGATAGTTGGGGACGCGCAGCGCCGCGTACGCATCGTGCTTGCCGGTCGCGCTGTCTCCGCCCGCGGTCACGGGCCAGCATAGACGCCCGCCGTCAGAACCGCAGGTGCGCCGGCTTGTCGCCCGGAGCCTTGAAGCCCATCAGCGCGCGCACCAGCGTGAGGTCGTCGGGCAGCGTGATCTTGATGTTGCGCCGCTCCCCGGGCACCACCACCACGCGCTCGCCCAGACGCTCCACGAGCTGCGCGTCGTCGGTGCTGGTCAGGTCCTTCTGGGCGTACGCCCGCCTCAGCACCTCCACGCGGAAGACCTGGGGCGTCTGCACCGCCACCAGCCCGGCCCGCTCCACCGTCGCGCGCACCTCGCGCCAGTTCTTCTTGGGCGCGGCGCCCAGGATGCTCGCCAGCGGGTCCACGGGCGCGTCAATCGCCTGCTCATCCACCCGCTTGATGGTGTCCGACACGTCCAGACCGGGGATCACCGCCGGGTGATGTTCCGCGGCATCCAGCACGCGCTCGATCAGGTCCGCGCTCGCCGCCGGTCGGGCCGCGTCGTGCACCGCCACGTGCGTTGCCTCCGCCGGAACCTGCTCCAGGGCGTTGCGCACCGTCTCGTAGCGGTGGGTCGCGCCGCCGACGCAGATCTTGGCCCCCAGGATGCCCAGTTTGTCCGCGTGACGGTCCTTGAAGGCCGCCATGGCCGCCGGGTCAGCCGGACCCGCCACGATCAGGGCGATCACCGCCGGGTGGTTGGCGAAGATCTCCAGCGTGCGGTGCAGAACCGGGCGTCCCCCCAGGTCCTCGTCGATCTTGGACCGCGAGGGCGCATCCACCGACGCGCCGGTGGTGGACGCATGGGCCTGGGAGTATCGACGCGACGCCCCGGCGGCGGGGATGATGACCGCGAGCTTCATGGGCGGACTTTACGCCCCGCGCCGGGGACGACCCCGATTTACCCAAACCGCCAACCAGCCACCTCCCAACCCGCCGTTTCTCCGGAAAAGGCGGGAATCGGGGGTATCTTCAAGGGGTGCGCCCGTCCGCGCCGCGTATCCACACGAACAGGCTGACCTAGGGTCTGTTCGCTGTGCATCCGTCCCGCCCCGTTCAGGAGTTGTTGATGACCACTTCCCGCTTCCTTCTCGCGCTGGGCACCTGCGTCAGCCTCTTCTCCGCCTCCGCCTCGGCCCAGGCCCCGGTCGTGATCAGCCAGATCTACACCGCCTCCAACGCCACCGGCTCGCTGTTCAGCCGCGACTTTGTCGAGCTGCGCAATCGCACCACCAGCCCCATCAACCTCTCCGGCTGGTCGCTCCAGTACGCCGCGGCCACAGGCACCGTGTGGTTCCAGACTGATCTGACGGGCACCATCCCCGCCAACGGCTACTACCTGATCCAGACCAACAACGTGGGAACCGGCGCGTCGCTGCCAACCCCTGACCACGTGTCCACCTGGGTCGTCAACCCCGCCGCCGCTTCCGGCAAGTTCGCCCTGGTGAACACCACCAACCAGATCCTCGATACCGGCTGCCCGCTCACCGGGGCGTTCGATGTCGTGGACTTCGTGGGCTACGGCAACCCCGGCGGCAGCAACCCCTGCTTCGAGGGCGCGGGCACCACCGGCACCACGCTCACCGCCACCACCGCTGCGTTCCGCGCTTCGGGCGGCTGCACCGATACCAACAACAACGCCGCCGACTTCACCGTGGGCACCCCGGCGCCGCGCAACAGTTCGTCGCCAACGGGCACGCCCTGCGTCATCAACCAGGCCGATCTGTCCCTCGCCGCCAGCGGCGGGCCCGCCCAGGCCTACATCGGCACCGACGGCGTCACGTTCAACCTCACCGTCACCAACATCGGCGGCGGCGCGGCGAACAACTCCCTGCTCGTGCTCCCTCTGCCGGGCGGGCTGGGGTCGTTCTCCTCCGTGCCCGCGGGCGCGGTTAATGGCTCCAACTACGAGATCGCGCTGGGCACCATCAACGCCGGCGGCAGCGTGCCGATCGTCATCTTCGCCACCCCGGTCAGCGAGCAGCCCGTCACCGCGAGCTTCAGCGTCTCCACCACCTCGCCCGAAGTCACGGGCACCAACAACGGCGCCTCCGTCAGCCTCATGACGCTGCTGCCCGCTTCGCAGATCCCGCTCAAGATCAGCCAGGTGTACCCCGGCGGCGGCCCCAACAACGACCCCACCGCGCGCTTCGACCGCGACTACGTCGAGATCTTCAACGCGGGCAACGCGCCCATCTCGCTCAACGGCCGCTCCATCCAGTTCCAGGGCACCGGCGGCAACACCTGGACCCGCATCAACTTCGCCAACGTCACCGTGCCCCCCGGCGGCTACTACTCCATCGCTCTGGGCTCCGCCGGCGTCAACGGCGCGCCCCTCCCGCCCACCGACCAGAACAACACCGTCTTCTCCATCTCCGCCTCGGGCGGCAAGTGGGCCATCGCCAACGCCAACACCAACTTCCAGTTCCCCTGCCCCATCGTCGCCCCGCAACTCATCGACCTCGTCGGCTACGGCTTCGCCGACTGTGTCGAGGGCGTCATCTCCGCCAACTGGGTTGACGGCGACGCCGTCAGTTCGCTCGTCCGTCTCGGTAGCGGCTGCACCGACACCAACGACAACAACGCCGACTTCACCACCAGCCTCACCCTGAGCCCGCGAACCGCCTCCTCGCCGCTCAACCCCTGCGGCGGCGGCGGCGGTTGCAACCGCGCCGACATCACCGACATCGGTGACACCGGCGCCGGCCCCGACAACCAGCTCACCGTCGACGACATCATCGCGTTCGTCAACACCTTCGGCGACGCCACCGGCTGCCCGGGCGCCGCGCCGTGCAACCGCGCGGACGTCACCGACATCGGCGACACGGGCGCCGGCCCGGACGGCGAACTCACGGTTGACGACATCATCGCCTTCGTCAACGCCTTCGGCGACGGCTGCTAAGGCAGGCGGCCTCGCCACCAGCTCAATCACCGCCCCACACCCCTTCCACCTCCGAACCGAGGTGCGGGGATTGGCTTTCTGCGCACCCCTCAGTGAGCAGAGCGACCGGTAAGTGTACGGTTCAAAAGCGGATGCCTAGGTCATTAATATGGTGAACTCACTGAGGCGATCCGGCCTGTAAACTCAAGAAAAATGGAAAAATGGCCCTTGATAGCCGCCATCGAATTCAGTATTAATGAAGACATAGTGATTGGTTAATCCACAAACGGAGGCGGTCATGAACTTCCTGACTCGTATTGCCTGCATGATCGGGGCTCTGGCGTGTCTGTTTGCCGAGCCGGCCACGGGGCAGACCACCGTCGTGCTCAGCCCGGTGAAGGACAACACCGTGTGGGATATCCAGAACGGTGTTTACAGCAGCAACGGGGCGGGGCAGTACCTCTTTGCGGGCGTGAACGACTTGGGCAACACGCGGCGCGCTCTGCTCGAGTTCGACTTCTCATCGATCCCTGCGGGTTCGACGATCACGTCGGTCACGCTGCATCTGAACATATCGCGGTCGCGAGCGCAGAACGACCCGTCGTATCTGCACAAGGTGACCGCGTCGTGGGGCGAGGGCACGTCCAACGCGCCCAACGACGAGGGTCGCGGCGCCGCACCCTCGGCCGGTGACGCCACCTGGATTCACCGCTTCCACAACACCACGCTGTGGGCGTCGCCGGGTGGCGACTTCGTCTCCACCCCCAGCGCCACGACCATCATCGGCGGGGCCAATGGAGTGTACAACTGGACCGGCGCGGGCCTGGTGGCGGACGTGCAGGGGTGGGTCAACGCACCGGCGACGAACTTCGGCTGGATTCTGCGCGGGAACGAAACCGTGAACCAGACGGCGATGCGGTTCGACTCCCGCGAGAACCCGACGGCTGGCAACCGCCCGTCGCTCACGGTGTCGTACACCCCGCCGGCGACCAGCGGCGCGTGCTGTCTGCCCAGCGGGCAGTGCGTGGTGACCGACAGCGGAAACTGCGCCGCGCTGGGGGGTGTGTTCAACGGCGCTGGCACGTCGTGCTCGCCCAACCCCTGCCCGCAGCCCACGGGTCGCTGCTGCCTGCCGGGCGGGCTTTGCCAGGTGCTCACGCAAGCCCAGTGCGCCGCGCTCTCGGGCCTCTACGCCGGCGACGGGACCATCTGCACGCCCAACCCTTGCGGCGGGGTGGTGACGGTCGCGTTCACCTCATCGATCGACAACACGCTGTACGAGGTCACGGCGGGCGCGATCAGCAACGGGCAGGGAAGCGGGATGTTCGCGGGCGGGTCCGACTCCGTCAATCCGATCCTGCGCCGCCGCGCCGCGCTGGCCTTTGATCTCTCCTCCATTCCCGCCAACGCTGTGGTGACCGGCGCGTCGCTCCAGATGTACCTGGGCTTCACGCAGGACAGCGCGCCGCGGGCGGTGACGCTGCATGCGGCGATGGCCTCGTGGGGCGAGGGAACCTCGTCGGCCACGGGCAACCAGACCAACGGCGCGCCCGCGACGCCGGGTGACGCCACCTGGCAGCACCGCGCGTACAGCTCGCTCTTTTGGTCGACTCCCGGCGGCGACTTCTCGCCGTCCATCTCCGCGAGCGCCACGGTGGGCACCACCACCGGCACGTTCCACACCTGGAGCGGGCCGGGAATGGTGAGCGACGTGCAGGCGTGGGTCGCCCAGCCCGCGTCCAATCTGGGCTGGATCGTGATCTCCTCCGACGAGACCGTTCGCCGCACGCAGCGCCGATTTGACACCGGCGAGAGCGCGGTGGCGGCGCAGCGCCCGACCCTGACCGTCACGTACAGCCTACCGGCCCCGACCGGTGCGTGCTGCCTCCCCAGCGGCAACTGCGTGACCGCGACCGCCGCCGGCTGCGCGGCGCAGGGCGGGACCTATCAGGGCGACGGCGTGCCCTGCGCCGCCGTGTCGTGCCCGATCATCCTGACTCCCTTCGTGGACGCGCTGCCGCTGCCCGGGGTTGCCCAGCCCGTGACGGGCGCGCCGGGCGCGGCCGCGCACTACGAGGTGGAGATGCTCGAGGTGCAGCAGCAACTGCACCGTGATCTTCCTCCCACGCGAGTGTGGGGCTACGCGGGCTCGTACCCGGGGCCGACGATCGAGGCCCGCCGGGGCGAGCCGGTAACCGTGGTCTGGAAGAACCGCTTGCGGGTCCTGGAGACCCAGCAGTTCCGCGCCGCCCACGTGTTGCCCGTGGACACCTGCCTGCACGGGCCGGACATGACCGGCAGCGTGCCGGTGACCGTGACGCACCTGCACGGCGGGCACGTCCCGGCCGACAGCGACGGCTACCCCGAGCACACGTTCCCTCCCGGCGGGCAGTCTTCGCTCTATACCTATCCCAACGACCAGCCGGCGGCGACGATCTGGTACCACGATCACGCGCTGGGCATCACGCGGCTGAATGTGTACATGGGGCTGGCGGGCTATTACCTGATCCGCGACGCGGTGGAGGATGCGCTCCCGCTCCCGCGCGGGGCGTATGAGATCCCGCTGGCGATCCAGGATCGCTCGTTCAATCCCGACGGGTCGTTGAAGTACCACCAGATGTGGATGGAGCATTTCTTCGGCGACTTCATCCTTGTGAACGGGAAGGTCTGGCCCTTCCTGAACGTAGACCGCGGGCAGTACCGGTTCAGAGTGCTCAACGGCTCGGGAAGCAGGTCGTACCGCCTCGCGCTGTCCAACGGGGCCCTGTTCTGGCAGATCGGCACCGATACGGGCCTGCTGCCCGGGCCGGTGCCCTTGACCCAACTGACCCTGACCCCCGGCGAACGGGCCGACATCGTCGTGGACTTCGCCCCGTACGCGCCGGGCACCGAGATCATCCTCACCAACAGCGCCCCGGCACCGTTCCCCAACGGCGATCCGTCGACGGCGATCCCCAACGTCATGAAGTTCGTCGTGGGCTCGGCCCCCGGACACGTGACGCCGCTGCCCGGCGTGCTCGCGCCCTTCCAGGCCATCCAGGAAGGCGAGGCGATCGTTGAGCGTCCGCTGCAACTGCGCCGCGGGGGTGTCTCGCCCCATTGTCCCGATCACATGATGGGCATGTGGATGATCGACGACCGCATGTGGGACGACATCACCGAGTTCCCCGTGCTGGGCACCACTGAGGTGTGGTCCTGGATCAACCGCTCGGGCATCAGCCATCCCATGCACATGCACCTGGTCTCCTTCCAGGTGCTGGACCGTCAGGACTTTGACGTTGTCGGCGGTGTCGTGACCCCGGTTGGTCCCCGCATCCCGCCGGCCGCCAACGAGTACGGAGATCGGAAGAGCACACG
>JALHNL010000072.1 GCA_022843545.1 Phycisphaerales bacterium | reverse complement strand
CTCGGGCGAGTCGTCGGCGGTGCCGGTCCAGTTGTCCGCCGGGACGCTGCCCACCATCGTGCTTTCATCGGCGTCGCGGAGGATCACGTCATCAATATACGACGAACCGCCGTGGCCGGCTTGCCCGGCGGCGTGATACACGAACATTTCTTTGGCGTACTTGTCGGGGTCCCCCGCCCAGGTGTCGCCGCGGAAGGTGGCCAGATGCTGCCAGCGGTCGTTGTAGACCAGCCAGTACCAGATGTCGGCGCTCTCGCCGCCGCCGGATTCGAGCATCGAGCCGCTGCGGTCGGCGTCGTAGCTCCAGCCGATGCGGAAGCCCAGGCCGTTGTACTTGTACTGGGCGACCAGCGGCGTGAGCGTGTTCTTGGAGCGAACGTGGGTCAGGCGGCCCCAGGCGTCGTATTTGTACGTGAAATGTTCGCCATCGTTGGTCTGGTTGCCCGCGGGGTCGTAGGCCAGGGTGGTGGCGGGGCCGCCGCCGTTGTTGTAGGAGCGACCGATGAGCTCGTTGGCATCCGAGAAGGTGGCGGCGGCGTCGAGGAGCAGGTTGCCCGTGTCCTGCTCGCTGATGAAGCGGGTCCAGTTGCCGGTCTGGGAGAGCGTGCCTTTCCAGTCTTCCTTGCGGTTCTGGACATCGGTGGCCATGAGCTCGTCGTACTGAGACTTCGCCTCGGTCACCCGATCCAGCCCGTCCACGGAGTACCCCACCTCGCTGTACCCGTAAAGGATCGCGTCCTGAGTCCCGGTGATGTTGCTGGATTCGTCGTAGGCGACGGCGGTGGAGTAGTACGGGATGCCGGTGGTGCCGTTGATGACGGCGTTCCAGCGGCTGAGCTTGACGCGGTCGAGGGGGTCGAGGGCGTCGTAGGCGAGCGCGGCGGGCGTGGCGGCGTTGTTGTGCAGGCGCGAGGCGAGGTTGGCGCTGGGCAGCCGCGTGCCGACCTTGGTGGCGGCGCCGAGGTACTCGTAGCCGGCGACATCGACCAGGCCGACGCCGATGTCGACGCTGACCATGTGGACGCGCGAGAGCAGGCTGTCGATCGAGCCGGAGGTGCCGTAGTCGTAGGCGACGGTCTGCAGCACGCCGATCGTGGAATCGGGCGAGGCGAGGGTGTAGCCGGTGCGGCGGACGGCGACGCGGCCGGCGGTGGTGGGCGGGTCGTAGGCGTAGGTGAGGACCGCGTCGTCGTCGGAGCCGGAGGCACCGACGGCGGAGTTGCGGTCCTGAGCGAGCGTGAGCGGGTTGCCCCAGTCGTCGTAGCCGTAGACGAGCTGGTCGAGGATGGTGGCGCCGCCGTACTGCGTGACCTTCCAGACTTGGCCGCGGGGGGTGTAGTCGGTAGCGATGCGGGTGACGGTCTGATCGATGCCGGTGCCGAAGGTCGTGACCTCGTCGTAGAGGCGGCGGCCGGCGGTGTCGTAGGCGAAGATGCGGATGGTGCCGTTCTGGTCGGTCGTCGAGGTCTGCTCGCCCAGCGCGTTGTAGGTGTAGGAGACCGTGGTGTTCGAGGGCACACTCTGAGCGGGGTAGGTGACCGAGGCGAGCAGGTCGTTGGAGTTGACGGTGGAGCTTGGCGTCGTGACGCCGTAGGTGTAGGTGGTGACCTGGTCGCCGGGGTCCTGGGTGCCGTCGCCGTCGATGTCCACCCACATCTGGGTCATGCGGCCGGCGGAGTAGGCGAAGCGGGTGAAGACATCGTTGTCGCGGTTGGGATTGGTGAGCGAGCCGCCGGTCGGGGGCGTGAAGTTGCGCACCTCGGCGGTGCGGCGGCCGGCGTAGTCGAAGAGTGTCCTGGTCTTCTTGCCGCGCGGATCGGTGCTGATCTCGGCGCGGCCGAAGCCGTCGTAGTCGGTGGTCATGACGACCGGGCCGGCGGGGGCGCTGGCTGGCGGGGCGTTATAGGTGCCGCCGCTGGCGCGGGTGTACGCGGAGGCGGGCGAGCCGATCTGGGCGGTGTAGAGCGAGCGGCCGAGCTGGTCGTACCACATCGCGGAGATCTGCATGCGGCCCAGCGTGGCGGTCGCGGCGGGATTCGCGGCGAACTCGCTCGCGGGGCTCTCCAGATCGCCGGTGGTGGTGGTGTCGTTGTGGTGACGGCGGACGCTGACCTGCATCACCGGCAGGCCCGAGTCGTTGACGGTGTCGTAGACCGTGCGGGTCTGCTCGGCGACGATGTCGCCCGCGACGGTGAAGGCCGCGGCGTAGTTGGTGGGGGCTTCGTCCACCGAGGCGAGCTCGTAGCGGCGGACGGGGCGGTGAAGGCGGTCGTAGAGGGTCTTGCTCAGCGTCGGGCCGGTGGTCTTGACGACCTGTCCGGTCTCGTCGTACCACAGGTTGGTGGTGATGGACGAGCCCAGAGCGCCAGAGCTCTGAATCACCTCGTGCTCGACGCGGCGGAACGTCTGTCCGCGCTCGTCGTAGAGCGTCTGCGAGAGCGAGAGACGACCCGACGGCGTGGTGACAGGATCGACCCAGCCGGTCACGCTGGAGTACGTGCCCACCGCGACGGGGCGGTTGAGGTTGTCGTAGGCGATGACCGTGTGCGGCGGCTGCGGGTTCTCTTGCACCAGGAGACGGCCGCGCCAGTCGTGCTGATACTCGGTGATGCGATTGGGGACGGAGCCGCCGGGCTTGAGCGTGCGCTTGGTGACATGGCTGTTGCCGCCGGGGGCGCCGCCGTCGTACTCGATCTCCTCGACGGAGGTGAGGGCCGTGCCCACGCCGGTGAAGCGCTCGACGACGCGGCCGAGGGCGTCGAACTTGCTCATGTTCACGGTGCCGGCGGGGTTGGTGGTGGTTTCCACTCGTCCCATGACGTCATAAGTCATGGTCGACTCATCGAACGGCAGCGGGGGCGCGCCCGGTGTGAAAGGACTGAGCGTCGCGACCTGGGTGTGGTACGAGCGGGACTTGAGCAGGCGATGGCCGGACTCGCTGTAGAAGCTCTGCGAGACCTGGGCCACGTCGGCCCCGCCTGCGCCCGCCAAGGTGGTGGAGAGCGCCGCGAGCGGATCCACGGGAGCCCCCGAGCCCGCGTTGATCCAGGTCGAAGTGGCCGCGGTGACGCCGCTCGACCCGATTCGGATCGCGCCGCTGAACTCCGGCTTACCGGCGAGGTTGATGACGCTGTAGCTCATCGGGCCGTACGACGTCGCCCCCGAGGTCAGCGGCACGGCGATGCTGGCCCGGCGGTTGTCCACGAGTTTGGCGTGGACGTACCTGGAGGTGCGCGTGCCGTTGAGGTAGTCGGGCTCGGTGCGGGAGATCAGGCGATCCTGCGCGTCGTAGCTCATCTCTCGCTCGACATTCAGCCCATCGGCGGGGAGCGTGGTCAGCCCCCAGCCGCCGGGGCTGTCCGGGATCGAGCCGCCCGAAGCGCTGTTGAGATCGGTGATCGTGCGGACGGTGCGCCCGTTGGTGTCGCGCTGGTTGTACGAGATGACCCCGCTGGGGTCCTGGGTGAACGCCACGCTGCCGTCGACACGGAGATAAGCCGCCGCGCTGGTGACCGAGCCGGACCCGTTGCTCCCCGTGCTAACCGCGGGCAGGACGGTGGTGATCGCCTTGGCGCGGATGAATTGGGCATCCGTGGGGACGCCCGACCACCAGGTCCGCTGGAACTGCGTCGTGATTGCCGTGCCGCTGGGGAAGGTCTTGGCCGCGGTGCGGAAGACCACGGGGATCGTCGGCTCCCAGATGCCAGCGCCTCCGACGTAATCAAAGACCCGCTCCCGAGAGTCGTAGTCCCATTCGGCCACCTTGTCGGGCGTGGCGTCGGCGTCGCCTTCGAGCAGGAGCACCGCCTTGGGCAGGCCCGTGAGGGTGAGATTGGGCGAAGTAGTGAAGCGCTCGTACTTCGTGACCAGACCCGTGCTTGGGAACGTCGAGATCGTCCCGGTGCCCGGGTTGTACTGGCAGTTGGCCGGGCTGTGGACCGTCTCCACGAAGCCCAGAGCGTCGCGGGTGACTTTGGTCGCCCAGGCATCCCCTGTGGAGCTGACGGTGGCGGAGGAGAGCGGCTGACCGAACCGATCAAACCAGCGGATCATCTGGCTGCCGTCGGGCTGCGTGATCGTGGTGATCGACTCCTGCGTGGCGCTATCGAAGGCGTACGCGAAGTAGAACGTGCCCGACGCCGAAGACGCGCAGCCGCAGTTGCCGTCCATGATGACCTTGCTGATCCGCGGCCGCCCCGCGTAATCACTGGCGTAATCGAAGCTGTAGCTGGAGTACGGGCGGAGGTCATCGTCCGACACCGTTTCCAGAGTGCCGAGGGTCTGGCCGCTGGCCAGGAACCGCCGCACGCCCTCGGGCTCGACGACCATCTTGATCAGCGAGTTCAGGCTGTCCTTGTAGTAGCGGTAGTAGGTGTACTCCTCCAGCGTCCCGTTCTCCACGGGCGTGCTGATCTTGACCAGCTTCAGATCGTTGTCGGAGCCGTGCGGGGACGAGGAGCCGATGTAGTACGAGTACTCAACACTCTTGACGCCCGTGACGTCGACACCCGACAGCCGGCCAGCGGTGTTGTACGAGAAGGTGTAGGTCCTGCCGGCGGTGTCAGTGACGCCCGACGGGCTGCCCCAGCCGGTGCGGCTCTTTCCGTCGGGGAACGTGGACGAGATGTGCTTGCCCGCGTCGTTCGGGGTGAAGGGGTTGACCACCGACCCGACCAGCCGCGTGCCCACGAAGTGGTGACGGCTCCCGTCCAGCGCGAACAGGACGTATTCGTCTCGGCACACCCGCCACTTGGCAAGGCAAGTCCCTGGGTCACCTGGTTCGTCATACAGCACCTCCCGCACGATGGAGGGCCGGCGTACCGCGAATGCAAACGGGCCACCGACCGTGCGATAGACCTCCCATTGGGTCTGCGCGGCGCCGCCCGGAGCGGGAACAAGCGGCGAGTACGGCTCCGCCGGGTCGTAGCACCACACCATGCCGGTGGGGTTGCTCTCCTGCATGTCCATTAACGTGGTTGTTTGTCTGAGCGTGATATGGCTGCCGGCGCCCCAAACCAGCGAAATCACTTCCGGCCCCCGCTCCACGTGGTATGTGGGACCGGAAACGATTGGCCAGCCGAGCCACGGCTCGTCGACAGGGCAATCAGCGATCTCGGGAGCGCCCTGCGACGAGCTGCCCGTGTCGCCGCAGGGGCTGAGTTCGGCGATGTAGGGCAGCCCGGTCTGGAACCAGTTGTTGCCCTGAAGCCCGTCGCTGACGTGTCGTGAGCCACCGTTACGCTGCACGGGGTTGTAGGAACGAGCGATGACGTACAGCCCCACCGGGCTGGAGAGCCGGATGTCGGCCACGTGCGGCGTGTACGCCCCGTTCATGAGGTCGATGTCGCCCATCATCCGCGACATCAGGCAGCGCTCGTCGTACTCATTGGACGAGAAAGGCGCGAAGGGCATCGGGTCGATCTCGACCCCGTCGATCCGCGTCCCGGCCTGATTGGCCAGGGGTGAGACTCGCTGCTGATTCCCCGATGCGGAGGCGAAGCCCGATCCCTGAGGGCATCCGGTGAGCTGGTCAATCGCGCTGATCGCCCGTGTCGGTTCACCCAAGGCGGATTGCCCGTCGAGCATCACGGTCGCGCCGAGCGCGAACAGGCTCGCCGACAACGCCGACGCCGCCGTGCCCCGCATCGGCGGCCGCGGCCGCCCTTTCCGCGACATCAGAGCTCGGGAACAAGCAACCAGCACTGACAATACGGAGTTGCTCACGGCACACCTCGCGCACAAAGAGATTGGCGTCAGTCTCGCCATATCCGTTGAAGAGTGCAAGAGGGGTTCCGGTGATTTTGTGAACTTTGTATCGCGGACTCCCTTAAGGCCCGGGGCGATCCCCGGGGAGACACTGCTGAATGGGAATCCTCGCTTCTCTCGCATCACCACTTGCGATGTCCGCGTAGAGCGAGTAGATTGGTACGGTCTTCACTGGAGAACTCCCATGAAGCGTCCCCGGCTTGTTGTTGTCGCCGCTTGCGCCGTGACCCCAGGACTGGTCGCGCTCGCGGCTGTTCTGGCTTCCAGTTCCTCCACCGGAGGTCTCGCCGATGTCGAGGCCGAAGTGCTGGAGGCGGCGCGGCGTCTCCCCGAAGTCTCAGCGCACGGCGAAGTGACCGCGTTTCTTGCAAGGCTCGGAATCACGCCCCGCTCACTGGCTATCGCGGGCGTGGAAGCCCAGACGGTGGACGCGCTGGTGGCTATCGCGCGGCTGAACTTCGACCGAGACCGCCGGCACGCCATCATGGTGCTGGACGCGGATGTCGCCAAGTACACCCGCGCCAAGGACGAAGTCCGTCTAGCCCGCGCTACGCAATCGCGGCAGACGCTTCTAGATGAGTTCCGGCAGGTCATCACGCCGCTCTTGACGGCGGAGCAGTGGGAGACCGTACGCCGGTTCAACGCCAACAAGTCGTGGATCGTGCCCGATGAGTACAAGGTGCTCAATCTCTCCGAACGTGACCGGTTCGTGCTCAGCCAAGGCCTGGCGGTGGAGAATTCCGGTCGAACACCGCGTGTTGATCTGGCTCGATTCAAGGACGACGCCAACGTCGTGCTCGCGCGGTCCCGGTTGCAAACCGAGAGTGTGATCATCCAGCGGCTCCATGCCGAGCACGTGGACGCGCCCGCTCCGCGGTAAGAGCGGGCGCGCAAGACTCGGAATCGGTGTGTGTGGTTCAAGACCACATCCGCTCCGCCCCGCGAAGCCCCGGGGCGGGCTGACCCGTCGGCGGGCCGGGCGGCTGGCGGTGCGGCGCTGCCGTCGTGCCAAGCGCGGCGAGCGAAGACTCGCGAATGAGGATGCTGAAGTGGCTTGTGTTGCTGCCCGCTGACTGCGGGCTCATGGGCTGCGCGTAGAGCCCTCGCCGCTACGGCCTGTCACTCCTCTCGCTTGACCGCTGGCGCCGCCCGGACCGCCGCCGGGTGGGGGGTGGGTGCTTTCGGAGTAGCCGCCGGTTCCTGCGACGGCGGCCACTCCGAAAGCCTGCCGGGTCCGTGTGGGGCCTGGCCGGAGTGAAGCCCGTCATGAGTCGCAGGAGCGAATCGTGAACATCCTTCTTTCGCAGTTGTCGGGCTCGAAGATCAACCCCCGCAAGGTCAAGGCCGGGCGGGAGGCCCATCAGCGGTTGGTGGCGTCGATCAAGTCGCACGGGCTCATCGAGCCGTTGGTGGTGCAGAAGACCGGCGAGGAGTCGTACACGGTGATCGCGGGTCACCGGCGGCTGGCGGCCTTGCGGGAGGTGCATCGCGGTGAGGACGCCAAGGTGCCGTGCGTGGTGCGGTCGGTGGATGAACCGGACGAGGTGCTCTCGCTGAGCCTCGCGGAGAACTTCGTCCGTGAGGCGATGCACCCGCTCGACGAGGCGGTGTGCTTCGCCACGCTGGCCCGCGAGCAGGGGCAAGAAGCGGGCGAGATCGCCCGCTCCTTCGGCGTGAGCGAGACGTACGTGCGGCAGCGGATGAAGTTGGCGGGGCTGTGCCAGCCGGTGAAGCGGGCCCTGCGGGAGAACCGCGTCACGCTGGCGGTGGCGGAGGCCTTCTGTGCCGTGCCGGTCGAGCGTCAGGCGGAACTGTGGGCCGAACTGAGCGGCCAGCCGCGAGACGCCAAGCAGGTGCGGGCGATGATCGAGCATGACTGGATCGACGCGACGCACGCCCTCTTCGACATGAGCACGCTTGAGCCCTCGGCGGTGAGCCAGGACCTCTTCGGCGGGAGCGTGCTGGTGGAGAGGTCGGCGTTCATGCGGCAGCAGGCCGAGGCGCTGGAGTCCCTCCGGGGTGAACTCCTCGAAGAGGGCTGGGCCGAGGTGGTGATCGCGGAGCGTTCGCAGGTGCAGGACCGGCTCTACCGGATGGACGCGGCCCCGTGCGAGTACGACAAGGCGGTGCGGAAGCAATTGGAGCAGTGGCGGAAGCGGCGGGAGGAGTTGGAGACCACCCAGGCCGAGAGCGAGGAGGACGAGGTGCGGCTGACGGATGAACTCGCGGCCCTCGACGAGCAGGAGCGGGCGTACATGGCCTCTCATCCGGGCACGTACGCCGAGGAGACCAAGGCTCGCGGGACGGTGTTTCTCATGCTGGGGACTGATGGTCGGGTCGAGCGGCGGTATGCGGTGCCGCGTGAGAGTCGGAAGGCGGGAGCGAGCGGCAACGGCAGCAACGCGGGCCAGACCGCCGAAAGGGGACGCGAGCCAGCGCCGACCACGTCGGACGACCTCAGCCCGCGTCAACTCGCCCATGCGTACTGGCACGAAGTGCTGGCGGTGCGGGAAGCCGTCAGCCTGGACAAGTTGGCGAGAAAGCGGCTCCTGGTGCTGGCCCTGCATCCCAAGGTCAGGACCGATGGTCTGGCGATCCGCACCGAGGTCAACATCACCGGGCGGCGGGCGAGCGAGGAAGGAACGTTCACGTCGGGGCTCTTGGATGCGCAGATCGAACGGCTCGATAGCGTGGACCCGTTCGCGGCGACGCCGAGCGTGGACGAGGACACGGCGTACGCGATGCTCATGGACCTCACGGAAAGGCAACTCGACACGCTGATCTGCGTGCTGATCGTGGACCGGCTGACCTTCCACGGCCAACGAGACACGCCGCTGGTGCGGCTGCTCTGCGAGGAGTTGAAGGTGCAGGTCCGCGAGTCGTGGACGCCTGACGCTGAGTGGCTCTCGGGCTACACGAAACTCCAACTCGCCGACCTGCTGGGCACCTTGAAGGGTCACGACCACCGCTCGGCGGCGATTCAGCGGAAGAAGTCGGAACTCGTCGCGGAGTTGGCGGGGCTCTTCGAGCGGGCCGCGAAGGAGCCCAAGAGCCTCGGCGACGCCGGGCTCGCCGAGCGGGCGAGGGCGTGGATGCCGAAGGCGATGCGTGAGGAGGGCTCAGGCGGGTGTTCACGCCTGGGCGGCATCGTGACCGAGGGCGTCGCGGACGGCGAGGGCTAACCTCCACCCGACTACACGCCACAACCCACGCTACAACGCGGGGCCGCCGGGCAAGAACCCGGCGGCCCTTGTTCTTCGTTGGCAAGTACCTAATCATTGCCGATGGGTCAACGCGAGCGCCATCACGTGGTCCCTCGCTTCCTGTTGAACCGCTTCGCAGCCGAAAGCTATGGCGGCAAGGCATTCATTTGGAAGTTCACCAGAAGTGATCAGCCGCGCTTGCTGAGCACGCGAGATGTTGGCGTGCAAAAGCGATTCTACGGCTCCGAGAGCGAGGGGCTGGAGGGCGAACTGGCCGCACGCGAAGGCGAGTGGGCCGATCTGCTTCGCGATGTCGATGCGGGCAAGAAGCTCGCTACGCTCTCCAGCGATCTTTGGTACATGGTGGCTTCTCTGGCGTCTCGTGCTGGGCAGATACGGTCGGCGCTGGGCAGTCTGGGTGAGCGATTCATCACTCATCTGTGCGACAACGGCGACGATCCACGGATCAAGGCCGGTCTTGTGCCCAACTTTGACAGAGAGTTCAGTATTCTGTTCGAGAAGCTCCGCAGCGGGCTCCCGCCAGAAACTCAGGCGGTGCTCATCGCTAACTACGAGGTTATTCGTGAGCACGCGAAGCAGCACTTTCGGCACACGAACATCGGGCCACTCTTGCAGGCACTACTCGGTCCGCTGCTGGCGGAGGCCAAGCTCCCGCCGATCGTGAAGAAAGCCCACAACCAAGCTCTTTCCAAGTTAGTGGTGCAGCGCGAAGGGCCTGAGCTGCTTGCACCCATCGAGTGGCGAGTGCTCAGTCATCCCGCGCACGCGCTCGTGCTAGGAGATTGTCCGGTTGTCGCTGTTGGAGGGGACTCGATGCTCACCGGCGCACCTTGGAAGTTCGGCCCAGAGTGTCGCTCTTTCTACCTGCCGATCTCACCAGAGAACGTCCTGGTCGGGCTCCGGAATCCGGCCGATCCGCTCCTTTCAATTGACGAGCTGAATGCAGCGAGCGTCGAGCTGAGCGAGCACGCGTTCTTCGCAAACGCCGACACTGACACACGGCGCATGTGGCAGTCGCGAGTAGGCTTGCGATGGATGCCGATGGATGAAGAGGAGATCGTCTCGCTGATCGAGCAGGTTATCAATAACCACGCTCGCAAAGCAGGTGAAGCGGGCGAAGACTAATCGCGCTCAATAGAAGTGTCGTGAGGCGTTGGAGGCCCTTCCCCCCGCACCCACTCCGCCGCCCGCTGGGCGGCCCCGGAGGCGGTAATGACGAGGCGGGCGTCCTTCTTCAGTTGCCCAAGCCACCCCGAGATGTAGCTCGACTGGTTCTCGATCACCGCCGGATGGATGCCCGCGTCGCCGCAGAGGAACGCGGCGGCCATCTCGGCGACGAGTTCCTCCTTGCCGTAGTCGGCGCTGCCGAAGGGACGCAGTTCCTTGTCGAGCCCCCGATCAAGTCGCTTGCTGTGACCGGTCGAGTGGGCCAGTTCGTGGAAGAGCGTGGCGTAGTACGCCTCGGGTGACGCGAAGCGTGTCGGCTCGGGCATGAAGACCGTGTCCACTCCCGGGCGATAGAAGGCCTGCCCGCCGCCGTTCTCGACCATCGGGCCGTCCTGGTAGCCCGCCGCGATCTTCTCCGCCGCCGCGATGCGCTCGAAGGCGGTGGGCGTGTACTTGGGCGCGTCGGGCACGACGACGCCCTCGCACTGCGCCAGCGCGTTGAAGACGTGGAAGTGCCGCAGCACGTACACCTCGCGTGGGTTGTCGGACTCGGGGTCGGGATCGAGCTTCTTGAAGAAGACCACGAGGGTCGCCTTCTCGCCACGCTTCACCTTGCCGCCGCGTTCCTGCGCTTGGCGGAAGGTGACCCAGTACGACGACTCGTAGCCCTTGGCCCACGCGGTGAAGGCGAGCAGGAAGACGTTGACGCCGCGGTAGGGCTTGCCGCTGGTCAGGTTGATCGGGTAGCCCGCTTTGCCCTGTCCCAGGATCGGCGAGCGCCACGGCACCACGCCCTTCTCCAGCATGGCGATCACCTGCTGCGTGATGGCGGCGTAGAGGTCGCGGCCGGGCCGGCCCCGGCCCTCACCACCGAACCGCGACGACGAATCTCCGGGCAACGCCGAGGGAGGGGTGTTCCTCGGCATATGTGTGCGAGGCTATGGCGGAGGGGACGGAGGGCGCAAGCGAAATCGTGGACTGGTCACGCTCAGCCGGTTCGGCTGTCCCAATCTCTGATGGTGGCCACGAAATCGATGCCGATTGCTCGGCACCATTGGCGGAGCCGTACCACATCGAGCAGGCGGTCGCCAATCTCGAACTTGCTCACGGCGGTTTGGTGGAGCTTCATCCGCTTCGCCAGATCGGTCTGGCTGAGTCCAGCCGAGATTCGAGCGTCCTTGAGCTGCTTGAGCAGCGACAGGTACTCGCGCGTGTAGATGGTCGGCTCGCGCCGTGCCTTGGCCATGGCACAGCATCCAAGCCAGTTGAATCTAAGCCATTATGGGTTAGAATGTATCGGTCTCACCTTCACGGGGAGCGGGCGATGCTGCCAATGAACAGCGGAATCTCCTTGCCAGGGTTATCGCTGCAAATGCCGGAGGGGCAGCTCCCCCTCGGCACCCGCGTGCTCGCGGCTTTGGTCACAATGGCCCAAGCCGCCGTGAGGGAATTGCCGCGTGCAAGCGGCGGGGCACCGCTGGCCCTCCTCAGCCGCCTTCGCGGCACCGGCCGGGGCGTGTCATCGTCGGCGCTCTTTGACGCCCTGGAACGCGATCATCCGCTGGAGCTCATCGCCCCGTTTGAAGGCAGCCCGCTCGTCAGCGGCGCCGTCTGGAACGCCCGCGACATCCTCGGCCCGGGCCACGACGCGGCCGTCGCCAAGCTCCGCTGGGAGGCCGGGGCCCGCGACCTGCCGATGCACGTCCACGATCACTCCGAACGCTTCATCATCGTGCGCTCTGGTCGCGGCTTCTTCCACGTCAGCGATCATCCGTGCGAGCGCTTCACGGGGCGGAGCGTGCGGTCGATCCCCGCCCGCGAACGCGACGTCTTCCTCTTCACCCGCGGTGTCGTCCACACCTTCAGCACCGACCGCGAGCCGATGGTGCTCTACTCGTGCCAATTGCCCTACCTGCCCTTTGACCACCCCGAGCAGTACCGACTGCCCAAGGTCCGCTGGACCGCCGCCGATCACCCCGAAGACAAGTCACCCACCGTCGCCTGCGACCCCGCCTGGAGCGTGCTCGCCCGGCAGGAGCCCAGGCCGTGGTGGAAGGGGAAGAACGTCCCGCCGCTGGTGTGAGGGACGGAGGCACGGTCCGGCCTTGGCCGCCAGACCATGGCATGTCCAACTGTTCTTCCGATAGCCGCATCGCCATACCAGACACTTGTGCCTCGATCATCACCGGATGCGCGATGCACGGACCGTTTCTGCTGTTTGTCAGTATGATATCGAGGAACTATGTGAGGTTATGACAGCCATCACATGTAAAAGCGATACTTGGTCTCCCGGGGTTGTCCCGTCGGAAGTTCCGTAAGAATTCTGCCCACCTGCTTCGAAAAGGCCGTGGTGATGGGACTGCCGCTGGCGAAGCCGCAGTTGTTCCAGTTGAGCTTCGTGAGCGCGAGAATCTCGGAGCAGACTTTCTCTCCTGTCGAATCCCCGTGGTGTTCAACGACTTCGAGAGGGTTGGGAACGCGCATGCCGGGATAGCCCCGTACAAACGGGATGTAACCGCGGGTATACACCAAGTAATTCCGACGCGCGAGCTCGATGACCGTACCGCGGATGGGCGGCTCCTTGCCAAGTCGCAGGAAGCGGATACCACGACGGTCCAAGGCGAGCAGGTCGAAGGACTTGACGTTGCCCAATCCGGCCCGGAATCCGTTGAGTTCCTCAGGCCAGTAGCGCGAGGTCTTATGCACGACGATACGCGACGGTGCCCGTCCGAAGTGCTTCTCGTACATAGCCAATGACTCAGCAATGAGGCGGGAGGCGGCCCCTTCTGAGAGATGAGGGCGGCGGTCCCGGTCCTTGTCCCAGCGAACAGGCTCACCCTTGAGGACCAGCCCTTCGCCGGTCTCCGAGAACACCTGAGCGAGGCTGGTCCGGGTCATAGCCTGCGGGTCCGGCGATTCGCGGTAGAACGTCACGCCCACGAAGCACGTTCCACCCGCGTCGAATCCCAGCTCCCAGGGAACATTGCCAGCTTTGTAATACAACGCAGTGAAGAAGTTCCAAGCGATTGTTGCGGGGTCCTGGGTACTCCGTGTGCCGGTTAGCGTGCTCTCCCAAACGAGCTGAGTCGGAAGGGAGTGGTTCATTGCTCGGACCTTGAGCGCGTTGTGAAAGTCCCAGTATCCTGAAATCGCGGCGTTTCCTTCCTCGTCCTGATCGTACCCGAGGAGCATCTGCCCCGCAATCCGCGCGCGGGCTTCGAGTCGGTTCGTGGCCCGCTGCGTTCGGGTTAGCGCCCGATTGACCTTGCGGTCGACTCGTCCCTGCGGGCCACACGCAAGGTCCACGAGCTCGGGCATGGCACAAACGACGACATCGGGAGCCGGTTCTCTGTCCGCCAGCACCGCCAGCCGTGCCGCGACCAAGTCCACGACGCCCTTCACGCGAGCGGAAAAATCAGGACTGTCAATCGCGGCCTCAATTTCCCGCTGCGTGAGCACCTCTTGGAGCCTTACAGGTGTCTCGATGCCGCACTGGAAAACGGTGTTGTGGTTGAACCCCGGAAAATCCGGCGCGAGTAGCGGGTCATACCCCACGCCCCGACGGTTCATGCCAGCGGCAATCGGAGAACGGGCGGACTCCAGCCAGGTGAGAAACCGTTGAACGGTTTCACCCGTGCCGATGACCCCGAGGCGAACAGTCTGGCGCGGCGTCTTGTCGATGCCAGCCGGCCCGTACAGTGTCAGGCCAGTCTTGGGGTCCTCGCACTGTTGCCGGCCGGCGAATATGAGGCGGGGCTCGGCAACGTGCCATGCGGAGAAGGACGGTTTGGTCTCCCGGAGGAGTCTGTCGAGCAGCACTGTACCGCGTGAGAGCGGTGGCGGTCGGAACTGCCGGCGCGATTGAGATGGGCGTTTAGACGGGTTCAGGGGATTCATCATCGTCATCGCCCTCATTATTGGCAGATGCGAGCTCTTCGAAGCTCACCGACGCCGCGACCTTAGAGAGTTCGTCCTCCAGCGCCTGCACGAGCGATCCGATGGCGATGTGGTCAGACTCCAAGCCGAATGACGTGTGCGCGATTGCCGGCAGCCCGGAGAGACGGATCGGTGCAGCCCCGGTCTCGATCGTGATCTCGACGCGGTCGACCGCAAGCACACCCGACCAGAAGCGGACGTGCCGGAGAATTGCGGCGTTCTTCTCCTTGCCCGTCCACTGCATCGACAGCGGCCCG
Organism: Phycisphaerales bacterium; assembly: GCA_022843545.1. Lineage (GTDB taxonomy): Bacteria > Planctomycetota > Phycisphaerae > Phycisphaerales > UBA1924 > JALHNL01. Next base: position 3,840 of record JALHNL010000072.1, on the reverse strand, counting down.
ACGGCTTTGCCACGCAGCGATTCTCGACCATTGGAAGTGAAGACGTAGCTGGGCTCGATGAGTAGGAACACGCGCTCTCCCAGCGTCTGGAACTGCAAAAACGCACCGTGGTGAACCCAGAACGTCTGGCCGGTCATGTCATTGTGCTTGGGAGCGGCGACGGTGCGGCCGCTGTGCCTGCGTTTGCCTCCACCCATAGCCGGCAGGAAGAAGTACCTGCCCCTGAAATCGCGTCTGAGGTGCAGGCCGTAGCAGTGCTGCTTGAGGCACTTGTTGAGCAGGGTGACGTACAGATTCCACCGCATCGAGTCCGAGCGCCATGAGTGCACCGGGTGTGAGGTGATGCGAGTCGGGTCCACGGCTTTGCGAACCGATTGCCGGGCACGCCGAGGTCGGTGAAAGTGTACAGGCGCTTATCGGCGAGCGTGAAGCCTGGAGGGGGCGGTAGTTTGGGACAGGGTTCGGGAAGATGTCCTGTGATTGTGTCGACAAGTGATTCAGGCCGGGGCTTCGGCCAGACAACGGCGCGCACCTCGGACTCCTCCCGACAGGCGGTCGGGGCGCTCCAGACGGTCATGGGAATGGTCACCGCAGGGATCAGGTTGCCAAGGATGACCTCGGAGATGCGGTCCGGTGCTGCTGATTCTTTCGGGGCAATGACCGGCATCTGCCCGCGGGCGAACGCGGCCATCGGTTGAAGCCTTCGACCGCGCGTCGGCGCTAGATCTCGAACCTGGGTGATGAGTTTCAGGTAGGACGGCTTGAATAGTTGGGGCGAACGGAAGTCGATCCAGTTGAGCACTCGGAATGGCGCGGGCAAATCGATTCGGGTGCCGCCCTTCTCCGTGCCATCGCGGAGGAAGAGAGGGAGAAGTCGGCCGCGACGGTTGGTAGGGTCCTCGGCGATGACGTGAGTCCACTCCAGTGTCGGCCAGTCTGCGGCGACCATGTCGGGAGAGACAATCACGGCGACATAGCGGGCCTTCGCGAGTCCGTCGTTTAGCCGTTGAATGACGTTGGCACCGGGTCGGATATCCCACTTATCGAAGAACACCCGGAGTTGCCGTCCGCCTGGCGTACCTTCAAACGTCTCGGACTCGACTTGCTCGGCGAGCGCTTCAACCCAGTCCTTGTCCGCACCATTGTGGCATAAGAACAGATCGACAATCGGCTGCAACTCCTGAACTGTGGCTTCGCTTGGTGAACCGTTGAGTCCGTTCATGGTTCAGACTCCATCCCGATACCCATGGGGCTTTAAACCACAACTCGGTCAGAGTACCAGATAGTATCGGCAATCCCGCGGTTTGCTGAATCAAGGTCTTTCAGCAGAGGCTATCCCCGAACCGCGCAACCGCGGATGGTCGGGGCGAGAATAGCCTTGCATGGCGATGCGACTGACGGATGAACAGTTGGACTGGCAGGCGGATCGTGTGCCCGATGCGCCCGTGTCCCCCAAGTGCGGACGCCCCGCGACGGACAAGCGGGACGCCCTGCACGGCATCTTCTGGGGCGTCGACAACAACGCCAAGAGGAAAGGCCTGCCGCGCCGCTTCGGCTCCGAGAGCGCGGCGCACCGCTGGTTCACCCTGTGGGTGCGCGAGGGCGTCTTCGAGGACATCATGCGCAACGGAAGAGTGAGCCGTGCCGGACCCGTACAGACTTAGAACGCGGCACCCGCGTCGCAACGCGATAATGGCAGCGTGGCATGCAGCTAGTCATATGCGTCCCGAACGCCCGCAAGCTCCTAGCGGCTACGCATTCTTGACTTCCGACAAACCTGGTATGCTCTTGCCATGAGCCAGCAACCGCAGCAGCAATCCACTCCGTCGCCTCCTGAGGTCGCCAAGCTTCACGTTGGAGTGATCGGTGACGTCTGCATCACGGAAGTCGCCTTTGAGGCCGACCCAACCGGGCTTCACGCACGAGACCCAGCGTACATGCGAGGGCCGCAGGAAGATGCTTCTGCTGTCCCATCCGGTGCGCACTTCATGGACTCCGTGATTCGCAAGCTCTTGCTTGACCCGCCGAAACAGAAGCAGTGCTCGGAGACGTCGAACACAGATGCAAGTAGCGTGACATCGAGTCCGGACAAGCAAGTACCCCATGCCCCACTCGTATCTCTAGATGCGTCTTTTGCCGAAAGCACGTCGTGGCCGGTCACATCGCGAGTCGTGGTCCGGCGCTTCCCCCAAACAAAGCAGGCCGCACACGCCGAGAAGGACTACAAGTACCGCATCGCTTCGCGTATTCGCGCAAGGCGTAGTACAACGGCCTACTCCACGAACAAGGCGGAGTCGCCATTTTGGAGCGCACCAAGGGGGTTTGAATCAGAATCGAACCGCAAACTTCTGCTGATCTCTGACTATGGCCTAGAATGGCGCAGAAACCAGGACGCAAGCGAAGCACTCGATAAGTGCTTAAGGTGCCTCGCAACCTCCCAAAAGTCGAGCACGTTATCCACAATTGTGAACTTGGACGGTTTATTACCGCGAGCAAGCCGTAACGCGAACGGAGGCGTTTGCTTTGATGACGCGGCGTGGAAGACACTTCAAAAACACGCATCTCAGGTGTGCGTGGTGTGCTCTTCGCGACAGCTAAGGCACGCACAGGCCGGAATTAGTCGTCACCTCTCTTGGGAGATGACCATTGAGACGCTTGCCGCCGAGCTTCGGTTGTTCCCACCGCTAGCTGGTCTTGCGCAGTTCCGCCACTTGATCATTCGCTTTGGGTGCGTTGCCGCGGTTCACTTCTGGCACGAGAAGGTCGGAGTTGCACAGTCCCCGCTGCGTGGGCAATTTGTACTATGGCCGGATGCACGCGACGGCGTGCATCGCGACCGGGGCGAGCACGGCGACATGACCGGGTACAAGTCACTCTACATCACCTCACTCGTGGAGATGCTCGCACAGAAAGCGACGACCCAGGAGAAGGAACAGAAGCCCGGAGCAAACGCGGAGGATGTGGATGATCCGGATTTCATGGGGCGAGCTCTGCTACGAGGCCTTCATGCCAGCATCGTCTTGTTCAACAATGGATACCCCTTGGCACCAATCGCAAAACCCGAAGCGAAAGCGAGTGAACCTGCGAGCACCCACTCGCCTCAACTGAGTGCGCTGGCCACAGCATGGGCCTCTGGGTGCGAGCGGTTCCATCTCATGGATCAGCGTGAGACATCGGTGTCTGATGCGTTCCCCTTCTTGGCCACCATCCGGATTCCCGACGAGTTGCTTCGTTTGGACAAGCGCTCAAGCACGAGGGACTTCTGTGCCTCAGACCGCTCAGCCGAGAGATGGAGAATTCTAGACCAGTCGATGCGCGATGCTGCTGGCACCAGTGTTCCTGAGACTTCCCCTCAAAAGCCGAGCGCACTTACGTTGCCCAAAGCAACATCGCACGGCCCGCATACTCGGGACGATGAGCGATCCCTTGAGCTAAGGCTTGATCTCGGGATGCTCATCGTGCTGAACGGGTACGAGGCCTGCTTTAACAAGCATTTGTCCCTGACCAAGGATCCTGAAGATGCCCGCATCATCGGCAGGACCTGCTTCGATTTAGTGCATGGACCGCACGATTGCTTTGCCTGCAGCAATAAGTCGTTTCTCTTGCAGGAGCCTGTTACGCGGCCACGCGAGTCGCCCCCGACGAGCATTCGCATGGCGGCACCACTGCTGGAGTTCGGATCGCTCGTGCTGATCAATCGTGACGAAATCGAATCGCTGCGTTCCGTTCGCAATCTCGTTAAGCAGTACATGTCGCGAGTCCACACGAGCACCTCTCCGCTACGACCGCTCTCGATCGCTGTGTTTGGTCAACCCGGGTCGGGAAAGTCGTTTGCAGTGC
>JALHNL010000071.1 GCA_022843545.1 Phycisphaerales bacterium | reverse complement strand
CGCATCTGCGCGGCCAGGTCTTCGCGCTGAGCCCGGCTGGCGGCGCGGACCTCGCGCGACAGCGGCGCGCCCGGCTGCTCCCGCAGCGTGATCACCACCTTCACCGGCTCTTGCCCGCTCAGGGCGGCATCGAGTTCCGCAGAGATCACCCGCGCGGGCTGAGCCGCCACGTGGGCCCGCAGCGCTTCGGGTGTGAACACCCCGCCCGAGCCGTGATACAGCTTCACTTCGCGCCCGTCGGCCTCGAGCCGCTTTTCGATCCGGTAGGACTCGCCGTTGTGCCACTCATACACGGGCCACGAGTCGTTCGCGGCACGGGCGGCCGCCGGCGAGCCGGCAAGGGTGAGCAGGGCCAGGGCGGCGATCGCGGCGGGGCGAGGCTGGTGCATCGGTCACTCCGTTTGAACCACCCAGAGATCATGAGTTTACCGGAGGGATAACCAGGGGCCACCCGTTTGCCCAGAAACGTCGCGATAACCGCGGCCCCGCCGGCCGGGGGGTTCCCGGACCCACCGGCCGGGCGCGGGTTTGGCTGGTCGTCGCAGTCCGCACGCGCGTCAGAGGCCCCCGGTCTTGCGCGTCAAGCGCGGTGCGCCGCGGGTCGATCCGAAGCGGGCCGGGCAGGGTCCGCGAGGACGCGGGCCCACCGGCGACACACCCGGGAGGCGGGCATGAAGCTCATCGACATTCTCAAGACGGCCATGGAAGCCGACGCGTCGGACATCCACCTCATCGCGGGCCACCCGCCGGTGATGCGCGTCCACACGGTCATGACGCCGATGGACATGCCGATCATCTCCCGCGAGACGGCGGAGGGCTTCCTGACGCAGATGGCCCCTCCTGAGGCGGTGAAGAAGTTCGCGGACACGCGCGACGCGGACTTCTCGTACTTCGCGGAGGGCCTGGCCCGCTACCGCGTGAACGCGCACATGCAGAAGGGCGCGCTGGGCTTCGCGATGCGAATCGTGAAGACCAAGGTGCCGCCGCTGGAGAAGCTGAACCTGCCGGAGGTGATCGCCCGCCTGACCTATCTGCCCCGCGGGCTGGTGCTGGTGACGGGCGACACGGGCTCGGGCAAGTCGACGACGCTGGCGGCGATGATCCAGGCGATGAACGAGCGCTACCGCAAGCACATCATCACGCTCGAGGACCCGGTGGAATACACCTTCCAGTCCAACCGCTGCCTCATCGAGCAGCGCGAACTGGGCGCGGACATGCCCACCTTCGCCTCGGCGCTCAAGCACGCCCTGCGTCAGGACCCCGACATCATCCTCGTCGGCGAAATGCGCGACCTGGACACCACGCAGCTCGCCATCACCGCCGCCGAGACCGGGCACCTGGTGCTCAGCACGCTGCACACCTGCAGCGCGGCCCAGACCGTCGAGCGCATCATCGACATGTACCCCGCGGGCCAGCAGAACCAGATCCGCTCGATGCTCGCCAACACCCTGCAGGCGGTCATCAGCCAGACGCTCTTCAGCCGCATCGACTCCCCGGGCATGGTGCCCGCGGTGGAGGTGCTGCTGGCGACGCCCGCCGTCCGCAACCTCATCCGTGAGTCGCGCACGTTCGAGATCCCCAACGTGATCGAGACCAGTCGGTCCATCGGCATGAGCACGCTGGACAAGTCCATCGCGGAGCTGTTCTTCAACGGCATGATCAGCCGCGAAGACGCCATCGCCAGCGCCCACATGCCCGACAAGCTCGAGCGCATGCTGGCGGCGTGAGTGACGCCGTGTCGCCGTGTCGCCGTGACGCAGTGAAGAAGTAACGAAGTGACAGAGTGGGGAACGGTCCAGAATCCCGCAGAACGGAGGAGGAAGGCACGGACTGACTCGGGCGGCGGACAGCGAAGCGAACCCTCACTTCGCCACTCCGTCACTCCGCCACTCCGTCACTTCCTCAAAGACCCATGCCGAACTATCGCTATCAAGCCCGCAGCGCCGGCGGGGAGACCCAGGTCGGTGTGGTGATGGCCGAGTCCGTCGGGGCGGCGGCCGCCGCGCTCCGCGGGCAAGGCCTGCATGTGGCGCAGATCACCCCGGTGGTCGCGGCCGAGGGCCGCCCCGGGCTGATGGCCAAGCTGGCCGAGCTCAACGCGGGCAAGCCCAAGTCCAAGCATGTGCTGGACTTCACCACGCAGCTCGCGGTCATGATGCGGGCCGGCATCAACCTCCGCAGCGCGCTGGAGGGCATCGCCGATCAGACCGCCCACCCGACCTTCAAGAAGGTCATCATGCAGATCAAGTCCGACGTGGAGTCGGGCAAGCAGTTCAGCCAGGCGCTGGCGCGCCATCCCAAGCTCTTCGGCCCCCTCTACATCAACATGGTCCGCGCGTCGGAAATGTCCGGCTCCTTCGCCTCCATGCTTGACCGCATCGCCGGCTACATCGCCCAGGAGATCGAGACCCGCAAGATGGTGGTGGGCGCGGCGATCTACCCCGGCATCATCGGCACCCTCGCCGTGGGCGTCACCATATTCCTGCTCACGTTCGTGCTCCCCAAGTTCAAGACCGTCTTCCAGGGCAAGGAGTCGGCCCTCCCCTGGGCCACCACTTTCCTGCTCAACCTGTCCGACATGCTCGTGCAGCAGTGGTACCTCTTCGCCGGCGGCGGGGCGGTGCTCATCGTGGGGTTCATCGCCTTCATCAAGACCGAGGTGGGCGGCTTCTGGTTCGACAAGATGAAGCTCACCGTCCCGGTCGTGCGGGCCATGTTCCGATCGCTCTACATCTCCCGCGCCCTGCAGACCATGGGTCAGCTCGTCAACGCGGGCGTCTCCATCCTCGACACCATCGCCATCACCGGCGACGTCTCGGGCAACCGGCTGTACTCGCGCCTGTGGCGCACCGTTCACTCCTCGGTGAAGCAGGGCAAGAAGATCACCGCCCCGCTCGCCAAGAGCAAGCTGCTGCCCCAGGCCGTGGTCCAGATGATCAGCGCGGGCGAGGAGTCCGGTAAGCTCGGCGAGGTGCTCGACGAGATCTCGGCCTATTACGCCAAGCAGTTAAAGGACCAGATCAAGGCCGTAACGTCCATGATCGAGCCCATCATGATCATCCTTATGGGTTCTGTGGTCGGCTTCATCGCGATGGCCATCATCCTGCCCATCTTCAAGATGAGTTCGATCGTGAAGTAATCGATACTGAAGGCGACCGAGGGGCTCGCCACGAGGCGGCGTCGTCCCCCCGGCCAGGAGCGGGGTGTCATGCGCCCGATGCCGACCAACCAGCCGATCGCGCCCCAAGGTCCGGGAACCCGGCGGCCCTCGCCGCGCGCCCGGGCGGCCCGCCGAGGCTTCACGCTGCTCGAGTCAGCGATGGCCACGGTCATCCTCGCGGTGGGCGTGCTCGCCCTGGTCGAGGCCCAGACCGCCTTCACCCGGTCCAACGACTGGTCCAGCGAGTCCGCCCGCGCCAGCTACCTCGCCGGTGAACTGCGCGAGCGCCTCCGCGGCCTCCCGCGGCACGACCCCCAGACGCCCCTTGAACTCGACGGCAACGGCGGCGTGAACAACTGGGGCGCCGAAGAGGGCCGCGACCGCGCCGTGCCCTCGTACGTGAACTACGACGATCTGGACGACTACGACAGCGTGACCTTCGGCGCCGGCGGCACCTTCGACGGGCCCATCGACGGCGCGGGGCGGATCATCCCCGCCACCACCGTCGAGGGCGAGGTCATCCTCGATGACGACGGCAACCCCGTCCCGCTCATCGGCTGGAGCCAGTCCATCCGCGTCGAGAAGGTCGCGATGTCCAACCCGGCCAATATGCTGGCGCGCAGTTACTGGGAGCAGGCCTCGGGCTCGCGCCCGGAGATCGGCGTCGCCGACTACCCGCTGCGGGTCACCGTCACCGTCCGCTACCAGGGGCCGTTTGACGCCCAGCCGCGGGAGATGGCGGTGCTCACCTGGGTGCAGCCTTGACGCGGGCGTGAGCTGAATGGCGTGAGGATCGGGGGCAGGCAGGATCGACGGCGGAGGCGCTTGGAGTGTGGACGATGTCAGGCAACACGATCAACCGGCGCGGCAAGGCTCGGCGCATGCGCAAACTCTCCAAGCGCGGCGTGGTGAGCGTGCTCGCGATGATGTTCATGGTGCTCTTCAGCACGCTGGGCATCGCCATGGCGATCTCGGCCAAGGGCAACCTGCGCACCGCGTCCACGCACCTGCACGTTCAGAAGGCGCTCGCCGCCGCTGAGACGGGGCTGGAAGTGGGGGCCCAGCGCCTGCAGGACGCCGCCAGCCGGTTCATCATCTCCCCCGGTCGCATCTCGCGTGACCTGGGCCTGGCGCTGTGGGACGGCTCGGTGAGTTCCTCGCTCTACCAGCGTCCGCTCCCGCCGTCGCGGTTCGGGATCTCCGAGCCGGCCGAGCCCGCGGGCATCATGGCCGCGCTCATCTACCTTCACGACGCCGACCAGAACGTCGCGCGGGGCATCAACACCGTCACCGACCCCACCGTCCGCAGCCGCCCCTCGGGCGCGCCCGAGGAGTTCAGGATCTCCAACTGGCTGCTCACCCCGCCGATCGCGATCGAGGCCCCGGCCGACCAGGCCGGCGCGGCGCCCTCCGCGTACCAGATCGAGTACGCCCCGATGGACGACGGCGTGACCATCCGCGTGTACTCCACGGGCTATTCCTCGGTGTCGTCGGAGGGTTCCGGCTACATGTACACCGTGGACAGCGAGGGTCGCGGGCAGGCTGTCCGCCGCACCATCTACCAGGACTTCCGCATCAGCAAGCGCAACCGCCAGGCCCTGGGCGGGCCCTCGCGCCTCATGATCGGCAAGAACGTGAACGTCACGGGCGACATCGGGGCCGAGTACGGCGGCGACGACAACAACCCCGCCCGCACCGACAAGGAACTGCGATTCAAGAACGGTGACCCGCTGATCATCCGCTCCGACTTCTTCGGGATCGACGCGACGCTCGACCGCAAGCTCCGCGACTTCTACGCGGGCGTGCGGGCCTTCGACGCCGACGGCGACATGCGCCTGCGCCCCACCCACAGCCGCGAGCGTCAGGGCTTCCCCAGCCCGATCCCCGAGTACGAGCCCGGCCAGGCCGCGCGCAATAACCAGTCCTTCGACGACGCCACCCGCGACGGCTTCGTCGATGACTACGACATCTTCCTCAACCACTTCGACCGAAACAGCGACGGCAAGGTGGCGCTCTGGGACGCCGTGCGCGAAGACACCGCCAACGAAACCCTCGCCACCGAATTTGACCTCGACCGCGACCTGGCCCTGCTCATCGACCGCCTGAGCCCCGACCGCAACCGCAACGGCATCCTGGGCTTTGAGGACACCAACTTCAACGGCGTCTGGGACTCGGGCGAGTCGCTGCTGGACCAGGGCGACCAGGCTCTGGGCTGGGCCGACGGCGTGCTCGATTTCCGCGACCGCTACGCCAAGGTCAACGGGCGGCTGCTCTTCCGCGCGTCGTCCACCAACATCACCAGCGGCCGCACCTTCCGATCCGGCCAGGGCGAGGTCCTCACCGACGCTCTGCAGGGACCGATCGTTGCCTCCTCGCGCGGCGGGTCGCAGCGCTACGGCGCTTCCGACCGCGACCTGCCCCCGCTCAACGAGAACTCCTTCACCGCCGCCGCCGCCACCATGGCCGCCAAGGGCGAGCCCAACACCGACCAGTCGGGCAACCTGATGCCGCGGTCATTCGCCCGTCAGGTCGAGGCGCAGCGCGGCCTGCCCGCCGGCACCGTCCCGCTCAACGGCGTGAACTCCACCTTCGTGGAGACCCGCGCCCGCGGCTCCACCCAGCCCCGCTACCTGCCCGCCAACCTCGACAACGCGACTTACCGCACGCTCACCGGCGCCAACAAGTGGGAATCGATGCCCATCGGCACCCCGTCCTTCGCCGACTGGTACATCCGCCCGCGCTACGAGAACATGACCTTCACCAACGTGACCATCCCCCGCGGCAACAACGGGCTGTTCGTCAACTGCACCTTCATCGGCGTCACCGTCATCGACACCGACCCGAGCAACACCCACGAACTGTGGCAGGAATACGGGCGGCTCCAGGGCACCGGCGCCACCGAGCCCCAGCCCGTCCCCGTCGAGGACAAGTCGCTCTACGACCAGTTGCCGCTGCAGAACCGTCCGTCCAACTACAGCCAGTTGCTCGACCCGCCCCTCGCGCCCGACGGCACCTGGCTCCGCGGCGCGGCCCGCGACACCAAGCTGCGGTCCAACAACGTTCGCTTCCACAACTGCACGTTCATCGGCAGCGTCGCCGCCGCCAAGCCCCAGGCCTTCACGCAGATCCGCAACAAGGTCCAGTTCACCGGCTCCACCCGCTTCATGCAGAAGCACCCGACCGATTCGTCCAAGAACCCGCGTGAAGAGGACATGGACGCCATCGAGCGCAGCAGCCTCATGCTCCCGCACTACTCCGTGGACGTCGGTCACTTCAACGCGCCCACCGCCACCCACCCCGACATCGCCCTCAACCGCGAGCAGAACGTCCAGCTCTCCGGCACCATCATCGCCGGCGTCCTCGACGTCCGCGGCAACACCAAGATCGACGGCTCCATCGTCGCCACCTACAACCCCGAGTACGGGCAGGGTCAGATGCGCCAGTACGGCCAGCCCGTCGGCAACCCCGCCAACTACAACGTCACCCTCGGCTACTTCGGCAAGACCGACGACGGCGACCAGGAGTCCATCGACTCCATCAACCCCGCCAGCCTCCCCGACCTCACCGGCCGCCCCGGCCAGAAGCGGGCCGGATGGGACGTCGACGGCGACGGGCTCATCGACTTCGGGCCCACCGAGAACCCCGACCCCGTCACCTACCCCAACCGCGTCGAGGTGCCCTTCTACGGCGCCGGCCGCGTTGAGGTCCGCTGGAATCCGAACCTACCCATGCCCGACGGGCTCATGATGCCGCTGTCCGCCGAGCCCGTCGCGGGCGGCTATGGCGAAGGGGGGAGGGACTGGTGAACACACGCCCGCACAACCCGCGTCGGCGGGGCTTCAGCCTCGTGGAACTGCTGGTGGCCCTCACCATCAGCGCCACCCTGCTGACCTCGATGATGGTGGCCCTGGACTTCATGTTCAAGCGCTACACCCTCATCAGCGATTCCGCCTCCACCCACGTGGTCGCCCGCACCGTCATGCACCGCGTGCTCTCCATGATCCGCACCGGCAGCATGTTCGACCCCGCCCCGCCCGGCGAGGCCATCTTCGACATCAACCGCAACCCCTTCGACGGCAACCGCGTGCAGTTCATCAGCGTGGACGAGGACGATCGCGAAGTCCGCGTCACCGTCGAAACCCGCGACGCCTCGACCATGGTCGTCGGCCAGGAACGCGTCGAACTCCGCGGCCCCTTCGTGCTCTGGCTGGTCACCTCCACCACCCAGGACGGGGCCACCACCGTCGAGGAACGCCCCCTGCTCGATGGCATCGTCCGCCGCGACTGGATCAACCTCCACTTCGACGTGGGCAACCGTCTGCGCCGCGCCACCATCGACCTTGAGGTCCTGCCCATCGGCAGCGTCGTCGCCGAGCGCCAGGGCAACAACACCTGGAGCAGCACCGTCACGCTCGAAGAAGGGTCCACCGTCGACCGCCGGCTGCTCGCCGTCGACCCCGTCTCGCCGACCATCCGGCTCGTCGGTTCGGTGTCCCCGCGCGGCGAGCGGTGAGCGGGTCGGGAAGCGTTCGTCGCGCACAATTTGCAGTCCCTTCCCTGCGCGATCCGATAGCCCCGGTGGATTGGACCACCAGGAGGGTTATCGCACATGCCAGGCACGGTGCTCGTCGTCGATGACAAGGAGATGCTCCGGGACTCGGTGGGCGCCACGCTGGCCCGCGCCGGGCTGGAGGTCCAGGTCGCGGACTCGGCCCAGGCCGCCCTTCTGGAAGTCGCCCGCAAGCGTCCGGACTGCGTGGTCACCGACCTGAAGATGCCCGGCATGTCGGGCATGGAGCTGCTCGAGCAGCTCAAAAAGATCGACGACGAACTGCCCGTGGTCCTCATGACCGCCTTCGGCACTGTCGACACCGCCGTCAAGGCCCTGAAGATCGGGGCCTTCGACTACATCACCAAGCCCTTCGAAGGCGACGAACTCATCATCGCCGTCAAGCGGGCCATCGAGCACGGGCGGGTCCTGCGCGAGAACGCCATCCTCCGCTACGCCGGCGAGTCGGGCGGGGTCGCCGGGGGCGAGGCCCACAGCAAGCGGAACGGTTCGGCCACCGCCATCGGGCTTTCGCGCCTCATCGGCGCCAGCCCCGCCATGCGCCGCGTCAAGGAGCAGGTGCTGGCCGTCGCGGAGAGCCAGGGCACGGTCCTGATCTGCGGCGAATCGGGCACGGGCAAGGAAGTGGTGGCCCGGGCGATCCACGAGTGCTCGCCGCGCAAGAGCCTGCCCCTGCTGGGCGTGAACTGCGCCGCCCTCTCCGAAAGCCTGCTGGAGAGCGAGCTGTTCGGGCACGAGCGCGGGGCCTTCACCGGGGCCGACAAGCTCCGCAAGGGTCGCTTCGAACTCGCCGACGGGGGCACGCTCCTGCTCGACGAGATCAGCGAGGTCCCCACCCGCATCCAGGCCAAACTGCTGCGGGTTCTGCAGGAACGCTGCTTCGAACGCGTCGGCTCCTCCATCTCCATCGGGGTGGATGTGCGGGTCATCGCCACCAGCAATCAGGACCTGCCCAAGGCCATCGCCAAGGGCGAGTTCCGCCAGGACCTCTTCTTCCGCCTCAACGTCCTGCCCATCCACCTGCCGCCCTTGCGCGACCGGCTGGAGGACGTGCCCGCCCTCGCCGAGCACTTCCTGCTCGAGGTTTCGCGTCGCGACGGGCGCGGGCCCATGCGGTTTGACGAGGGAGCCGTCGCCGCCCTCAAGCACTACGCCTGGCCCGGCAACGTCCGCGAGCTGTTCAACATCGTCGAGCGCGCCGTCGTGCTCTCCAAGGCCGAGGTCATCACGCGCGATGTCCTGGAGCCCTGGCTGACGACCCAGGCCACCCGCCACCAGCCCAGCGTGGTGGTGGTCAACGGCTTCCGCCCCGCCACCCCCGCCGCCGGGGTCGAGCACGCCAATGGGCACGCCAACGGCCTGAACGGGCATAACGAGGTCCACGAGCCCAAGCCCGACAGCGAGTCGGTGACCATCGCCGGGCGCGTGCTCGAAGACATCGAGCGTGACGCCATCGTCATGACCCTCCAGAAGCTGGGCGGCCACCGCCAGAAGACCGCCCAGGCCCTGGGCATCGGGGTCCGCACGCTGGGGCTCAAGCTCAAGAAGTGGAAAGAGATGCGGCTGGTCGACGCCGCCCTCTGACCCCCCGCCCGGCAGGCACGCCGTTTGCGTACTCAAGGCGTGCTCGGCGAACTCACCAACTCGGGTGCCATCCCCGCTCTGGAAGCGATGATGCGCTTCGCCGGCGCGCGGCAGCGGGTCATCGCCGGCAACATCGCCAACTTCAGCACCCCCAACTACCGGATGCGCGACCTCTCGGTCAGCGGCTTCCAGGCCGCCCTCCGCGAGGCCGTCCACGCCCGCCGGCAAAAAGGTGGCGGGGCCGAGGGCGAACTGGACATCTCGTCGACCGACGAAGTGACCCCCGGCCCGCAGGGCACGCTGCGGTTCAATCCGTCTACTCCTGACCGGGGGTACCTCTTCCACGACCGAAACAACCGCGATCTGGAACGGGCGGCCCAGGATCTGGTGGAGAACGCGACGGCCTACCGCATCTCGGCCGATCTGCTGCGTTCGCGTTACGAGGTGCTGCGCAGCGCGATCTCCGAGCGGGTGTAAGTGTTTGCTGGTGAATGACTTATGTACGGCGCATTCGACATCTCGACGAGCGGCATGATCGCCCAGCGCACCCGCTTGGAAGTGGCGACCGCCAACATCACCAACCAGAACGCGGTGCTGGATGCAAACGGGAACATCAACCCCTACAAGCGGCGCACGGTGCTGCTGGCCCCGGGAGAGCCCGCGCGCGATGGCCAGACCTTCGGCGTCAAGGTCGCGGCGATCCTGATCGACGAGTCGCCCGCGCAGCCGGGGGAGTTCAACCCGGATTCGCCCTTGGCGTACAAGTCGGGCCCGCTGGCGGGCTACGTGGCGCGAACGAATGTCAGCCCGGTGATTGAACAGATCAACGCCCTGGAAGCGACCAGGGCTTACGAAGCGAACGTCATGGCGGCGGAGGCCACCAAGCAAATGACGGCGGCGGGTCTGCGTCTGCTGGCTTGAAGCAGCCGATAGACTCCTTGACGCGACGCCGCTCCCGGAGGAGTGGGGGCGGACCGCGGAGGTGGCACGATGTCGGACCCACTGAGGTTGATCAACACGGGCGGAGCGAACCGGGCGATGAGCCCGATGGGCCCCCTCACGGGCCCGGGCGCGCAGCGTCCCGGCGCGGCGAATGACCCCAATCAGCCCAATTTCGCGCAGACCTTGATCGGGAAGATCGAGGAAGTGAACAAACTGCAGAACGAAGCCGCCAAGGCCGCGGAGGACTTCGCGGTGGGGGATCGGCAGGACCTCGAAGGCGTGCTGCTGGCGACGCAGAAGGCCGACACGGCGTTCCGCATGCTGCTGGCCCTGCGCAACAAGGTGCAGGCGGCGTATGACGAGGTGAAGCAGGTCCGCATCTAGCGAAGCGGTCGAAGCCCCAAGTGGCCAAGCGAACGGCTGAAGACACGCCGGCGGCGCAGGGATTGCGCGGGGCGGCAGGGGTTGCGCGTCAACATTGCAGGTGGGGCGGTGTTTGGTCCGACCCTTAGCGAGCGAGGCGGGTCTCCCCATCTCGCGGGCGTGATGGATCGCGCCGTGCACACACAGGTCAGGAGGACCAAGCGCCATGGACGCCCTTCGGCGCATGCTGGCCACCATCGGGAAGCAACTGGGCACGCTCACGCTGACCCAGAAAGCGCTGATCATGGCGCTGGTGGTCGTCGCCGCGCTGGCGCTGGTGGTGGTCGCCATGTCGGCCGGGCGCACGTCGATGGTCGAGCTCATGCCCGGCGTGTCCGCCGACCAGCAGGCGAAGGCCAAGTCGTTCCTGGACTCGATGAACATCACCTACCGGGCCGAGGGCGGCAAACTGATGGTCCCGGTGGAGCAGCGTCCGGCGGTCTTGGCGGCGCTTTCGGAGTCGGGCAACCTGCCGGCGGACTCGGCCCGGCTGCTGTTCAGCAACCTCGCGGCGTCGCGCACGTGGATGAGCACCAAGGCGCAGAATGACACCGACCTGAACATCGCGCTGATGAACGAGCTGGAGTCGGTCATCGGCAAGTTCCGCGGGATCCAGTCCGCCAAGGTGATGCTGGAGGCCCCCGATCCGATCGGCCTGGGCATGGCGTACCGCAAGCCCACCGCCAGCGTGGTGGTCTTCACCGAGCCGGGGCGCGGGCTCTCGCGCGAGACGGTGGAGGCGATCGCGGCGACGGTGGCGGGGGCCAAGGCGGGCCTGGCCGTGACGGATGTGAAGGTCATCGACGGCACGACGGGCCGTCAGTTCTCCGCCCGCTCGCCCCAGGAGACCAGCGCCAGCGACTACTTCGAGCACGCGACGCAGGTTGAGGCGCGGGTGCAGGAGAAGTTGATCCAGCAACTGGCGTACATCCGCGGGGTGGTGGTGGCGGTCAACGCGCAGGTGGACATCCGCCGGACCGACTCGGTCGAGACCCGCGTGCTGCCCCAGGGCTCGGGGAGCGTGTCGATCGTGAGCCGCGAGAACACCAAGAGCAACGTGAGCGGCGCGGGCTCGGGCGGGCAGGGCGCCGAGCCGGGCCTCCGCAGCAACGTGGCGGCGGACGTGAACACCGGGTCGGGCGCGGCGGGCGGGCCGTCGAGCACCGAGGAGTCCGCGGACACCGAGTTCACGGTTGGCCTGGGCAAGCGCGAGGACCGCGTGGTCGACCCGCGCGGCATGCCCACCAAGATCAACGTCACCATCAACGTCCCGCGCGAGTATGTCGCGGCGCTCTGGAAAGCCCGCAACGCCCCGGCGGGCCAAGCGGCGACCGACGGATCGGCGACGCCGGCCCAGGAGCCCACGCCCCAGCAACTCGAAGACGAGTTCGCGCGCGAGCGGACCCGCATCCAGGCCGACATCGCCCCGCTGGTGGAGACCTCCATGGCGGGCGAGTCGGGCGCGGCGGCCCAGCCCGTGCCCGGCGTGGTCACCGTCTCGATGATCCCCGTCCCGCTGAACCTGGCGGTGGTGGGCTCGGGCGGGGTGATGGCGGCCGGGATGGGCGGCGGGGGCGGCGGCGGGGACGGGATGGTGGACGCGCTGCTGGGCAGCGGGCTGATCAAGAACGTGATGCTCGGCGCGCTGGCGGTGGTGGCGCTGGGGATGATGATGCTCATCGTCCGCAAGGCGGCCAAGCCCGTGGTGCTGCCCAAGCCCGAGGAGATCGTGGGCCTGCCGCCCGCGCTGCAGGGCACCAGCGACGTGGTGGGCGAGGCCGACGAGACGCAGACCGCGATGGAAGGCATCGAGCTCGACGACCAGGAGTTGCGCAACAAGAAGATGCTCGAGTCGGTGACCGAGATGGTGAAGAAGGCCCCCGGCGACGCGGCCAAGCTGCTGAACCGCTGGATCGTGTCTTCCGAGGAGACCTGAGCCCCGCCCGGGGGCGCTTCGCCCCTGAGCATCGATGAGCCCACCCATGCCCCGCCGACCCAGCGACAAACTGCCCGAAGACCCCGCGCAACTGGAAGGGATCACCAAGGCGGCGATCCTGATCCTCACGCTCGAGGCGAACATCGCGGGCGAACTGCTGAAGCAGATGACGCCCGAGGCGGTGGAGGAGGTCACGCGCGAACTGGCGGGCCTGGGGCGCGTGCCCGACCGGCTGCGCCAGGCGGTGGTCGAGGAGTTCTACAACGTCTCGATGGCCAGCCAGTACGCCAACGAGGGCGGGCTGGACTACGCCCAGGTGCTGCTCAAGCAGAGCCTGGACAGCAAGACCGCCGAGCGTGTGCTGCAGCAGATCCAGACGCAGGTTCAGAAGTCGCCCTTCTCGTTCCTGCAGAAGGCCGAGAGCGAGAACCTCCTGACGTTCATCCAGGACGAGCACCCGCAGACGATCGCGCTGATCGTGTGCCACCTCCCTCACCACAAGGCGGCGGAGATCCTGGGCGGGCTGCCCATGCAGAAGCAACTGGAGGTCATCAAGCGCGTCGCGAACATGGAGCAGACCAACCCCGAGGTGATCCGCGAGGTGGAGAAGGGGCTGGAGTCTCGGCTGTCGAGCATGCTCATGCAGAGCATGGAGAAGGCGGGGGGCATCCCCACGGTCGCGGAGATCCTGAACCTCGCCGACCGAAGCACCGAGAAGTCGATCATGGAGGGGCTGGAGACCGAGGACCCCGACCTGGTCGAGCAGATCCGCCGGCTGATGTTCGTCTTCGAGGACATCAAGCTCGTGGACGACAAGGGCATCCAGACGCTGCTGAAGGAACTGGACAACGACGACCTCACGCTCGCGCTCAAGACCGCCAGCGAGGACCTGCAGGCCAAGATCTTCAAGAACATGTCGGAGCGCGCCGCGGCGATGGTGAAGGAGAACATGCAGTTCATGGGCCCCGTCCGCGTCAGCGACGTCGAGGCGGCCCAGCAGCGCGTGGTCGACATCGTCCGCCGGCTCGAGGATTCGGGAGACATCGTCATCGGCGGCCGCGGCGGCGGCGGCGAGTTGCTCGTGTAGGCGTGGGCCGTGCGTAGTGCGTAGTGCGTAGTGCGTGGGGAGTGGGGGGCGTGGAGTTGGCGGCGGGCTGGCCATGGCGCTGATCAAAGGTGTCAACTCGACGGAGGCCGCGCGCAGCGCGATCGTGCTGGACCTGGGCGATCTGACGCGCCAGGGCGCCGCGATCCTGGACGCGGCGAAAAGGCAGGCCGCGCAGATCGTCCGCGACGCCCAGGCGGAGCGCGCCCGGCTCATCAGCGACGCGGCGGCGGTGGGGCGGGCTGAGGGCCTGGCGGAGGGTCTGGCCCGCGGGCATCAGGACGGCGTGCAGCAGGGGCGGGCCTCGGCGATCGCCGAGCAGAAGGCGGCGATCGCCGCGCTTTTGGCCGGGTGGTCGGGCGCGCTCGATCAGTTCATCCAGGCCCGCGAGCGGATGCTCGCCGAGGCCCAGCGCGACGTGATCCGCCTCGGGCTGGCGATCGCCGAGAAGGTCACCCGGCGGGCCATCGCCGCCGACCCGGGCGTGGCGGCGGCGCAGGTCGCGGGCGTGCTGGAGCTGGTTCTGCGGCCTTCGCGGCTGTCGCTGCGGATCGCGCCGGCGGACCGCGAGATCGTGGAGGGCGCGCTGCCCGCGCTGATGCGGCAGTTCGGCGCGGTCAAGCACGTGGAACTGGTGGAAGACGCGGGGCTGGAACGCGGCTCGTGCGTCGCCCGGCTCACCGAAGCGGGCGAGAGCGGGGGCGCGCCGGCGGGCGAGATCGACGCGTCGATCAGCGTGCAGCTTGATCGCATCGCCGAGGCCATCCTGCCCGGGGAGGGCAAGCCGTGAGCGCGCTGGGAACGCTGAGCCTGGAGCCGGCGATCGCCGCGGCGAAGCGCGCCACCGGCGTGCGCGTGACGGGGCGGGTGACCGCCCTGCGCGGGCTGACGGTGCTGGTCGCCGATCTGCCCCTGCCCATGGGCTCGATGGTCATGCTCCCCCGCGCCAGCGATGAAGAGACGCACGGCGCGGCGACGGGCGAGGTCATCGGGTTCAGCGGCTCGACCACCATCGTGATGATGCTGGGGCAGACGCTGGGCATCCGCGCGGGCGACCCGGTTGTGGGGCTGCAGGCCGAGCAGATCGTCCGCGTGGGCGACGGGCTTTTGGGGCGGGTGATCAACGGGCTGGGAAGGCCCATCGACGGGCGCGGCGAGGTCCTGAACACGCGCCCGCGCCCGATGGACCCGCCGCCGCTGGAACCCCTGGCCCGCCGGCGGATCACGCAGCCGCTGGCGACGGGCATCCGGGCGATCGACTTCATGTGCACGATGGGGCGCGGGCAGCGTCTGGGGATCTTCGCGGGCCCGGGTGTGGGCAAGAGCACGCTGCTGGGATCGCTGGCGAAGAACTCCGCGTGCGACGTGGCGGTGCTGGCGCTGATCGGCGAGCGCGGGCGCGAGGTGAAGGACTTCATCGAGCACGTGCTGGGCCCGCAGGGGCTCAAACGCAGCGTGGTGGTGGTGAGCACGGGCGATGAGAGCCCGCTGATGCGAACCCGCGCCGCCATGACCGCCTGCGCGGTCGCCGAGCACTTCCGCGACCACGGCAAGGACGTGCTGCTCATGGTGGACTCGATCACCCGCTTCGCGCACGCGCAGCGGCAGATCGGGCTGAGCGTGGGCGAGCCCCCGGCCAGCAAGGGGTACACGCCCAGCGTCTTCAGCGCGATGGCCCGACTGCTCGAACGCGCCGGCGCGGTGGAACGCCGCCCGCTGGACGCGGCGGTGGGCGGCGGCGGGGGGTCGATCACCGGTCTGTACACGATCCTGGTCGAAGGCGACGACATGACCGAGCCCGTCGCCGACGCGGCCCGCGGCATCCTCGACGGTCACCTCATCTTGTCGCGCGGGCTGGCGCAGAAGGGCCACTACCCGGCGATCGACGTGATGGACTCCGTGTCACGCGTCTTCACCGATGTGACCGACCCGGCCCACCAGGCGGCCAGGCGGCAACTGGGGCGGCTGATGGCGCTCTACGCGGAGGTGGAGGACCTGGTGCAGATCGGCGCGTACGCCAAGGGCAGCAGCCCCGACACCGACGTGGCGATCGCGTATCACCCGAGGATCACCGACTTTCTCAAGCAGTCGCCGGCGGATGTGGAGGCCTTCGAGGCCACTCGGTCGCGCGGGGTGAAGCTCGCGACCGAGACGGCCAGCCCCG
Organism: Phycisphaerales bacterium; assembly: GCA_022843545.1. GTDB lineage: Bacteria > Planctomycetota > Phycisphaerae > Phycisphaerales > UBA1924 > JALHNL01. The sequence goes on along the minus strand of JALHNL010000071.1, from coordinate 2,353 downwards.
GCGCGGCGGGTGTGCGGAAGTGAGCGTTCAGGAATGAAGGAAGTGAGCCATGAAGTTCGAGTTTGAACTGCAACCCGTGCTGGATCACCGCGCGGCGCTGGAGCGCCAGCAGCAGGTGCTCGTCGCCAAGGCCCGCGCGGCGCGCGACGCGGTGGAGGCCAAGGTGCGGGCGCTGCAGGCGGAGTTGATCGCGGACCGCGCCGCCCAGCGCGAGGTGGCCGCGGGCGACGGAAGCGGACGGGTGGCGGTGGAGAGCGTGCGGCTGGCGGCTTCCGCGTCGATGCACGCGATGGTGAAGCTGCAGCGGGCCGCGCTCGAGCTCGCGGGGGCCCAGCAGCGCCTCGCCGCGGCCCAGACCAAGCTGCTCGCCGCTCGGGTCGCGCGCATGGGCGTGGACGTGCTCAAGCAGCGGCGTCGGGTCCGCTGGGTCCGGGAACAGGACCGCCGCGAGAACGCCGCGCTGGACGACCTGAACACGATGCGGGCCGCGCGAGCCGATGAACACACCCAGGGCGGTCGCCCCGGCGGCCCCGCCGGAGAGGTTTGAACCATGATGCGCTCGCTGTGGATCATCCTGTCAACGCTGGCGATCGCGAACCTGCTGGGCATCGCGGGGTTCGTGGGCTGGCTGGGGCTCACCGGGCGGCTCAGCGGCGAGCGGATGGTGCGCATCCGCGAGATGCTGGTGAAGACCATCGCCGAGGAGAAGGCCCAGCTCGCCGTCGAGGACGAAGCCCGCAAGCAGGAAGAAGCCAAGGCCGCGGCCGACGCGAAGATGCGCGTGCCCCCCGAGAGCAGCACCGAGGCGCTCTCGCGCGTGCGCGATGAAGACGACCTGGCCGTGCAGCGCCTGGCCCGCACCCGCGAGGAAATCCGCCAGATGCAGGTGCAGCTCGATGCCCGGCAGGCGGCCCTCGACCGTGACAAGGCGGAGCTCGCCGCGGCCCAGAAAGCGCTTGAGGCCAAAAAGACCGAGACCGTGACCACCCTGGGCGCCGAGCAGTTCAGGCAGGCCCTGGGCGCGCTGGAAGCGCAAAAGCCCGCCGACGCGCGCAAAGTTCTGCAGGCGATGATCGACGAAGGGCGCAAGGACAACGCGGTCAAGTACCTCGCGGCGATGACCGAGCGGGCCCGCTCGCGGATCGTCACCGAGTTCATCAAGAGCGATCAGAAGCTGGCCGCGCAGTTGCTTGAGGAACTGCGCACCCGCGGTCTGGAGAGCAAGGCGCCCGCCGGCGCCGCTGCCTCTTCGGGCCCGGTGCCCGGCTCCTGATCCATGCCCAAAGCCCTCGGACCCACCCCCGCACCGACCTCGGCCCGCAGCCTCCTGATGAGGTCTGAGGAGGGCCTCCGCCCGGGCAAACGCACGCCCCCGCGACCCGCCGAGCGTGATGACCCCACCTTCCGCGAGCGTCTGAGCGCCGAGTCCAGGCGCGCTGATTCGCGACGACCCGGGCCCGATAACCCGCAAGAGACCAACCCGGCCGCGTCACCAGCCCAGGGCCAGGCCAACGGCACTCCGCTCTCGGAGCGCGAGGCGGCGTCGGTCGAATCGGCCTCTTCCCCGGCGGATGCTGCGCCCTCGGCGCAGGATCAGCCCGGCAGCCCGACCGGCGCGACACCCCAGGTCGAGCCCGGGAGCGAAGCCGCCGAGGGTGTGCAGGATGCCGCATCCGACGCGACCGTCGCGCTGACCGACCAACCTGCCGGTCAGCCCCCCGGTCAGCCTGAAGCGAACCTCGATGCCGGACGCGCCCGCCAGCCGGCCGGGTCTGGTCCGGTCGATACGGCGCGTGGCGAGACGGCGAACCGCACGCGTGAGGCCGCCCCCGCCGCCCTTCGCGGCGAGGCTTCGGCCTCGGGCCAGAGCACCGGCCCCGCACCGGTCTCGTCGCGCATCGCCGCGCTGCTGAGCGCGCCCCTCACCGCGACGAACCTGGCGGAACTGCTGGCGACGATCGATCCCCGGCTGGTCGAGGCTGGTCTGGCGCCCACCGCCCGCATGTCCGCCGGGCAGAGCACGATCAGCGCCGTTCCTGATGGCGCGGGGAGTGCGGTGAGCGGCGTGATTTCGGGCCCGGGCATCGAGCCGCCGGTGAGCACGTTTGACGCTGAAGGGCCGCTTCAGCCGTGGAATGCCGGGACTTGGCAGCCTGATCAGGAGCGCGCGCCGGAGGCTCTCAAGCCCGCGGTCGAGCCTTTGGGTCGTGACGCGCCGCGTGCGGCTCAGTCTTCCCGAACCGGCGCGGAATCTCCGGCACCGGTTCCGCCTACGTCGCCGCTGCCCCCGGCACTGGCCCCGGCCGGGCTGGAGGGTGTGAGCCGCGCCGCACCCAGCGAGCCCGTTCGCGCC
>JALHNL010000070.1 GCA_022843545.1 Phycisphaerales bacterium | reverse complement strand
GGCCGCGGCTGCTTGCGCCCGCGATGCCGAGAGCGTCTCCTCCAGAACGCTCTGGTCCTGGCCGACGCACCGGATCTGTTCGACGACCGCCTTCTCGATCTCAAGGGCGGGCAGCGAACCACTCTGGCAACGAGCGCGGCCCTTCTTGATGGCGTTGCAGCAGACGTAGTACCGATACGCCTTGTTCCCACGCCGGGTAAAGGTGTGAACCATCGCGCTGCCGCACCCCTTGCAGTACAGCAGCTTGCGTAGGAGCGCCCCGAACTGGTTTCTCAGTTCGTTGCCGCGCGTCCGTGAGTTCTTCTGCATCAGCACGTGAGCACGCCGGAACGTCTCCTCCTCGACGATGGCCTCGTGCTGACCCTGGTACGTTTCGCCTTTGTGGACCACCTTGCCCATGTAGATCGGGTTCGTCAGCGTGCAGTACACCGAGTGCCGGTCCCATTCCACGCCGCCGCGTACCACCCCAGCCTTCGTTCGCCACGATTTGGTCTTCCAGCCGCGTTTGCAGAGATCTTCACCGACCGACAGCAACGATCCGAGTTCGAGGTACCGCTCAAAGATGTGGCGAACCCGCGACGCCTCAGCCGGGTTGACGACGAGGCGTGGGCTTCCGTTCGAGCGGTCGACGTCGTACCCGAACGGCGGCGGACCGCCGCCCCATTTGCCCCGCTTCTTCGCCGCCGCGATCTTGTCCCGGATGCGCTCGCCGATGATCTCACGCTCGAACTGAGCGAACGACAGGAGGATGTTGAGCGTGAGCCGGCCCATCGAATGGGTCGTGTTGAAGTGCTGGGTAACCGAGACGAACGAGACCTTGTGGCGATCAAAGACCTCCATGAGCCGCGCGAAGTCCATCAGCGACCGGGACAGGCGGTCCACCTTGTAGACCACCACGCAGTCGATCTTGCCCGCCTCGATGTCGGCCATCAGGCTCTTGAGGCCGGGCCGATCGACGTTGCCGCCGGAGAATCCGCCGTCGTCGTATCGATCGGCAAGCGCCGACCATCCCTCGTTCCGCTGGCTGGCGATGTACGCCTCCGCCGCCTCACGCTGGGCGTCGAGGGAGTTGAACTCCTGCTTGAGCCCCTCCTCGCTCGACTTTCGGGTGTAGATCGCGCAGCGACATTGCGGAGGCGGAGGGGCGGCGTGCTTTCCGTTCTGGGTGCCTCTGCTCATCGACGGCCCTCCAGGTTGAAGAACCGGAATCCGTTGACGTGCGATCCGGTGACCGCTTTGGCGATCGCCGACAGGGAGCGGTAGCGCTCACCCTCGAACTCGAACCCGTCCGCCAGCACCACGACCCGCACCGTCCGGCCCCGGTAGTCCCGGACGATCGCCGCTCCCGCGGGTGGTAGCCGTGGGTCCGCCGTGGCGGCGAGGGCGACTTTCTTGGCGTCCTTGGGGGCCTCCCCGAGCGTGGCCCACTTGGGCGGCGTACGCCGCACGTCGGTCGGGTTGGCAAGTTGGGCCGCTCGGACACGGGCTCGTTCGGACAAGCCACCTTCGGCGTTGGCCTGGATGCGCCACGCGATGCGGCGGACGAGGTAGATGCGATGGCGGCTCTGAATCCGCTCGCCGAAGAGCTCGGCGTAGCGATCGTGCAGTTCGCCGATCGTCATCTTTTCCAGCGCCGCGAGGTCCTTCGAAACGGTTGTCGTCATGGGCAGGTCTCCAGATGCCCGCACCGCTAACGCGCGGTACGGTCAGACACACTGAGGCCGGCTTCCTCGCCCAGTTCAAGTTCGATGTCCGCTTCTTCTTGATGCTGCGGTGTCGGGGCGTGTGTGGCTGCTTCAACCGTGCCAACAACAAGGCCCGTCGCCTTGGCACGCCGGTGCCAGCGCATCGCGCCCGTCGCCAGTAAGGCGATCACCTCGCGGCGGCGCTGGTCGGCGGAAAGATTGGCGTCATCGTCATTGGCAACCATCGGCGGTGCTCCCGGCTCGTCGTCGGACGATTGAGGTGGCGTGGGGGCGAGAAGGCAAGGCATGTCTTCTCCCCGGCTACATACGCCACGCGGAGGCGGGCTGTCCGCACTGGGCATGTGAACGTACAACTGGTTTCGATTCGTGTGGCACCTTCGCCAGCACGCTCGCTGGAACGCCCACGCGAAGCGAGCCGATGCGTCGGCATCACACCAACCGAGTTTGCGTTCGAAATCGCCGTCGCCCCTGCCAAAACTCGCCATGTGTTGCCGACCCACGAGCTGTCGGGTCACGGCTATAACGGCGTGCCGGGTGAGACGCAGAGACTCTGAGACTTTTTGGGTTTGGACGCGTCCCCGCAGGCCAGATGCCGCGCCCCATGAGTCTCACGGCGCAAGTGAGTGAGACTTCCCGCGGTGGGGCGTGTCGAGAGACTCGGCAAAACGCGGCCCGGTAACGCAAACGCCCCGGCCTTGCGGTCGGGGCGTTCACTTCTAACGGGTGGGTCGCCCAGTTTCTGGACGACCCGGGCAATAGCGGGGAGTGGATTTGAACCACTGACCTCCGGGTTATGAGCCCGACGAGCTACCAGGCTGCTCTACCCCGCAATCTAGACCGGACAATAGAGGCGGGAGGCGCGCATGTCAAGAAGCGAGCCGACCGCGCCAGTTCGCGCCCGGACGGATCGCGCTTCCGTCTCGGCTGATTCGCCGCCATTCAGGTCCAGACGGCCGCCAAGGCCCCGCGTGGCCCGCGAGCAAAGAAAAGAGCCCGGGCCGTGTGAAGCCCGGGCTCGTGGGTTGTCTCGTTCAATCCCGGCCCAGAGCGGCTCTCCACCTTCCAACGGAGCGATGGGCTCGCCCGTTGAGTCGAAGGTCACCGCGCCCGGCCGCCGCCCGTGTGGCTCGGCTCAGCAGCCGTCGCCGAAGGCGTTCACGAAGGCGATGATGTCATCGACGGTCAACTCGCCATCCGGCCCGGCGCCGGTGTCGCCGATGTCTGTGATGTCTGCGCGGCTGCAGGGGCCCGCGCCCGGGCATCCGGTGCCGTCGCCGAAGGTGTTCACGAACGCGATGATGTCGTCGACGGTCAACTGGTTGTCCGGGCCGGCGCCGGTGTCACCGATGTCGGTGATGTCCGCACGGTTGCAGCCCACCGGGCCGCCGCCGCCCTGGGTCATCGACACGTTGTCGATGTAGATGGTGCCGCTGTGGGGCAGGTTGTTCAGATCAAACCGTCCCAGCACGATCTTGATGCGGTCGGGGTTGGGGGGCAGCGTCCAGTTCAGCGCCGCGGCGTTGGCTTCCACTTCAGCGCGGAGCGAGGTGATGGACCAGGTGTAGGAATACTGCACCCACTGGTTGTTCGTGTGACCGGTGATCAGCGCGGGCCCTTCGCCGGCCCACGCGTCCACCGTCGCGTTGTCCTGATTCGGGTCCGCCGCACCCTTGGCGTTCAGCTTCAGCCCGAACGGCCCGGCGTTGATCGGGCTGGAGCTCGGGATGTAGTACCAGAACGTGATGGTCACATCGGCGCCGTTGTAATCAAACTCCGGGTCGGCCTTGTTGATGTACCCCACACCCGTCCACTGGAAGAAGTTGCTGATGTCGGTCGTGTACGAACGGAAGCCCGACACCGTCGGCCCGATCTGGATCAGCCGCGAGCCGTCCTGCGCCGTCACCGGCGTGGGCAGGGGCCACACGGCCTCGATGTCGCCGTTGTTCGTCCAGCCGAAGGGGTTGGCCGAGAACGGATCAGCGACCTCGAACGAGCCGTTGAGCGGGAGCGTGGGGAACGCGGGCAGGCCGAAGGTCGGGCTGGCAGCCTGCGTGGCGGAGCCCGTGCCGGCAAAGACCGGCACCACGGCGAACGTGAACGCGGAGGTGGCCGCGGCGAGACGGAGAGCAGATTGGCGATTCATGGGGTGGTCCTCAGAAAGAGTGTGACTCGGGAGTATGGAGAACCCAACTCGTCCGGATGCGTAACCGCTTACATAATGATATTGTGCCACAGGGTTGGGGGGTGCGTCAACCCGGATGCGCCAAGATTCGCCCACTTTCGCGCGCGGAAATGGGCAATCCCCGCTTGGGGGCTGTCGGCATCACTCCTTCAGCCCCTCCGTCGCGGCTCCCTGAACAAATGTCCGCTGCGTGAGCATGAACAGGATCAGGATCGGGGCGATGACCATCGCGCTGGCCGCCATCAGCAGGTTCCAGGGGGTCAGCCCGGCCTGGCTCTGGTACATCTGGAGGCCCAGGGCCAGCGTGTACTGGTCGCGGTGGGTCAGGAAGATCAGCGGCCCAAGGAAATCGTTCCAGACGTAGATGAAGTGGAACAGCGCCACCACCGCGAGCGCCGGCTTGCTCAGCGGCAGGATGATCCGCAGGAAGATGCCCACATGCCCCAGCCCGTCAATGCGGGCGGCCTCGTCCAGCTCACGCGGAATCGTGCGGTAGAACTGGCGCAGCAGGAAGATATTGAACGCCCCGCCGAACCACGCCGGGACCCACAGCGGCAGCAGCGTCCCGATCCAGCCCAGTTCGCGGAAGGCCAGATAGAGCGGGGCCATGATGACCGGGAAGGGGATCATCATGGTGGCCAGCACCAGGGCGAAGACCGCTCCGCGTCCCTTGAACTCGATCCGGGCCAGGCCATACGCCACCACCGCGCTCGAGAGCGTCATGCCCACCACGCTCAGGGCCGCGACGATGAGCGTGTTGCGGAGGTACAACGGGAAGTTCACGGCCTCATCGGTCCAGACTCGCCGGTAGTTCTCAGCGACGCGGGCCGCCGTCTGCCCCAGCCCCCCGGGGGCCACCAGCACCTGCCCGCTGGCGGCCTGCTGCTCGCTGAGGGTCGAGGTGTTGAGCATCCAGAGCAGGGGCAGCAGGAACATCGCCGCCGCGAGCACCATCAGCGTGCGGAAGAGGGCCCGGGATAGTCGGCTGCTGAGCATGAGAACGGGAGGGATCGGCGGAGAGGAGAGGGGTTCAGGCGGCGCGGTAGTAGACCAGTCGCTTGCTGGCGGCGAACATCACCAGTGTGAGCGCGACAATCACGAGCAGTTGCACCCAGGCCATCGCGCACGCGTAGCCCATCTGCCCGTACTGGAAAGCGTTGTCGTACAGGTACATCGAGTAGAAGTACCCCGCGGGGTTCTGCCCGTCCACCTGGCGGAACATCACGAACGGGATCGCGAACACCTGCACCGCGTTGATCGTGAGCGTGATCACGTTGAACAGGATCACGGGCGAGAGCATGGGCAGCGTGACGTGCCAGAAGCGGCGCGGCGCGGTCATCCCGTCCAGTTTGGCCGCCTCGTACATCTGTCGAGGTACGTCCTGCAGCGCGGCGATGTAGATCACCACGCTCTGCCCCACGCCCCACAGGCTCATGATGATCAGCGCGGGCATCACCCACGCGCGGTCGGTGAGCCATGACGGGCCGTCGATCCCGATCAGCCCCAGCGCCCGGTTCACCAGCCCCAGTTCGCCGTTGAACATCCACAGCCACAGCATCGCCGCGGCGATCAGCGGCACCAGGGTGGGGATGAACACCGCCGCCTGCAGCAGGCGGTCAAACCGCGAGCGCCCCGCCATCACCGCCGCCAGCACCAGCGCCAGGATCGTGCACAGCGGGACCGACACCGCCACGTAGATCGCCGTGTTTTTGGTCACCAGCCAGAACGTCGGGTCCTCCAGCATCCGGGCGTAGTTGCTTACCCCGGCCCACAGCGGCGGCTCCAGCATCGGGTAATCGGTGAACGAGTAGTACAGGCTGAGAATGACGGGGATGAACAGAAACGCCGCCGCCCCGATCAGCCACGGGCTCACCCACACCCACCCCGCGATGCCCCGGCGCGCGCTCATGCCCGCCCCCGATCACCCGCGCCGCTCGCCGCACCCAGGGCCAGCCCGTGCCGCCGGCGGTGCTCGTCCACCGAGCGATCAATGAAGCCCTGGGCCTGCTGGTTCAGTCGCGGCAGTTCAACCGCGGCTTCGCTCTCCAGCCGCCACATCCGCTGCACCGAACTGTCGACCGCGTCGCGATACTGGCGCCACGCGCGGGTGGGGGGGGCGACGAACGCGCCCGAACTGGAAGCGATGGCGTTGTGGACGCGGATCCCGCGGTTGCGGTGCGTGCGTTCAAACTCCTCGTCGGGCTCGATGAGCGGGTTGATCTTGCAGTGGTCCTGCGCAAGCTGCTTCACCATGTCTGGTCGCTGGGTGAAGGCGATGAACTCCATGCTCGCCTCGGGGTTCCTCGCGCCGCGCGGGATCACCAGCACATCCGTGTCGATGAGCCCCACGGGGCTCGCCTCGTCCGTCCCGCTCACCGTGGGCACGGGGCACACGCCGTAGTCGGTCCCCGGGCCGAACTGCCCGATCATGTTGGCCATCCAGGGCCCCTGGACGTGCATGGCCACCTGCCCCGCCATGAACGAGTTGCGCGGGCTGAAGATCGACGTTCGGAACCGGTCAAAGAACTCGCCCACGCGCCGCGCGCCCAGCGCCCGCGGATACGACTGCATCCACTGATACGCCGCCAGGCACGCCGGGCTGTCGATCGTGGCCTTCCGGCTCGCCGGGTCATACACCCGACCGCCGAAGGACGCCGGCCACAGCCAGTTCCACCATCCGGGCTCGCAGTGCAGAAAGCCCACGCGCTCGATCTCGCCCGCTGATGACACCTTCGTGAGCAGCCGGTGGCACTCGTCGAGCTCCGCGATGGTCCGCGGCGGCTGGTCCGGGTCGCGACCGATCTCGCGGAGCAGGTCGCGCCGGTAGTACATCGCCACCGTCCCCGCCGTGTTCACGATGCCCCAGAACCGCTCGGGCGAGCCCGAAACGTCGTGCGTCATGATCGGACGCAGCCCCGCCTTGTAACGCTCCAGCGTCACGCCGAAGCGCGGGGCCAGTTCATCCAGCGGAAGAATCGCCCGGCTCTCGGCGTACGGCGGGATGTCGAACGCGTACAGCCCGATCACATCCGGCGGCGAGCCCCCGGCGATCGCGATCATCGCCTTCTGCCCGATCGCGCTGGTGACGATGTAGCGAACGTGGATGCGGCTCTGCGAAGCGTTGAACGCGTCCACGACGCGCTGCATCGCCGCGCCCTCGTGCTGCGTCCACTTCTCCCAGTAGTCCAGGACGATCTTGCCCGGGTAGCGTGCCCGGCCCCCCCGCGGGCCGAACAGCGCAAAGCCCACCCCACCGGCGGCCAGCGCGCCCAGCACGGCCCGTCGCGACATCGCCGCGGCCCCGGTGTGCGAGCGGCCTTGAGCGGGTGGGTTCATCGGTGCCGGCTTACTTGGCGCCTTCCTTGCCGGGTGACTGCCCGCGCGGACGCTCTTTGTTCGACTCCTTCGCGATGTTCACCAGCGACTCCCAGTCCTGCTTGTCGAAGGGGATGCCCGTATACGCGCCGGTCTTGGGGTTCTGGATCCCCTGGCTCGCGTCCTTGATCAGCCCGCGACCGACCAGGTCGATGAGCTGGATCTGCACACGTCCGCGCGGCATCTGCACCTCTTCGCCCGTGTCGGTGAACTTGATCGTCATCATCTCGGTGCTGCGGTCAGCGCTGAAGGGCTCGCTGCTGCCCGAGTTCAGGCGCATGTACATCACCACGCCCGCCACCGCGAACACGCCCGCCATCACCCAGCCCAGCCAGGGCTTGGAGTTGATCGATTCCCGAAGTCCCATGTGTTACCTCCGCTGGCCACCCAGCATACCCGGCGAGCCCCCCGCACGCCCCGCGTCCAGATCAACCCGTGCCCGGGTCGGGGTAATAGTGACCCCAGTTGTAGAACGGGCCCGGCGCGCCGTACTTGTCCCGCGCCGAGGCCGGGCGGTAGTCAAACAGGTTGATCCGCCGGACCGACCCGTCGTTGTACAGGAAGTTGTTCTGCCCCGCCGGCGCCTGGATCGAGCCCACCCGGCTGCTCACACGGTCCTGGTGACGCGGGAACTCATCCAGCGCGTCCGTCGCCCACACCACCTCCGACGGCTGACGCACCCGGCTCATCTGCCGCTTGGACACGCCCGCCTGCGGCCGCCCGGCCGCCAAGTTGCGGACCGGCGAATCGTTGAACCAGAACTCGTTCCACTCCAGCGGGATGTTCGACGGGCCCAGCGCCGCCTCGATCACCGGGAACGGACGGGTATAGATGCGCCCGCCGGTCACCAGCAGGTAGTTGATGTTCTCCGGGTCCTTCACCGACTGCAGCCCCTTGGCCGCGGCGCACTCAAAGGGCTTGCTGATCTGCGCGCCGATGGTCCGCGGGTCGCCCTCGGCGGGCTGATACGTCCCGTCCGCGTTGCGGATCGGCATCAGGCTCGCCGTGCTGCTGCCCAGATACTCGCCCAGGATGCGGATGACCATGACGTGCGCCAGGCCCGTCGACGCCGCCGTGGGCGTGGTCGACGGGTTCAGGATGTACGTCTCCATGTCGAACCAGTAGTCCTTGCGCTCGTTCAGATACGCCGTGGTGCCGATGCCGATCTGACGCAGGCTGTTGGAGCACAGCACGTCCCACGACGCCCGGCGGGCCTTGCCCAGCGAGGGCAGCAGGATGCCCACCAAAAGCGCGATGATCGCGATGACGACCAGAAGCTCGATCAGCGTGAAGGCGCGACACGTTCGCGCCTGGCGCGTTGTCTTGGCGTTCATGGAACGCTCCTTTCGGCCCCGGCTCGTGCGCCGGGTGATGCGGTGACGACGGGAGAACCCCATGTCACCTTGACCATGATCGGCTCGGCGGACGTTCCCGCCCCACCCTTCTCTACGAGCGACTCGGGCAACACGTTCCCGCTCATCGGCGAACCGTTCACCATCAGCGTGGGGGCCGCCCCCGAGCGGAACGCCGAAGAGTCGAACTCCACCACCACCTCGCGCCCGCGCCACGTCCGCTTCACGCGGACGCGTCCCAACTCCGCCGGCGGGCACGGGTCGATCATCAGCCCGCCGAAGACCGGGCGAACGCCCAGCATCCACTCCAGGCTCACCTTGTTCAGCCACGCCGCCGAGCCGGTGTACCACGTCCATCCCGCCCGGCCGGGCTTGTCCGACAGCGGACCGTCCACGTTCCCGGGCAGGACATAAGGCTCGGCCCAGTACGCGTCGGCGTTCTGACCGCGCGTCGCCGGGCAGATGGTGTTCCAGATCCGCCCCGCCGTCTCCGCGTCCTTGAGTTTGCACGCGGTCATCAGCGCCCAGGTGGCGGCGTGCATGTACACGCCCCCGTTCTCGCGCGAGCCCGGGGCATACCGCGTGACGTACCCGATGGTCGCGTCAGGCACGGTGTACGCCGGCGCCAGCAGCAGCGGGCCGTACGGCGTCAGCAGGCGTTCCTTCACGCTCTCCCAGGCTTTGTCGGCCCGTTCGGCCGGCGCGCCGTCGCTCAGGATGCTCCACGTCTGCGCGTTCAGGTGGATCTTGCCCTCGGCGCTCGCCGAGGCCCCGATCCACTCGCCGTTGTCCTTGGTGCCGTAGCGATACCACGCGCCGTCCCACGCGTGGGCGTTGGCCGCGGCCAGCAGGTGCGTGCGGCGCTCGCGGCACAGCTTGGCCCCCGCGGGGTCGCCCAGGCGGTCCCAGATCGTCGCCCAGTCCGCCAGGATCACCGCGCTGAACCACGCCAGCCACACGCTCTCGCCCTTCTCGTCCACGCCCATCGCCGAGAGCCCGTCGTTCCAGTCGCACGAGCCGATGTGCGGAATGCCGCGCTCGCTGCGCCGCTTCCACATCCGCTCCATCGACCGCCGGCAGTGCTCGCGCAGCGTCGCGGGGGTGGGGTCGTCGCGCCAGGGAGTCGATACTTCCAGGATCGCCCAGTCGCCGGTTTCCTTGATGTAGTTGGCCGTGAGATAAGGCAGCCACAGATAGTCGTCGCTGCACGCGGTGTGATTGCCGAAGTCGGCCAGCGCGTGCCACCAGTGGTTCACGCTGCCGTCGGTGAACTGCCGCGTGGCATGCAGCAGGATTTGAGCCCGCGTGCGTGCCGGGTCCAGGGGCAGCCACACGTGGCTGTCCTGCAACTGGTCGCGGAAGCCGAACGCGCCCGACTGCTGGTAATAGCCCGTGCGCCCCCAGAGCCGCCCGCTGATCGCCTGATAGGGCAGCCACACGTTGTTCATCAGGTCCAGGTCGGCCTTGGCCGACTTCACGTTCGTGGCCGAGAGCCGCGTGGTCCACGCGCTCTGCGTACCCGCGATCGCCTGCTGGGCCTTCTCCGTGGACGCGTACTGGTCAAGCTGACTCAGCAGCGCGGCCTCGGTCTGCGCGATCGTCAGCACCCAGTGACCCGTCACCGTCTGGTGGGGGGCCAAGGTCAGATCACCGCCCAGCGCGGCGACCGCATCGCCGAATCGCCCGAACCCCGAGGGGCCCGCCGGCGCAGCGCCCGTCATGGCCTTGGGCTTCATCGTCGTGCCGTAGCGACCCAGGAACGCGCTCTTGTCGCCAATGGCCACTGGCGTGCTCACGCCCGGCATGTGGAAGGCATGGGCCGCGAGATAGGGCCAGGGCTGGTTCCAGTGCTGCTTCTCGTTCTTGGGCGGGATGTCCCACATCACCTTGCTGGCGATGGCGGCCCGCCGAGACGCGTCGAAGCGGGTGTTGAAGAACAGGCGGTGGAACTCGCGCTTCACGTCGGGCGCCACGCCGCAGCACCACTCCATGTACGACGCGATCCGCAGCTTCCGCGTGCGCGTGCCCAGGTGCCGCACCTGGACATGCCACACCTCGACCGGGTCGTTCTCCGCCACGCCCACCGTCCACGTCACTTCGATCTCGTCGTGGATGCTCACGAACTGGGTGTGCCCGAGCCCGTGCGTGCAGCGATAGTGCGAGTACGCGGGTCGGCACGGCGCCGCTGCCGCCGACCAGACGTCGCCCGAGTCCAGATCGCTGAGGTACAGGAACTTGCCGTAGCAGTCGCGGACCAGGTCCATCTCCCAGCGCGTGAGCACGTTGTGCTGGGCGTCGTCAAAGAAGCTGAACCCGCCGCCATTCTGCGACACCACGAAGCCATAACGCCCGTTGGAGATGACGTTGACCCAGGGCATCGGGGTGTCGGGGTTGGTGATCGTGAATGCCCGCCCACCATCGGAGAAGTGGCCGTAGGGGTTGGCAAAGGTGTCGGGTGCTCGGTCGCTCATGGAAGCATCCTGGAGGCTTGTGTAACCGCTTTCAGTATCCGGGGCTCAGACCCGTTTGTCAACTCGATTCGCCCGCATGGCCGCCGAAGGTGTGGAAAACACCCGGTCGGCCCGTCCGGGCGGGTCACCCCGTCCAAAAAGCACGACGCCGACCGTGAGGTCGGCGTCGTGGGAGGAACACACACTGAGATCAGGAAATCAGGCCCGACGGCGACGGCCCGCGATCAGACCGCCCAGGACGAGCACAGCGCCCGCGCCGGGGGTGGGGATCAGGAAGGACTGGTTGTAGAGGATGTCGGACGAGTCAGCGATGAACGGGTTGCGAGTGTTCTGAGCGCGGAGGCCCAGGTTCGCGAAGTTGCTGATGCCGCCGAAGCCGTAGGTGGGGGAGTTGACGTCGCCCGCGATGACGCGGTCGCCGCTGTTGTCCATGAACTTGATGCCCGAGCCGACGCCGTTGTAGAAGTACTCAACCGCGCCGTTGGGGCCGGCCACGCCGGGGGCGTAGTAGGCGAAGCCGATGGTGGCGGTAGTGCCGGCGACGTACACGTTGCCGAAGGAGTGGAAGGGCAGGGCGCCGCCGAAGATCGCCACTTCGCCGTCGCTGGAGCGAACGTTGAAGAAGCCCTCATCGGTGAAGGTCACCGCGGTCGGACCCGGATCGATAACGTTGCGCTGATGGAAGAACTGCAGGCCGCCCTCCTTGGGGCTGCTGCCGGCGGGGACGTTGATGCGGATGTTGGTCTGGAAGTAGAAGCTGTCGTTGCGCTGGATGTCGTAGCGGTCAACGCCCGGGTTGGCCGACAGCCACGCGGCATGACGGTTGGCGAAGTTGCCCGAGGCGCCCACGGCGAACTGCTCGACGAAGTTCACCGAGGTGCCCACGCCGCCCACGCCGCCCGCGGCCGCGCCGGGGGTCGGGAAGGGCAGGCCGTTGATGGTGAGGTTCGTGCTGGGGAAGTCGTTGAAGTTGCGGACCTGCAGGGTGTACCCGCTCACGTCACCGATGGCGGCCATCGCTGAGCCAGCGAGCGTGAAAACGGCCAGGGAAGCGACGAGCTTGGTCATGGGTCTCTCTCCTTCGGGGCGGTCAAGATGCCGCCGGTGAGCGTTTCAGACAAGGCCCGTCAGTGGTCGCGCCGAGACGTTCCCGACGAGCACGGGCGAGGTCTGAAAGCGTTTTCAGTATGCCCCGCGTTGGGCAGCTTGTCAAGAACTTTGCGCGCACCTTGCAGACCGACCAGTCGTTTTTGTCGGGTTCAGGGTTTTGCCGGGGGCCAACCCAGCCGTTCGCCCGCCTGGCGCACCAAGGGGTGGCTGTGGAAGGTTCGCCAGATTAACCCGGTTCGCGCATTTTCAATGGCCAGGATCAGCGGGCCTTGGTCGATCGCGACGTAGTCGGGCGCGACCCAGCCCGTGCCCAGGTTGTACGAGTCGCGGAAGCCGTAGTTCCCGGGGGCCGGGTTCGCCGGGTCGCGCCACACCATGGGCGAGCCGTCGGGCACCTTCTGCTCCCGCGCAAAGCGCATCGCCGCCACCGCCGCCGCCGGCTCGAACATGATCGCCGAGCCCGGGCCGTAGGGCGCGATCGACCCGTCGCCGTAGTCGTCCTTGCCCGAGTACGTCGAGTAGTCAAAGGCCTCGCGCTGGTCGGGGAAGGTGATCAGCGTGGGATACACGCCCGGCACGGCGTAGCCCTTGGCGACGTCCATGGCGGTCAGGCCCCAGGCGTGCTCGCCGAGGGTGGGCTTGTTCTCCGGGTTCTCGCGGGCCTTGAGGCGATGGAGCGCTACGAGCCGCCGGCTGTTCTCCCACCAGTCCACGCGCGGGCGGTTGGCGAACCCCGCGGCGTGGGGGTTGTCCACGCCCATGGCGTTGTAGTTGATCCAGAAGTGGGAGAAGAGATTGACGAACAGCGCGCCCGAGTACGGGAACCAGATCATCGGGCCGGTGCCCTTGTAGTCGCCCACCGCGCGCCGAAGGCGGTAGTACATCGCGGAATCCACGCGGTGTTCGGGCTTGGGAGAGAGCACGCCCATGAACGAGACCAGGCGGTGCTCGCAGCCGCTGTCCACCCAGTAGTAAGGCAGATAGCGGCCGCCCTTGCTCAGGTCATGCGCGTCCTTGGCGCGCCAGCCCAGGGTGATGAAGCCGCGCTCGTGCGGCTTGGCCTCGTCACCGGACACGAACGCGCGCCAGTTTGCGTCGGTCACCATCTGCGTGGCCAGCCGATCCACCTCGCCCCCGAAGTAGGCGCCGGCGGTGAGTACGCCGGCGAAGAGCAGCGCCGAGTCGATGGTGCTGACCACGTCTTCGGGCGTGTTCTTGCGCCCGCCGGCGGTCGCGCCGTCGATGAAGTGGAGGAACAGGCCCTCATGCCGGTTGCCGGGATTGCCCAACAAGGCACGCAGGATCTTGAGGCAGCGCTCTTCGCCCTGCGCGCGGGTGATCCACCCGCGCTCGACGCCGATGGGGATGGCCGACAACTGGAAGCCCACGCCCGCGACGGACACGAAGTCCACGCTGGAGCGGTCGGGGATCATGCCGGTGACGGGGTCCACCGCTTCCCAGAAGTACCGGAAGCAGCCGCGCTGCACTTCATCGAGGAAGCGCGAGTCGTCTTCGGAAAACGCGAACGGCGGGCGGGGCGTGCCCGGGGGCGACTGGATGACCAGCTCACCTGCTTTGGCGGGCAGGGGCGTCGCGGCGGGCTCGCTCGATGGGCCGGCGGCGGCACACCCGGAGGTGGGGGCGGCGATGCCCAGGCTGAGCGGGATGAGGGCGAATCGGGTCAGTTGGGTGACTGAAAGCGATTTCATGACAGGAGTGTACCGCGATTCCGGTCACTTCCGCCGATGCAAAGCGTTACATTTACATCACATGGCTTCCAAGCCTCCCCAACCTGCCGGCCCCGGACCCCACCAGCCCCCTAAGTCGGACTCCCCGCCCCGGCGGAGAGATGCCTCGATCCAGGACGTCGCGGCGGCGGCGGGTGTGTCCACGGCCACGGTCAGTCGGGTGCTGAACAGCCCGGGGCTGGTGTCGGAGACGACCGCGGAAAAGGTGCGTAAGGCGATCGAGCAGTTGGGGTACAAGCCCAACCTGTTCGCCCAGGGGCTGATGACCCGCAAGAGCCACGTGCTGGGGTTTGCCCTGCCCGACATCTTCGGGGAGTTCTACTCGGAACTGCTCCGCGGGGCCGACGCGGAGGCGCGGCGGCAGGGGTACCACCTGCTGGTGGGGGCCGAGTCGCGCAAGGACGACAACCCCGCGAACGGAAACCTGGCCTTCCGGCTGGTGGACGGGCTGGCGATGATGATCACCGAGCCCAACGACCGGCTCCTGAAGCAGGCGAAGGACCTGCAACTGCCGATCGTGGTGATGGACCTGGAGGTGGACGATCCGTCGATCGACTGCGTGCTGGTGGACAACTCCACCGGGGCGCGCGAGGCGACCGAGCACCTGCTGTCTTCGCAGCCGCCGGAGAAGCTGTACTTCGTGGGCGGGCCCAAGGAGAACTTCGACACGCAGGAGCGTGCGGCGACCTTTAGCGCGACGCTGAAGGCGGCTGGGCGAGCGCCCGGGGCCGATCAGGTCGTGTACGGCCGCTACGCGGTGGAGTGGGGCTACCTCTGGGCGGCGCAGCAACTGGGCAAGGGCGGGCTGCGGGGGTGCGGGGTGCTGGCGGGCAACGACGAGATCGCCCTGGGCATCCTGCAGGCGGCCCACGACCACAAGGTGAAGGTGCCTGAGCAACTCCGGATCGTCGGGTTCGATGACACGCGGATCGCCTCGCTGGTCAGGCCTTCGCTGTCCACCGTCCGCGTGCCCTTGGCTGAGGTGGGCGCCACGGCGATCGCGACGCTGGTGGCCCGGCTGAAGGAGCCGGGGCGACCGGCGGAGCGGATTCACCTGCCCACCAAGCTGGTGGTGCGGGAGAGCAGCGACAAGAACGCGGCCAGCGGCGGGTTTTGACGCGCGGGCGGGCGGCGCGCATCCTGTGAACAGGCCGGAAGGCGGGAACCGCAGGCCCCTGTGGGTCGGAAGAAAGTGTCGGTGCGGGGGCCCCGTAGACTAGCGGGATCGGGGTCGGGAGCACGCCCACATGGCCGAGGCACAACAGGTTCCGCCGATCGCGGTGCAACCCCAGGCGGGTGCCGCTGCGCCCGCGCCCGGCCCGGCGCGGACGAAGGACTCGGTGACCGACCTGGTGATCCGCTGGGCCACCCGGGCGACCGTGGCGGGGATCGCGGTGAGCGTCATCGCCCACATCATCTTCCTGATCGCGTCGGGGGCGATCACCTTTGGGGGAGGCGGCGCGCCGGCGGGGACCAGGCCCACGGGGCCGATCGAAGTGGCGAGCATGACGGTGGCGGAGTTGCGGGCGATCGAGGAGATGCCCGTCAGCGCGCTTACGCCGGGAGTGGACGAGCCTGATCCGAACGCAAGGCTGGACCTGAGCGCGACGCCCAGCCTGGAGTCGGCGGGCGGACAGGCGGTGCCGGGAACCGGCGACCTGGGCGGAACCGGCGACGGGCTGGGCGGGGCGGGCAACGGCCTGGGGATCGGGGTGGGGGACGGGCTGTCGGGCGGCGCGGGGGAGGGGGCGCGGTTCTTCGGGGTCGAAGCGCGCGGGCAGCGGTTCATCTACATCGTGGACATCTCGGGCTCCATGGCGGAGGTGGCCGCGGAGGACAACCCGCCCAAGATCGACATCCTCAAGCGCGAACTGGTGACGTCGCTGGAGGCCCTGGCCGACGGCACGCAGTTCATCATCTACCCCTTCGAGACGGACACGCGGCCTCTGCTCAGCAGCGAGCGCTGGCTGGTGGCCTCGGAGAAGAACAAGAAGATGGCGATGGACGCGGTGCGGCTGCTGACGGCGGGCGGAGGCACCAACCCGTCCAACGCCTTCACCAGCGCGTTCCTGGTGAAGCCCAGGCCCGATGCGATCTACTTCATGACCGACGGGATCTTTGACGAGGGCATCGCGGTGCGGATCGCGGCGCTGAATCGGACGGAGCCGCAGGTGCCCATCCACACCATCGCCTTCGGCGACAACGCGGCCTTCGCGCTCATGCAGCGGATTGCCAAGGAATCGGGCGGGACGTACTTGAAAGTGGGGACCAGAAGGTGACGCGAAGCCGCCTCATCCCGTGGCTGGCTCTTGGCGCGCTGGGCGCGTGCGCGACGGCCGACGCGCAGGTGCTGTGGCGAGCGCAGCGCCCGCCGGTGGTGGGCGAGGTGGTGAACGTGTCCTCTGAGGGGGTTACCGTGAAGGCGGCGGAGGGTGAGGGGACGCGGCTGATCGGCTGGCAGAGCGTGCGGGCGGTGGAGGGGCCGCTGGCCACGCCCGCGGCGCGATTCACGCCCGACGCGGACGCGCTGTGGCGGATCGAGCAGCGGGTGGCGCGCGGGGACTATCGGCTGACGGAGATGGTCGCCGAGCCGCGGTATCGCGCGATGGTCGAGGGTGGCCGGCTGGCGGGCCCGTCGGCGGCGCTGGTGGCGGAGGCGGTGCTGCGGTGCCGGCTGGCGCGGGGGTTCACGACGGGCGCGATCATTCCCGCGCTTGACCTGGCGCGGGCGGTGCAAGGCGTGGATACGTCGGCGTGGATCGGCTGGTCGCCACGAGGCGTGGAGGTTCAGGACCCACGCTGGCGCGAAGGCCCGGTGATCGACACCGCCACGCTGCTCTGCCCGTGGACGCCGCCGATCTTTGAGCGGTCGCAGGCCTCGCGCGGGCTGGTGGCGCTTCTTGAGACCAAGGACTGGGTGCGGCTGCGCGGCGACGTCGGCAGCGCGGGCGAAGCGGGGGTGATCGCGGAGCTCTACCGCTGGGCCGTTGAAGCGGAGGTTCAGGACCGCCCGGCGGGGGCGGAGATCGACCTTCCCGGGCGTGATTCGGAGCATCCCGGCGTGAAGGTTGTGCGATGGGTTCTGGAGTCGCGCTACGGCAGCGAGACCCAGCGGCGGGCGGCGCGGACCGCGCTTTTGCAGAAGATCAACGAAGAGATCCGGCGGCAGGCTTTGGACGAGTCCGCCGCGTCGGGCGACTCGGAATTGTCGGCGAACGTTCCGCCGCGGTGGCTGGAGGCGTGGTGCCGGATGGCGGTGGGGCGGTCGCTGCTGGTCGAGGCGGACGCGGCGCTGAAGCGGCAAGGGGTGATCCAGTTGCTGCATGTGCCGGCGCGGTTCGCGGATCGGTATCCGTCGCTGGCGATCCTGTCGCTGAGGTTGGCGGAGAGCGGGCTGCGGGAGATGGGCGACGCGACGGGAGCCGGGAGCCTGCGCGCGGAGATCGTGAGGATCGACCCGGTGCTGGGGCGGGCGGAAGAGCCGGCTTCGGCACCTATGACGCCGAGCCCGAGCCCGTCATCTGCTCCGATGCCACAGCCGGTTCCGAGTGATGCGGCCAAGCCGCGATGAGAGTGACGAATCCAGCCGCGCCCCGGGCTGAATCGGGGGCTGAGTAAGGAACGACATGCTGACCAGCGCGATGATCCAACTGAGTGTGCTCGCCTTTGCCCAGTCGCCCGCTGGGGCGACGCCCAGCACCACGCCCGGGGCCGCGACAGCCGCGGCGGGGACGGCGGACAAGTCGCTGCTGGGGTACATCCACTCCGGCGGGGTGATTTCGTACATCATGGTGGTGCTGTCGATCGTGGCGCTGGGGCTGATCATCGCGAACCTGATCCAGCTGCGCAAGACGGCGGTGGCGAAGCCGGGGCTCATCGCCGCGCTGGAACGGCTCTTGCGTGAGCGGAACATCGACATGGCGGTGCAACTGTGCGCCCAGAAGGAGAACGACTGCTACCTGGCGCGGGTGATGCGCGACGGGCTGATGAAGGCGGTGCGGTCGCCCTTTGGGATGCTGGAACTGAAGCCCGCGCTGGAAGACGCGGGGGCGCGGGAACTGGAGAATCTGGACCGCGTGAATCACGGGATCGCGATCATGGCGGCGGTGGGGCCCATGCTGGGGCTGCTGGGCACGGTCATCGGCATGATCGGAGCGTTCAGCACGATCGGACGGCTCGAGGGCGCGGCCCGCTCGGCGGAACTGGCGACGTACATGTCGATCGCGCTGGTGACCACCGCGGAGGGGTTGATCATCGCGGTGCCCTGCACCATCGCCTACGCCCTGTTCAAGAAGCGGACGGACCGGCTGGTGCAGTATTGCGGGCAGGTGGCGGAGGCGCTGGTGGTGCCGCTGCAGGTGCCGGCGGGGGCGAAGGCTCCCGCACCCGCACCGGCGGCGGTGGCCCAGGCGGCGCGGCCGGCGGC
>JALHNL010000069.1 GCA_022843545.1 Phycisphaerales bacterium | reverse complement strand
CGCGCCCGGCGCGCCCGCAGCCGCCGCCGCCTGCTCCTCGGTGGTCACGCCGCAACCGCCCGGAGCGGCGGGCGTCTTGTAGTCGCGGGTGTAGTAACTGATGTAATGCTCGATGTCGCCCTGCGTCACCGGGTCGATCAGGATCGTGCCCGAGGGCGCGCGAACCTGCGCGTGGAATCCCATGGGCGTCAGGTCGAACACAGCCGGCGCGCCATAGTCAGGGCCGGGGGTGCGGTTGGTGCCCGCGAACGTCATGATCTGCGGGTACTGCGCCTGCAGTTCCGGGTGCATGATCTGCGTGCGGAAGATCTCGAAGACCGCTTCGGTGCCGTCGGGCATCGGCATGGCCACCATCACCTTGGCGCCGAAGACCTGCCCGGTCTGCGCATCTTCCCACGGCGCGGCCTCGATGATTTCGCGCATCTTCTGGGTGTCCAGGTGCAGCGCGGCTCCCGCCTGCGGGCGGATGTTCGCCGGACCGGCCAAGACGTCGTCCCGGAAGCCGGCCAGCAAGGTCCAGGCGCTCAAGCCCGGACCCGGATCAGGCCGCCAGACACCATTGCCATCAAACCCACCGGGGGCGGGGTTCGCCTGAGCATGGACCGACGAAAGGGCAAGAACGCCAGCAGCCCCAAAGGCCAGAACGGCCCGCGGGGAGAGAATGCACATAGTCATGCTCCACCATACGGCAAAGGTTGCGAACGGCTAGCAGGAAAAACGCCAGTTAGATGCGACTTCTTGGGGCAAGGGCGAGCGCACCACGATCGCAGCCCCAAATTCTGGGGGACGATGGTTATCTGGCTCCGGACTTGCCCTCAGGAAGAATCAGAGACACCCGTCGCCGAACGCATTCACGAACGCGATGATGTCGTCCACCGTCAACTGCCCGTCCGGCAGAGCGGGGGGCCCGCCGACAGCGGTGACGTCGGCGAAGTTGCACGGCGCACCGCCCGGGCAGCCGATGGCATCGCCGAAGGCGTTCACGAACGCGATGAGGTCGTCCACCGTCAACTGCCCGTCGCAGGGCGGGCCGGACCCGCCGATCGAGGTCACGTCGGCCAAGTTGCAGCAACCGACGCCCTGGCACGCGGCGGTGTCGGCGGCGGCGACAAACTCGTGCGTCGCCTGCCAGTTCACGCCGTCGAGGTTCGTGACCACCAGCGGAACGTTGAGCAAGGTGGTGAAGGCGGGCGAAATGCGGGGCTCCTCGGACAGCTCGCGGCAACCGGTGAGCCCGAAGTTGTTGGTGCGCACGAAGTACCCGTCCGAGCTGCCGTACGGAGCCACCGGGAACCCGCCGCCGGCCAAGGCGTACGGGCGCGAAGGCTCGGGCGACTGCGCCAGGCCGTGGGCGATGGTGGAGTTGCTCCCGGGCCAGGCGTACCCGCGGTTCCACACCAGGTCGCCCGCGCCGGTCACTCGCAGGAGCGAGGCGACCACGGGCAGGGGCAACCCGACGGTGTTCTGCAGCGAGCCGGCGACCAGGATGTTGTCGCTTCCCAGGTCGTTGGCGATCGACGCGTAGCCGCCGAAGAAGTTCTGGTACCGGTTCATGCCCACCGGGACCCCGTTGAGCGCGCTGACGCGGAGCAGGTGCGTGCCGGTGATGGTCACGGGCCCGGGCACCGCGTAGTCGGTGTAGCCGCTGATGACGACTTCGTTGTTCCCGGCCAGCGCGAGGCCGTCGCCGGTCTCGACCGCGCGCCGGTTGTTGGCGCCGAAGGTCGGATAGCACGCGGCGCCGACGACCGCGCCGGTCGCGTCCACACGCATGTACATCGGGTTCAGGTCATACCCGATGGGCCCGCCGGGGAACGCCTGGAAGGGGAACAGGAACGTGCCCGAGATGCCGAAGTCGCCCTGTGTGCCCGGCAGCGAACGCAGGTCGGTGAGCGACATCTGCGACGTCTGGCTGAGGTTGTCGCCGTACACGCGACCGAAGACCTGCACGCCCGCGTTCGTCCAGCGGTACATCACGCCCAGCTGCGTGAGCAGCGCCGCCGGGTTCGGGCGGTAGTAGCTCACCAGCGTGATGTCGCCGTTGGGCGCCAGGGTCACCGTGGCGCCCGGCGTGCGCGACTGCTGCACCGCCACGCGCTCCGTGAACCCGCCGCCGGTCATCGCCCGCGCCCAGGCGAACGTGCCGTTGCTGTTCAACTTCAGCAGGCCGATACCCGCGTTGCCGCCGACCGCGGGCGTGGTCTCGCCCACCACGGCGAACCCGCCGTCGACGGTCTGCACTACCGACGTCGCCTCGTCCTTCGCCGCGCCGCCGAAGCGCACCGTCCACACCACGTTCCCCAGCGCGCCGGTGCGGACAATCCAGAAGTCGCGGTTGAGGTTCGCACTGGTCCCGAACTCGCGGAAGCCCACCGACACGTACCCGTCGAAGTTGCCCTGCACGAACACCGGCTTGATGTCCGCGAACTCCTCGGATTGCGGCGACCCGATGTACCGCTGCACCTGCTGGGCGGAGGCGGTGTTGACAGTCGTTCCGGCGAAGAACACGAGCGCGCCAAGGGCGCACAGACAACGCGTGGTGGGCATGGGCTCTCTCCCTCGAGGTGTAGAGACCGAGAACGAGCTCGGCTCACCCTGAGAATAACCCAATCTGACCCTGTGAAAAGCCCCCGCCCGCAAAAAAGGTGTCAATCCTCGCGCTCGCCCGTGGTGACCCCTTGGCCGACCGGTCAGGAAGAGGCCCGGCGCGCTTCCCTAGGGCGCAGGATGCCGAACTTGTCCATCCGCGAAAGCAGCGTCCGCGGGTTAATCTCCAGCCGCTCCGCCGCGCCACCGGGGCCAAAGACCCGGTGCCCGCTCCGCTCCAGCGCGTGCGTGATGTGCAGGCGCTGGAGCTGCTCCAGCGTCAGGTCCAGCAGCACGTCGGTGGGCTGGGGAGACTCCCCTACCCCCGCCGACTCTGCCGCCCGACCCGACCCCGCGCTCAGGGGCGAGTCGGGCGGCTCGATCTCCAGTTCGGGTCCGTCCGCCAGGAGCGTCGCCCGTTCCACCGCGTTGGCGAGTTCTCGGACGTTGCCGGGCCAGTCGTACGACAGCAGCCGGCGGACGCTCCGCTCGCTCAGCGGCAGGACGGGTCTGGCCATCCGCCGCGCCACGCGGTCGTGCAGGTGCTCGGCGAGCACCTTGAGGTCTTCCTTGCGCGCACGAAGCGGGGGCACTTCGATCTTGAACACGTTGAGCCGGTAGAACAGGTCCTCGCGGAACCGCCCGCGTTCCACCTGCCGGGCCAGGTCGCGGTGCGTCGCGGCGATGAGCCGCACGTTCACCTTCACGGTCTCGGTCCCGCCCACACGCTCCAGCAGCCCGTCCTGCAGAACGCGCAGCAGTTTGGCCTGGCTCTGGAGCGGGAGTTCGGCGATCTCGTCGAGGAACAGCGTGCCGCCGTCGGCCAGCTCGAACTTGCCGAGTTTGCGTCGATCAGCCCCGGTGAACGCGCCGCGCTCGTGGCCGAACATCTCGGACTCGATGAGGGTTTCAGGGATCGCGCCGCAGTTGACGGGCACGAACGCCTGGCCCTTGCGGGTGGAAAGCGCGTGGACCGAGCGCGCCACCAGTTCCTTGCCCGCGCCGGTCTCGCCGTGGATGAGCACCGTGGTGTTGGTGCCCGCCACGCGCGCGATCTGGTCGCGCACACGCTTGAGCGCGCCCGACGAACCGATCATCACCGCCCCGCCGCTGTCCACGGGCACGGGCTCGGCGAGTTCGGTCTGGAGCGTGGTGAGTTTGGCGCGGGCGCGTTCGGACTCGTCCAGGCGAGCGCGGAGGCGGGCCACCTCGCCGTCGAGCGCGACCGCGCGGGTCACATCCACCGCGGTGACTCGCCACCCGCCGTCGCCCTCGCGCTGCGCGTGCAGGTCGACGTACACACGCCGGTCATCACGCCGCACGACCACGGCGCGGAGTGTGGCGGCCTGCCCGGGCTCAACCCGGGCCAACTGGGCCAGGGCCGACTCGGGGAGTTGAAGCACCTCCGGCAATGCCCGCCCCTGGCACGGGCCGAGGAGTTCAACCGCCTCCGGATTCGCGCTGACCAAACGCCCATCCGGCGAAACACCCATGACCGCAACCCCCACGGTCACGTTCGGGATCGGGTCAGAACCGCCAGGAGCCGGATCGGGCATGCTCAAGTATGACTAATCATCTTTGTCCTGTCAATGGTGACTAATCGTCTTTTTGATGGTGATTAGTCATCGTAATTTGATATAAACCCGCCGCCAAGGGCCTTTCAGCCGCCAATCGGCGTTGGCACGCCGGTTGCCAATGTACCTCCGTCGGCGAACAAAGCCGGCCAGTCGGGAACGGGACAGAGAAAGAAAGAAGACGGGCCCGACTGCACATGAGACTCTCAACACACCGGCCGGGACCGGCTACGGAAGTGGGGAAAGCGGGGGACGGGAAGGGGAAGGGGTGCAGGGGGGTAGCGTGCGGCTCGGGAATGACCAGGAGTCGCACGGATAGATGGGTGAAGCCGAGGAAGACCAGCGGCGAACCCAACCAAGCCGGCCCGAGACCGAAAGGCCCGGGCGAGGCATTCCGGAACGCTGTGTAGGCGTCCGAGAAACGAGGGCTGAAATGACCATGTGGGCTGGTCATTTCTCCCTCGTTGTCTTTTTTGAGCGAGGCCGCACGAGGAGTTCACCCGTGTCCTAGGTCGGGCGCGGGCGGGCTTCTCGGGCTTGTGGGCGCGGAAATCTGACGATTGCGCCCTTTGAACGCGCTGACATCGGAACCGCGGTGCGCGCATCACTCGCATCTCGTTCCGATGCAGGAACGGGGCGTCGACTCCGACTCCCCGGCCCCACGCGCAGCGGGCCTCTCCGCGGCGCCCTGTGTTGTCGAAGACCGCGCCAATTCCGGCTCCACGGGCTTCGATGGAACGCTTCCATGTCCCACATGCCGCACGAACCCGAAGCGTTTGCCGAACAGGTGGCCACCCTGCTGCGCCGCCTCCAGCCCGACTTCGCCGTGGAGCTCACCGGCCCGCGCGAACTGATCGTGAACGGTCGGCGGCTGGACCTGGAGAACCTGGCCCGCCTGGTGAACCACGACCCGGGGCGGGGCACCGAGATCGTCGAGCACTACCTGGATCAGCTCTTCTCGACCGAGGCGTCGTCGATGTCGTCGATGCCCTTTGACCTGCTGAAGGCGCGGATCATGCCCCGCATCCAGCCCGAGACCATCTTCGGGCACCTGTGCCGCGAGCAGGTGGCGCACGTGCCGTTCGTCAACGGGACCGTGGTGGTCTTCGTGATCGACATGCCGCAGATGACCGTGAGCGTCACCACCGAGCAGATGCTGAAGTGGAAGGTGTGCGCCGAGGAACTGGACGACCTGGCCCGCGCCAACCTGGAGGCGTGCAGCCAGAACCTGGACCTGCAGGTGGTGACGAGCAAAGAGGGCGGCAAGGCCATCATCGTGGCGGAGCAGGACGGGTACGACGCGGCCCGGCTGCTGCTGGGCGGTCTGCACGCGCAGCTCGCCCCGCGGCTGGGGGGCGACTTCCTGGTCGCCACGCCGGCACGCGACATGTTCGTGGCGATGTCGGCGCGGCCCGAGCCCTTCGTGCGCCGTTTGGCGGCGCGGGTCATCGAGGACTACCGGCGACTGCCCTACCCGATCACGCCCGAGTTCTTCTACGTGACTCGCGACGGCGTGGCGGGCACCGGCAAGGACCAGGCCAACGAAGCGGCGTGAGCGTGCTGAAGAATCAGGCCTTGCCCAGGCCGCTCTGAAGGGTCTTCATCATGGCCTCATGCTCGGCCTGCGCGGGGCTCTGCGCAAAGGCGGCCTGGTCGGCGTGGGCCCGCAGGTTGACCCGGGCGATGAAGTCGGCGAAGACCGCGGTGATGAGCAGCGACCGCGCGATGTACTCAAAGACGAAGCGGTAGATGTCGCCCGTCCAGGGACGCAGGAGCGCGGCGTTGGTGAAGCCCAGCACGCGGCGCCCGAAGAGGTCGTGCGTGAAGCCGTACTGGATCAGGATCGCGATCCCCAGCAGGCTGGTGGCGACGCTGAAGGACTGGATGCGACCCAGCGCGGGGATCTGCGCCGCGCCGGTGAGCGCGGTGACCTGCCGCGAATTCCACACCCACCACAGCGGGCCGGCCAGGAAGGCGGTGAGGGCGACTGTCAGCAGCGTGGCGCCGCTGAGGGCGTTGATGAACACCAGGGGCACCAGCCACATGGCGAAGTTCAGCACCGCCGCGCCAACAAGCGTCCAGCCGGTGAGGATCGAGCCCGGGCAGAGGGTCTTGACGCGCAGGGCGGCGCGAACGGCGGCGGGCAGCAGCGAGAGCAGGAGCGGGAGCAGCAGGAGCGTGTAGATCACGGCCGCCGCGCCGCCCGCCTGGAGCTGCGCGGCCATGACGGCTTGCTGGGCGGCCTCGGGCGTCGCGCCCTGCTCGCGCAGGGCGGCGGCGGAGGGCACTTCGACCCCGATGACCGCGTCGGCGGGCATGAGCGCGATGACGATCGGGACCGCGAAGCCGATGAGCCACCCCAGGAAGAGCCAGCGCCGGCACTGGGGGGTCGTCCACGCCATCAGCGCCAGAACCGCCATCACGGGCATGGCCCACAGCGAGGCGTTGCGAAGCCACCAGAGCACATGCCCGAACGGCGTGAACCCCTCGAGCGAGAATGAGTCGATCGTGTTGAGCAGCGCGGTGAGGGCCAGCGGGCCGATGACGCACCATAGCAGCGAACGCCGCCACGCGTAGTAGCGCTGCATCACGGCATCGGTGATGCCCGAGGCGGCGAGCTTCTCGGCCTCGCCGGGGCGGAGGGCCACTGACTGGAGGTTCCAGGTGAAGGCCCGCGCCACATGGGGCCCGAGGATGGCGAGCAGTTTGCGGGTCTGTTCGCCGAGTTTGGCGCTGTTCTGCTTGAAGCGCGACACCATGGTGTTCCACAGCGCGCTCTCGTCGGGCGGTGTGGGCGGTGTGGCGGGCGCGGGGGAGGGAGGCACCGGGTTCGGGTTGCCCGCGGAGGGCGCGGGGTTGGCGGGGTTCGGAGGCGTCGTCATGCCCTGAGACTACCGACTTTCGGGCGAAGTCTGACACAACCCGGCGCAGCCGGTTCAGACCTCCGCCAGAACCACCAGGCCGGCGGGGTCGGGAGAGTTGAGCACGCCCGCCGCGGCATCAAGTTTGACCTTGCGGGCAATGAGCGGCTCGACGTGAACCTGACGGCTGGCGAGCATGTCGAGGGCGGCGTCAATCGGCCCTCCCCGGCAGCCCAGGAGTTCCAGTTCGCCGTCGACCAGCGGGGCCAGATCCAGGTTCGAGGGCGGGGGCGAAGAGGCCAGGATGATCCGCCCGCGCGGGCGGATGAGGTCCATCGCCAGGGCGAGCCCGCCGGGAGCGCCCGTGCAGTCCACCACCACGTCCTGATCCTGGCGCCGCCCCACTTCGGCCGGCGGACGGTGCTTGACGCTCCATCGCTCGCAGAGGCTGAGGCGTTGCTCGTGCTCGCCCAGCACGCGCACGGAGGCGTTGAGCTTGGCCATGACCTGGGCGATGAGCAGGGCGCGGGGCGAGTCGCCCAGCACGGTGATGTAGGTCTTGGCCTCCAGGCGCACCAGCTGCGAGGCGTGGATGGCGGCGGCGACCAGACGGGCCAGGGCGGCGCGGTCGTCGTCGATGGCGTCGGGCACGGGCGTGAGGTTGGCGACGGGGATGGCGAAGGCTTCGGCGAGCGCGCCGTCGCGGGTGAGGCCGATGGTCTGGCGGGCCCGGCAGTGGTGGCTCAGCCCGCCTTTGCACAGGTCGCACGTGCGGCAGGGCACCGAGGGCGAACCCACGACGCGCCGACCCTTGAGGCCCTTGGCCCGCTCGGCGAGCGGCGAGCCCGCCGGCACGTTCGTGGACTGCACCACGCCCACGAAGTCAGACCCCGGCGTGACGTTGCCGGGCGTTTGCCCCTGGGGCACGACCACTCGCAGCGGGCGCACCACGGCCTCGCCCGCGGCGGGGACGGGATCGGGCACGTTGGCCACGCTGCAGCGGCTGTCGGCGAAGCGCAGGGCGCGCACAGAGACCTCCCATGGGAATGACCCGTGGGTTTATCGGGCTATTTGGCGGGAGGGTTGAGGGGCGCGGAAGTCAGGGTGACAAGACGACAACGCGGGAAAGATGAGGCCCGGGGAGCCGGGGTGCCCAATTGGCCGAGGCACCGGAATAGCCAGATTACCCCAGTTGCCCGCCCCGATTGGGCGTGACTAGGGTTGGACATGCCGCACGTGATCGCCGAGCCCTGTATCGCCACCAAGGACACCTCCTGCGTTGAGGTGTGTCCGGTGGACTGCATCCACCCGACGAAGAACGAGGCGGACTTCGCGGGGACGCAGCAGTTGTACATCGACCCCAGCACCTGCATCGACTGCGGGCTGTGCGTGGACGAGTGCCCCGTGAAGGCGATCTTCCCCGAAGAGGACCTGCCCGGGGAGTGGAAGAAGTTCGTCCAGGTGAACCTCGATTACTTCAAGGGCAAGTGATCGCCGGGGGGCGGTCGGCGTGATCAGCCCGGCCCGGCCTTGGCGCGCATGGCGCTGATGGTGGCCTCGGACACGTGGTGTTCGATGCCCTCGGCGTCGAGCTGCGCGTGGCGCTCGGGCACGCCCAGCCAGCGCAGGAAGGCCAGGACCACGCGGTGCCGCTCGGCCATCTGAGCGGCGAGCTGGCGGCCTTTGCGGGTGAGGGTCATGGGGCGATAGGGGCGGGCGTCGACCAGCCCGTCCTTGGCCAGGCGCGTGACCAGCCGCGAGACGGTGACGTGCGACACGCCCATCATCCGGGCCAGTTCGCCCACACGGGCCTCGCCCTGCTCCTGCTCCAGTTGCGCGATCGCCTCCACATAATCCTCGGTGCGCTCGCTGGCGTGCGCGGCGCGGGTGCGCCGAAAGCGGTCGGCCGCGGGAGGGGGCGGCGCGACGGCGGACGGACCCGGGTTCTTGCGGCGCTTGCCCACGGGCAGAGTCTACCTCCACGAGCCTTCGCCCGCCCGCCCGATGAGGTCCACGACCGCGGAGGGGTCGACGAAATCTCGGCACAGATGGGATGCCCCCTGCGCGACCAGGCGGTCAAAGTCACCTCTCACGCGGACCCCGACGAACCCGATGCCCAGCGCGCGGGAGGTGCGGGCGTCCCACACGCCGTCGCCCACGTAGACGACCGACCCGAGTCGCTCGCGGGCGAGGCTGAGGGCCTGGTGCGGATCGGCGTTCATGGCGCGGGCGGCGGCGATGCGGACGATGTTGGCCCGGTCCTCATCATCGTCGCTGGTGCCCATGGGCAGGGCCTCGGCGCCCACGCGGGAGGTCTGGAGCTTGACCATCGCGCTGTCGCGCCACGCGCCGGTGGCGACCGCGACCTTCCAGCCCGCCAGGCTCGCCAGGTGAGCCAGCAGACCCGGCGCGCCGGGGACGGGGCTGAAGCGGTGAGGCGCCTGCGCGGCCTGTTCGCGGAGCAGGGCCACAAAGGCGCGGCGGAGTTCGAGCATCGCCGGGTCGGAGAGTTCGCGTCCGGCGTGGCGGCGCGAGATCTCGCGAGAGAGCCCGGTATCGGTGGCGTGGGGATAGGCCGACCAGTCGGTGTTGATCTCGCCCACACCCAGGCAGGTGCGCACGGCGCGGAAGAAGCACTCGTCATCGACCCCGGTGGTGTCGGTGAGCGTGCCGTCGATATCGAAGATGACCAGTGGCATCGGGGAATCAGGGTAGTGTGAATCCGGGGGGCGCGGGCGGGGTGAAGGGGCGCAGGCGGGGCGACTTGGGCGGGTTTTCGGACCCGGCGGTGGCCCCGACGCGGAGAGGTGGTAGATTCCCACCATGGGGACGGGCACACGATGAAGACCAACTTCCGACGGGTTCTGCTCTCCGCCCTGGCGGGCGCCGCGCTGGCCGCGCCGGCGAGCGCGCAACTGCGCCCCGAGCAGGTGCTGGTGATCTACGACAGCCGGATCCCCGACAGCAAGTCGGTGGCGGAGTACTACGCGGGCTCGGCGGCGATCCCCGGGGCGAGCGAGTCGCGGCCCGGGACTCGGCCGGGGGTGCGCGTGTTTGACCTGGCAAGCACGGGGCTGACCCCGATGACTCAGCCGGACATCGACCGACCGATCTTCAAGGCGCGTCTGCGCGACCCCCTCCGCAACTGGCTGACCGCCAACGACCCGCGCGGGAACATCCGTTGCCTGGTCATGACCCGCGGGCTGCCCTTCCGACTGGTGAACGACGTGGCGCCGGCGTTCGTGGGCGACAACCCCGGCGCGGCGGGCAACGCCTTCGTGAACGGGCAGTATTCCGCCGCGAGCGTCGACAGCGAGATGACGGTTCTCTTTCAGAACCTCGACGTGTCATCGGGCGGGGCCGCGCTGCCCTACGCCAACGGCGCGATCATCAATCCGTACTGGTCGGGCACGTTCAGCCGGGGGCAGGCCTCGGTGGTGTTCACGGCGGCGCCGGTGAACGGGTGGAGCACGGCGCGGCGGACGGCCCAGCGGACCTTCAGCATCCTGGGCAGCGGGCTGGTGGCGGGGGTGTACTGGGGCGCGAACCAGTTGAACACGCCCAACTCTACATCGACTCCCACCGCCACGGTGCTCACGCCGGGGGACGTGTTCCTGGTCTCGCGGCTGGACGCCAAGACGCTCCCGGGCACGCGCGCGATGCTGGACCGCGCGGTGAACATCCGCCTTGACGTGGACACCGTCGGCTTCGTGGTCGACGAGGCCAACAGCGACGGCTCGCCCAACACCAGCGACAACAGCGAGTTCGACAACACCGCGTATCCGGGCGGGATCACCTCGCCGGGCTACGGCGGCGACGATTACGAGCAGGCCTTCAACACGCTGACGGCGGACGGACGGTTCGTGGCGGCGAACGTGACGTACAACGCGTTCGCCAACCGGTCGCAGTTCACGGTGGGTCCCGGCCGCTACTACCGCGGGGAGGGGCTGCTGGTCACGCGCCCCATCGCGCTGCTCACGCACTCCGGTGCCAACCACCAAGGGGACGCGCCGGCGGAGGGGCTAACCGCGTCGGTTCCGCCCGAGCAGCCGCTGGCCAACTCGCGCAACACGTACGAAGAGTCGTTCAATCTCGCGAACGGCGCGGCGATGAACACCATGGAGTCGTACAACGGGCGCGCCTTCGGCGGCTACGACCCGAGCCTCGGGCAGGGCTCGATCGCCGACTTCCTCGAGGGCGGGGGCACCTTCGCCCTGGGCAACGTGTGGGAGCCTTTCTCCATGACCGTGCCCGACTCGGCCCAGCTCGTCCGGCACCTTTATCTCGGGAATCTGTCGTGGGGTGAGGCGGCCTTTGCGTCGATGCCGTGCATCTCGTTCCATCAGATCGTGCTGGGCGACCCGCTGGCGCGGATCGTCCGCAGCAGCGAAGACCGCGACGGCAACAGCCGCGTGGACATCGAAGACCTGTACACGTATGAAGCCGCGCCCGCGGACCTGAACCGCACGGGCGGGGTCACCGAGGCGGACCGGGCGTTCATGATCAACGCGGCGCGGTCCGGCCGCGAGAATGACATGCGCGGCTTGCAGCGGCCCTGAGGCGTGGGCCTCATCCTGCGCACGGGCATGCGCCGCCGCCGGGCACTAGAATCATCGTGGAAGGGAGGCCCTCATGCCCTCCGGAACCTCACGCGTCACCGGCAAGCCCTCCAAGGCCGCCAAGCACCCGCCGCGGGTGTACTGCCCGGTTTGCCCGGACTGGGAGATCAAGCTCCCGGATCGCTGCAGCAACACCCTGAAGCACGGCGAGCGAACGCTGTATTTCTGCACCAAGCGGTGCAAAGAGCGGTACATGAAGAACCCGGAGAAGTTCGCCAAGCCGTAAGCCCGCGCTGGGCCGGGGTTCACTGGTCGCACAGGGCGGCACCTTGTGCCAACCAACCCGGGACCTGCTAATCTCTGGGCATGACTCGTCGATGCGCCGCCGTCATCCTGGGATCTCTCACGCTTCTGCCGGGCTGCTCGAGCCCCGACGTGAAGGTGCTTTCGGCCGAACTGATCGAGTCGTCGGACACCGGGTCGGTGGTGGCCTTCCGGCTGGCGGCGGGCAACGCGAGCGAAGATGCGCTGCCGCTGCGCGAGGTGGAGTACTCGGCGAGCGCGGGGGCGATGGGCTTTTCCGGACGGCGCGCGGGCGAAGCGACGCTGCGGGCCGCGGGGTCGCAGGAACTGGTGATCCCCGCGTCGTTCCCCGGACGGGTGAGCGTGGGCGATAGCGCGTCGATCAACGGCTGGCTCGGGTACGTGCAGCCCGGCGCGCTGGCGGCGGAGGCCTTTGACCTCGGCGTGTACCGCCCGAGCGTGGCGTTCAACGGGCAGGTGACCGTGCAGGAACCGACGCCCCCGGCGCCGCGCATCCGCACCACGCCGGTGCTCAGGGCCAGGCCGCAGCAGCCCGCGCCGTCGGGCGAGGCCGCGCCGAAGTGATCCCTATCCGAAGTTGAACGCTTCGTAAGCCCGCGCCAGCGCGAGCCCGCGCGGACGCAGCACGTACTCCGTGCGGGGCGGGTGTTCGTCAACCACCTCGCGGGTCAGCAGGTGCGCGCCGCCCAGGTCGCGCAGCGCCAGCGAGAGCGCACGCGGCGTGATGTCGCCCAGCGCGGTGGAGAGAGCCACAAACCGCGCCGGCTGCAAAGACCCCACCGCCCCCAGGACGGGCAGCGTCCAGCGTCGCAGCCCAAGCTCGCGCAGGTCCAGAGCGATCAGGCGCTCGTCCAGATTCGCCGCCGCCGGCGCGAGCGCCTCGCCCTTGCGGGTCATGAGGTACTCCGGTCGCAGCGGGTGCCCGTAGCCCGAGTTGCGGCGGACCAGGCCGATGGAGATGAGGTGATCCAGCGCGTCGCGCACGGCGGTGGGCTGGGCTTTGAGCGTGTGCGTGAGCGTGACGAACTTGCAGCCCCCGTCGGCGTGCAGCCGGGCGAGGATGGGCACGCACCAACGGCGCAGAAAGAGGGCGCGGGCGTGGCGGTCACCCGGGATGGGGGAGGCGTGAGCCATCGGTGGACAACTCAGGATCGGCTTGACAGCCAAAGTATAGCAGGTACATTGTTCGTGTGCATCCCCCGCTCATGGAGAACTTCCCATGGCCTCGCCGCTGAACTTCGTCCCCGGGCTCACCCTCTCCTTCCAGACCAAGGACCGCAAGGCGGCCGCGGCGTGGTACCAGGAGAAGATGGGTTTCAAGCTCTTGTATGACGTGGCGGAGATCGGCTGGTGCGAACTGGCGACCGAGGTGCCCGGCGTGAACATCGGGCTTTCGGAGGTGGAGAAGCCGCAGGCGGGCGCGGGGCCCGTGCCCACCTTCGGGGTCAAGGACGTGGACGCGGCCCGGGCGCGGCTGGAGAAGCACGGGGTGAAGTTCGACGGCCCGACGCAGACCATCCCCGACATGGTGAAGCTCGCGACGTTCTTTGATCGCGACGGGCACGCGCTCATGTTGTTCCAGAGCCTGGCGGAAGGCCACTGATTCGCGTTCTGCTCCACAGCGGCAACCACCCGCTCCACCCTGAGGAACCGCCCATGACCACACTCCCTGTTGTTGCACTCATCCTGCTCGCCGGTCCGGTCGCCCTCGCGGCGTACAACTCGAACCAGCCCGGCAGCGCGCCGACACCCAAGCCCGAGGCCGCCGCACCCGCTGCGCCGGCGCCCCAGCCCGTGAAAGCGACGATCGGCGACCTGGGGTATCTGCACGGCACCTGGCGCGCGGACATGCGCGGGCAGATGGCCGAGGAGATCTGGTCGGCCCCCAGCGGCAACAACATCATGGGCTGCTTCCGCTGGCAGAAGCCCGACGGCTCGGCGATGTTGCTGGAACTGCTGGCCATCACGCAGGAGGCGGACGCGGTGAGGCTGCGGCTGCGGCATCACACCGCGGCGCTTGGCGCCAAGGAGCCGGCGGACAAGCCCCAGACGCTGGTGCTGACGGGGCTGGAAGGGACGCGGGCGACGTTCAGCGCCGAGCGCGACGCGGGCGGGCTGTCGACGATCCGATACGCGCGCGAGGGCGACCGGCTGACGATCACGGTGTCGTTCAGCGACGCCGGCCGCGCGCCGCTGGTGTTTGAGATGAGCAAGGCCTCGGGGGGCTGAGCCGTCTGAAACGAAAGAGCCGGGAGGAGCGCGGCGCGCCCCTCCCGGCCGGGAACATGGATCGGATTGGCTTCTCAGACCTTGAAGCGGCCCACGAGCTTGTGGAGCTTCTCGGCGTTCTCGCTGAGGCTGCTGGCGGCCTGGGCGGCCTGCTGCGCGCCCTGGGCGGATTCCTTCGTCACCGCGTTGATGCGCTCGATGTTGCGGGCGATCTGCTCGGTGGCGGCGGACTGCTCGGTGGTGGCCGAGGCGATCGAGCCGATCATCGAGCCCACCTGCTCGCTGCCGTGCTGGATCTTCTTGAGGGCCTCGCCCGCGGCGCCGGCGAGGTCCACGCCCTTGGTGACGCGCTGGCTGGAAGACTCGATCATCTTGATCGCGTCGCCCGTGCCCGACTGGATGTCGCGGATGCTGGCGCCGACTTCCTCGGTGGCCTTGGTGGTGCGCTCGGCGAGCTTGCGGACCTCGTCGGCGACGACCGCGAACCCGCGCCCGTGCTCACCGGCGCGGGCCGCCTCGATCGCCGCGTTGAGCGCGAGCAGGTTGGTCTGGTCGGCGATGTCGTTGATGACGCCGATGATGCGCCCGATCTGCTCGCTCTTCTCGCCCAGCGACGAGACGCTGCGCGAGCTGCTCTTGACCTCGTCGGCGATGCCGGCGATCTCGTTGACGGTGTTCTGAACCACCTCGCCGCCCTGCAGGGCCTCGGTCTTCGAGGCGGAGGCGGCCTGGGCGGCCTGGGCGCTCTTGTTGGCCACGTCGGAGACGGTGGCCGACAACTGCTCGACCGCCGACGACACCTGGCCCGACTGCTCTTCCTGCTTCGCGAGGCCCTGGGCCATCTCCTCCGCGCTGGCGGCGATCTCGGTGCTGGCCGCCGACACGCTGCGCGAGGCCGAGGCGACCTCCCTGACCACGTTGTGGATCTTGTCCACGAACGAATCGAAGTAGCCCGCCAGTTCGCCCAGTTCGTCCTTGCGGGTCAGATTCAAGCGGCGGGTGAGGTCGCCCTCGCCCTGCGCGATGTCCTTGAGCGCGTCGGTCACCTGGCGCACGGGGCGGACGACGCTCCGCGCGATCAGCAGCGAGGCGCCCACCCCCAGCAGCAGCGCCGCGCCCGAGAGCCCGACGGAGACGGACTGCGCCACCCCGATGGCGGAGGTCGCGGCCGACTCGACCTCCTTAGCCTCATCCGTGAACAACTCGCCCAGTTCATCCAGGGCCGTGCTCACCTTCGGGCCCACCGTGTCCATCTCCGCCCGCTTGGCCTGCACCTGCTCCTGCTTGGTGTAGACGACGGCGGAGGCCGAGGCGTAGCCCTCGAACTCCTTGGCGAGCTGCTCGATCTCGCCGCGCTTCTCCCGATCGGCGATCTCCCCCAGAAGCGACGTGAGCACAGCCTTGGTCTGTCCGGAGTACCGCTCGGCGTTGTCGAAGTCCGCCTTCTCCAGAGTGCGGAGGTAGCGCAGCATGCTCATGCGCGTTCCGTTGAGATCACCCAGAAGTTCGAACAGCCGACGAGCCAGCCCGGAGTCCGCGCCCTTTGCGGCATCGTTCGCGAGCTGGTCAACAGAATCCGAAAGCCGCCCGCCCACCGCGCCCATCTGTTCCGCGTACACGCGATCCGCTTCCAGACGAGTGGCGGACATCTCCGCGAAGATCTGCGCGTAGGCCTTGAGGTGCGCGGAGACTTCCTCGAGCTTCTGCAGTTCATCAGCCTCGGTCAGACTCTCACGCAGTTCATCGATGCCCTTGTTGGTTTCGGTGAGCTTCTCGTTGAACCGTCCGACCTGGTCTTGCTTGCCCTCGATCACAAATCGATTGGCCAGCACACGAAGGGTGACCGCGTCCTGGGCCAGTTTGCCGGCCCGGTCAAG
The DNA here is from genome assembly GCA_022843545.1 of Phycisphaerales bacterium. Taxonomy (GTDB): domain Bacteria; phylum Planctomycetota; class Phycisphaerae; order Phycisphaerales; family UBA1924; genus JALHNL01. The sequence goes on along the minus strand of JALHNL010000069.1, from coordinate 2,407 downwards.
GTTGTTGGACAGGATCGTCATCTGCTCTACGCTGCTCGACCCGGTGTTGCCCAGGTGCAGCGCCGACGCGCCCACGCCGACCAGAAGGGTCAGCACTACGCCAAAGCCCATAGCCATCCGCTTGCCGATTCCGATGTTCTCGAACTTCATCATGCGCTCCCTATTCCGCGGGTCAGTGCCCACCCAAGAGGGAGGGCGATTGCGGTGGGTGCAGGATCGTTCAAACCGTCTAAGACATGCAGAACGTGCAGAGCTGAATCGGATTTTCCCTAGGTTCCAGGGTGCGGGCTGTGACGGCTGGGCGATCGAATCAGGACACCACGCCCGGAGGCGTGGTTCTCCGGACGTTCGGTCGCGGCGAGGGCCGCCCCGCTAACCTGCACCCATGGCCTCACCGTCTTCGCTCCGGCGTTCCACGTTTCTGGCTGAGTTCATCAAGGCCCCCTTCCGGGTCGGGGCGGTAGCCCCCAGTGGCAAGCACCTGGCCCAGGCGATGGTCTCCGGGATTGATCCCGGGCGCGACATGGTGGTGGTGGAGTACGGCCCGGGCACCGGCGCCTTCACCGACGCGATCATGCCCCGCCTGACCGAGCGGCACCGGTACTTCGCGGTTGAACTCACGCCGGCCTTCGCCCAGATCCTGCGCGAGCGGTTCCCCGGGCGGAACTTCTACGACGGGTCGGTGGCGGACATCGAGAAGTTCTGCCGCGAGGAAGGCATCCCCGACCGCGACTCGATCGACCTGGTGATCAGCGGGCTGCCGTGGGCTTCGTTCCCCGAGCCGCTTCAGCGGAGCATCCTGGACCCGCTCCTGCGCGTGCTGAAGCCCGGCGGGCAACTGGTGACGTTCGGCTACCACATCGGGAAGATGATGCGCGACGGGCGGCGGTTCTACCGCATGCTGCCCGAGTACTTCCAGACCGTTCACCAGAGCAAGCTGATCCTGCGGAACATCCCGCCGGCGTGGGTGTTTACGTGTACGAAGAAGAAGTGACGGAGTGACGGAGTGACGGAGTGGCGGAGTGAAGACGGAGAGGGACTTGGGATGGCGAAGGGGTCTGGGCAATCCGTGGGGCCGGTGGTGATCGTGGCGGGGCCCGAGCGCTTTCTGCATCTTGAGCACACGCGGGAGATTCGCGAGGCTCTGCGGGCGGCGCACGGCGAGGTGGACGTGGTGACGTTCGCGGGCGGCAGCGCGCGGGCGGCGGACATTCTCGATGAGTGCCGGTCGATGGGCCTGATGGTCACGCACAAGCTCGTGATCGTGGACGAGGCCGACGAACTCCTGAAGATCAAGGGCGAGGGCGACGACGACGAGGCCGGGCCGGCGGCGGCGGGGGGAACGCGCACGGCCCGCGAACTGCTCGAGGCTTACTGTGCCGCGCCCGAATCCGCCGCCACGCTGCTGCTGCGGGCCGCGGTGTGGCGCAAGGGCAAACTCGACGCCGCGGTGGAGAAGGCCGGCGGGCGGTTCATCGAGTGCCCGGAACTGACCGACCTGGCGGCGATGAAGTGGGCGGCTGGGCGGGCCGGTCATTACGGCGTGACGCTGGGGCCCGACGCGGCGACCGCTCTGGTGCAGACGTTGGGGACGGACCTTGGGCGGCTGGACAGCGAACTGGGCAAACTCGCGCTGGTCCTGGCGACGCGCGGGCAGGATCGCGGGGCCATCAGCGCGGCGCTGGTCCACGAACTGGTGGGCGAATCGCGCGAGGACGAGGTGTGGACGCTCCAGAGCGGGCTGCTCTCGGGCGACGCCAGCGCAGCCCTCAAGAACCTGCACAGCGCGCTGGAGGTCGCCCGGCACAACCCCGTGCTGGTGGGCATCGCCTACATCGATCTGTGCCGCAAACTCGACGGGCTGGCCCGCGGGCTGGCGGCGGGCGAGAACGAACGCGCCCTCATGGGCCGCCTGAAGATCTGGAACGGCGCCGACCGGCTGATCCCCGCGGCTCGCACCCTCCGCCCGGCGGGCACGGCCCGGCTGTTCAAGGCCGCGGTCGAGGCGGACGTCAAGCAGAAGACCGGCCAGGGCGACCCCGTCCGCCTGCTGGAGGGGCTGACGGTTGAGGTGTGCTTGGCCCTGCGGCGGTCTTGAGGCTGGGGCGGGCGGGACGATTTCGCCGATAGCACGCTGAGCGTCCGCGCGGAGCGCGGGCGGTGCGCCCCGAAGGCAGGATGCCGCGAATGCTGAGAACCAAGACGCTGTTGACGGGTTGCGTGTGGGGTCTGGCCTGGATGGCGGGGGGGTGCGCGAGCACGCCGTCGTCCGAGGGCAAAGGTCCCGAGCCCGAGGGCGAGATCCGCCTGACGGGCCAAGAGGGTGACGACGCCAGTCAGGCCCTGGAAGAGATGTTCGCCAAGATGCGGTCCCCCGGGCGGGAGACGCCTGAGGAGGGCGGCGCGC
>JALHNL010000068.1 GCA_022843545.1 Phycisphaerales bacterium | reverse complement strand
GCTCTTCCGATCTGCGCCGCTGGTCGCTGGCGCGGCCCTTTCGGGCGCGGCCCTGGTCATTGGCGCCGACGCGCTGGTCAAGGGCGTGGACCTGGGCTCCGGCCGCCTCCCTATCGGAGTCCTGACGGCCCTGCTGGGCGGGCCGGTGCTCATTCTCCTGCTGCGCCGCGGCCAGGCGGGCCGGGCTTAGCCGGGAGCGGGCTTCCGCGCCTAACCTTGCGTCCTCATGGCCAGCAACGCCTTCCAGTTCCGTCTCATCACGCCCCAGGGCAAGGTTCTGGACGCCCAGATCACCAGCGCCAACGTGCCCGCGCACGACGGCATGATCGGCTTCCTCCCCAGCCGCGCCCCGATCGTGACCACGCTGGGCTACGGCCCGCTGTCCGTGACGCTGGCCCCCGCCCTCAACAAGGGCGACCCCACCGGCCCGCGCTCGTACTACGTCGAAGACGGCTTCGTGCAGATGGTGAACAACAAGCTCACCGTCCTGAGCACCAAGGCCATCCCCTCCGAAGAACTCGTCGAGTCCGAGATCAAGAACGAACTGGCCGCCACCGAGTCCAAGTCCGGCGCCGACATGTCCAAGCGCCGCGACACCCTGCGGGCCAAGCTGCGGATGGCCCAGTCGCTGAGCGGCAAGGGCATCTGAGGCGGCGTCTCCCCGTCCCGCGCGCTATCTGACGGCACATACCCCCGCTGCGGCTTGACGCCGCGCCCAGCCGCGTCATGCTCACCGCATGAACGCGCTCTCCGCCACCGACGAACGCATGCTGGCCGACTGGTTCTCCGACGGCATCGGCCTCTGGGCCCTGGCCGAGAAGTATGACCTCCGCCTCATGCAGCTCGAGGCCTGGTTCACGCGACCCGAGATCCAGGACGCGATCGCCCGCCTCAAGCGCATGTACACCGTGCGCCGCGAGTGCACCACGCTCGCCACCGCCGACATGGCCGTCAACACGCTCTACGCGATGATGTACGCCGAAGGCGCCACCCCCGAGGTCCGCCGCCGCTGCGCGTCGCAGTTGCTCAAGACCGCCGCGCCAAGCGCACGCCGCCGCTCAGTCACCAAGCCCAGCCCGGCGGTCGCCGAACGTCCGCCCGACCCCATGACCACACCACCGCCCGTCGCCCTCAATCCCTTCGCCCAAAACCCCCGCGAGTTCCCCCCGCCCGCCGACCCGCGCTCGCCCGCCTCACTCGCCCAGCGCGCCACCGCCGCCCTCACCCTCGCCGGCGCAAGCTAGCCCCAGTCTCTTCTCGATGCCTCGATGCCGCGTGCCCCGATGCCTTCTTCGCTCTCAACCACGCACCCCGCACCACGCACCCTCTTCACCCCTCTTCATCTTCCTTCACATTCCCCTCCCGCTCATCATGCCACGCCATCTGGATGGTCTCCAGAATCTTCTCGTTCACCGGGTGATCGGGGTCGGGGGTGAAGCCGGGGAGCTTCTCGACCAGTCCGCGCAAAGCGGTGAAGCGCAGCGAAAGCGGATCGACCCCCGGATGCGCCTCATGCAGCCGAATCGCGATCTCGTCCACGTCAAGCCAGCCAAAAGTGTCGTCCACGCGCCATCCTCTTCCCAATTCGCCACTCGCGACTCACCATTCGCGTTCGCCTCAGTGCGGCACTTCCTTCACCGCGTTGCGGTTCCACGCCGGCACGCGGATCGTGATCGGGCCGCGACCCTGAACCAGGCACTGGCACGAGAGTCGGCTGTTGATCTGCAGGCCCGGCGCTTCTTCAACGCGGTCCATCTCCGCCTCGGTCGCCTCGGGCAGTTGCTCCATGCCCTGTTCAACGTACACATGGCACGTGCTGCACGCGCACACCCCGCCGCAGGCATGCTCGATGTTGATCCCGTGCTGCATGCAGACTTCCAGCAGCGAAAGGCCCGGCTCGGCCTTCACGGTCATCTGCTTCTCGTCGCGACCGGTGAGGCCTTCGGGGTCCTCCATGTGGACGACGACGGGGATGGTGGCGGCGGCGGTGTTGATGGGGCGAACGTGCATGGCGGTGGAGGGTAGCTCGGGATGCGGGTGCTTCGGCGGCTCCAGCGGACGACCTGTGGAGCCCGCCGTCCGATTTGGGGCCGGGCGGGACGCCCGTGCTGATGCTCCCGCCGCCCGGCGGGTTACGCGGTATCCTCGGGGCATGTCCGCTTCCGCGCTTCTCATCCGTGGCGGCCGCGTCATCGACCCGGCCTCGGGCCTTGACCGCCTGGCCGACGTGGCGATCGACGACGGCGTGGTCCGAGAGATCGGCCCGGGGCTCACGGCCCTGCCCGCGTCGCGCGTGATCGACGCCCAGGGCTGCCTGGTCACGCCGGGGCTCATCGACCCCCACGTGCACCTCCGCGAGCCGGGCAACGAGCGCGCCGAGACGATCGCGACGGGCACCGCCGCCGCGGTGGCGGGCGGGTTCACCACGGTGTGCTGCATGCCCAACACGCAGCCCGCGCTCGACAACGACACGATGGTGCACTTCGTCCTGTCGCGCGCCGAGAAGACGGGGCTGTGCCGGGTCTTCCCCGTGTGCGCCGTCAGCAAGGCGCGCCACGGCGTGGAACTGGCCGAGATGCAGCTCATGGCCCGGGCGGGGGCGGTGGGCTTTTCGGACGACGGCGACTGCGTCGCCAGCGCGGGGCTCATGCGCCGCGCCCTGGCCGCGATCAAGGCCACCGGCAAGGCGATGATGCAGCACTGCCAGGAAGCCAGCATGACCGGCGGCGCGGTGATGCACGCGGGGGTCGTGAGCACGCGGCTGGACCTGGGCGGGTGGCCGCGCGAGGCCGAGGAACTCATCATCGAGCGCGACGTGCGCCTCAACCGCGGCATCGGCTGCGCGTACCACGTGCAGCACATGTCCTCGGCCGGTTCGGTCGAGATCGTCCGCCGGGCCCGGGCCGAGGGCCAGCCCGTGACGGCGGAAGTCACCCCGCACCACCTGCTGCTGACCGACCAGGAGATCGAGCGGAGCGGGTTTGACACGCACTTCAAGATGAACCCGCCGCTGCGCGAGGCGGGCGACATCGCCGCGCTGAAGAAGGGCGTGGCCGACGGGACGATCACGGTGCTGGGGACCGACCACGCGCCGCACGCGCCGGAGACCAAGCAGGTGCCGTTCGACACCGCGTCGTTCGGGATCGTGGGGCTGGAGACGGCCGTGGCGCTCTACGCGCTGGCGCTGGTGGAGGACGGCGTGATCGACTGGCCGCGGCTGATCGCGATGATGACGATCGAGCCCTCGCGGCTGTGCCGGCTGGAGGCGATGGGGCTGGGGATGCTGCGGGCCGGCGGGCCGGCGGACGTGACGATCATCGACCCGTCGGAGCGGTGGACGATCCGCCCGGCGAACCTGGCGGGTCAGAGCCGCAACACGCCGTTCATCGGGCGCGAGGTCAAGGGGCGCGTGGTGGGGACGATCGTGGCGGGCAAGCTCGTGATGAGCCGGCGGTGAGCGGCTAGAGCCGCACGCCGCGGGCGTGGAGGGCGTCGCGCATCTGGGCGGCGGTGTCGCCGGCGTGGTCGATGAGGGCGGCGTCCCACCCCGCGGCGCCCGCGCCGCCGATGTTGTCGGGGAGGTCGTCGAAGAACAGGACCTGGGCGGGCTCGAAGCCCGAAGCGCGCTCGAAGGCGCGGTAGATGTCGAGGTCGGGCTTGGCCACGCCCAGCAGGTGGGAGGCGTGAGGATGATGGACGAGCGAAGCGACGCCCGCGGCCAGGTCCTGCCAGTGGCTGTGGTTCGTGTTGCTGAGCACGCCGGTGGAGAGGCCGGCGCGGTGGATGGCGGCGATGAGGTCGCGCACGCCGGGGTACTCGCCGATGACCCAGGCTTCGTGGACGCGGCGGAACTCCCACGGGCTGACGCGCCCGTCGGTGGTGGCGGCGACGGCGGCGAAGAACTCGTCGCAGGAGAGGCGGCCGGTTTCGTAGGCGTCGCGCAGGGGGCGGCGGGCGGCGATCATCTCGGGGGTGGCCAGGTCGTCGTGGGAGTGGACGCCGGCGCGGGCGCAGGCCTCCTGCCAGGTGCGGCAGATGCGGACGAGCACGCCGCCGAGGTCGAAGACCACGCAGCGGAGAGCGGGGGCGGCGCGCTGGCTCACGGTGCGTCCTCCGCGTCGGGATCAACGGCCTTGGGCTTCATGATCTCGTCCATGACGGTGGTGGCGAAGGCGCCGGCGGGGAGTTCGAAGGCGCAGCGGACGAAGGGGCCGTGGTCGTCGGCGCCGGCCTCGACCTCGGGGTGCGTGAGCGGGACGCGGAGGGCGCGGCGGATGCCGCGGAGTTCGTCGCCGGTGGCGATCTCGTGGGCGGCGAGGTCGTCGGGCGTGATGTCGAGGCGGGCGAGGGCGTCGAGCTCGCGCTGCGCGACCTCGCCGGCGGCGCGCATCATCTGCGCGCCCCACATCGGGCCCGAGGGTGAGATCTCGAGGCGGCCCAGGCGGGCGCGGGTTTCGGGGTCGGCGGCGAGGGCGGCGTCGACGGCGAAGACCGCGCCGCTATCGTGCTTGAAGGCCAGATCGCCCTCGGCGAGCGAGGAGAGCGTGCCGGCGGCGAGGCGCTGGTCGAGGATGGCGTTGAAGACTGCGGATTGCAGGGCGTTGAGGTAGAAGAGGCGAGCGGCGGCGTCGATGGAGAGGATGGCGGTGCGCGGGGGCTTGCCCGCGAGCAGCGCGCGGAGGACGGCGCGCTCGGGCTCGGCGGAGTAGGGGATGCGGCTGAGGGCTTCTTCGAACCGGCCTTCGGCGCAGAGGCGGCGCGTGGCGCGCTGGTGGTCGGGGTCGGGCAGGCCGGCGGGGTGGCGCTGGTCGGCGGGGGCGATGAGCTCGTTCACCGCGGCCTGCCACTCGCCCTTGACGATGGCGCGGCCGACGAGGTGGTTGTTGAGCAGCGCGCCGAAGCGCTGCGCGCCCAGACGGTTGGGGACGCCGTGGGCTTCGAGCAGACGGAGGACCTTGAGGGCCTTGAACGCGCCGCTGATGGGCGTCTGGCGGACGCGGATGGAGAAGCGGTTGCCCTTGAGGTGGCCGCGGCGGAGCTTGTTGGCGTGGAGGTCGGTCCAGAGGATGCCGACCTTGTCGTGCTGGAGCGAGGGGAAGTCTTCGGGCTTCTTGCCCGGGGCGTGGACGCTGATGACCTGGCGGGTGATGGCGCGCTTGTCTTTGAGCCCGGCGTAGCCGACGTCGCCCTGGCGGACGCCGAAGTGCTTGGCGATGATCTTGACCATCTGCAGCGTGGAGAGGTCGCGCTTCTGGACGAAGAGGTAGATGTGCTCGCCCTCGCCAGAGGGCTGGTAGGCGGGGATCTCTTCGACGAGGAAGTCCTCGGGGCGCTGGCGCAGCACGCCGCCGATGCCGGGGATGTCGGCGGAGAGGTAGGCGGCGGGGATGACGTGGGGCGAGGGGTCGAGCATCGTCGGTCGGCGCGGGGCTTGCGCGGAGCGAAGGAGCGTAGACCCGGGAACGGGGGCGGTTGGGTCGGTCAGGGCCGGCGCGGAGCGGGCTCGACCTTCGCCAGTTCGCCCTGAGCGATGAAGCGGCGGAGATAGGCGTCGTTCACGGTGATGGTGCGGTTTGAGCGGCTCCAGGACGCGCCGCCCTTTCCTTCGACGAAGTCGATGGTGACCTGCGAGTGCCAGTCAATCATCTTGACGGCGGATTCGAGCGTGCGACCCAGGTTGATGGGGCCGTGGTCGAGGAACGCGCGGAGGTTCTCGGCGGCGCGGAGTCGGCCCTCTTTGGACGCGGCTTGGCGTGGCATGAGCAGCGGGGCGAGAGTGCGGCGCCAGGCGCGGTGGATGTCGCTGCCGTAGTCGAGCGCGGCTCGCACGTCGCTTTCGGACATGCCGACGATGTCCACGAGAGGGGCGTGGGCGTGCTGGTCGGCGGCGAGGGCGAGGGCGGCGATCTGGAAGGCCCGGCGGGCGTCGTTGTCGTGCTCGCCGCGCACGGGCCAATCGGCGCGGGGCACCTGGCCCGCCTCGATCATGAGCGACGTGACGCGGGCCTTGATGGCGGCCGGAGCCAGGTCGGGGAAGTGCTCGGTGAGCATGTGCGTGGCGAAGGCGTCGGCCATGGTCTCTTCGTTGCCGAGGACCATGAGGTCGAACTCGCGGATGACGGCGTGGCCCATCTCGTGGAGGACGACGTGGAGCGCGACGGCGCCGGCGAATTCGGATGTGGGCAGCGGTTCGCCTTGCTGCCCGGCGGAGGTGGTCATGAAGTGGTCGGGCACGGCGAAGCCGGGGATGGGCCCGTGGTGGCAGTTGATGTGGCGGTAGTAGTTGACGGACGTTCTGAGCCGGTCGGGGTCGATGGCGAAGCGTGCGGCGGCTGCGAGAAGGAGGCTCTCGCCCTTGGCGTGGTCCTTTTTCGCAGTGGTGAGGAAGGCCCGGACCTCGCGCTCCGGTTTGCTCTCGGAGCGGATCAGGACGTTGGAGATCAGGTCGGCCATCTGGCCGGGACGAGTGAGGTCGACCGAGCACGTGAGCGCGGGTGCAGCAGGACTGGCGGGCGTGGCGGGTGTGGCTGGCGTGGACGCTGCGGGCGGCTGAGCGACGGGCGGAGGCTCGGATCGCGATATGGCGACGGCGGGCGTGCCGAGGGCCCAAAGCGCGATGAAGACCGCGAGCGGGCCGAAGCGAATCGGGCGAGGGTGCGGGCGGACCATGGGGTGGGCCTCCGGAAGGGGCTTGATGGGTGGCGGCGGAACCCGACTCGCGGATCGCCCGAGGTCGATTCGCGAGTCTTGGGGCCGGGGTTCCGGAGGCGTGGAGGATTGAGCCGGGCGGGCGAAGCGGAGTGGGCGGCGCGGCAGCGCCGACGCAGCCGGTCACTTCTCGTCGTTCTGGGTGGACTCCAGCACGTGTTCTTCGACGAGTATGGGCACGTTGTTGGCGATGCCCAGGGCGATGGCGTCGCTGGGGCGGGAGTCGATCTTGAGGAGTTTGCCGTCGTGCCCGCGGACGTGCAGCTGGGCGTAGAAGGTGTGCTCGGAGAGGTCGTTGATGCAGATGCCTTCGAGCTTGCCGCCCAGGGCGGTGATGACGTTGGCGAGCAGGTCGTGGGTCTGGGGGCGGGGGACGTGGATGCCCTTGAGGCGGCGCTCGATGGCCTGGGCCTCGGGGAGACCGATGACGATGGGGAAGGAGCGTCCGCCCTCGACCTGGGAGAAGGCGGCTCCGCCGGCGGGCTTGGGCTTGTCGCCGTTCTCGCCGCTTTCGAGATCATCGCTGGCCTGCGCGACCTCGCGCAGTTCGATGAGCTGATAGTCGTTCAGCTCGCGGATCAGGATTCGGGAGAGTTCCATTCGAACAGCCATGGCCATGCTCCGCCGATTGCGCCGCTGCACGGTAGGGGCCTTGGGCGCGGGGGAAAGCCCCTTGACTCATTCGAAAACTATCGGATCGGGATGCCGGGACTTGATGGAAAGGGGGGAGGGGGTGCGTGGTGCTTGGTGCGTGGGGTGTGGGGTGTGGTTTGGTTCGAAGAGGGCATCGGGGCATGCGGCATCGAGGCATCAAGGGGGGGTGGCTGGGGCGGCGATGGGGATGACCTCGATGCGGCCTGTCCAGCGGCGGGCTCCGGGGCGGGCGAAGCCGAGTTTGGGCGCGGCCATGGTGAGGGTGAGGTGGGCGTGGACCATGGGCGCGTGGGGCGGGCCCAGGCCGCGGGCGGTGTCGGCGTCCATGCCTGAGGGCAGGTCGACGGCGATGACCTTGGCGTGGTGGTCGCGAGCGGCGTTGATGGCGGCGATGAGATCGGCGGCTTTGCCGGTGACGGGGCGGGTGAGCCCGGTGCCGAAGAGGGCGTCGATGAGCAGCCAGGGGCGATGGGCGTGGCGAAGGCGGAGGCGGGCCCGCGCGAGCGCGGCGGCGGGGGAGCGGCCCGCGCTGAGGATCGGGATGCGCAAGGCGCGTGCGACGCCCAGGTGGACGGCGGCGTCGCCGGTGAACTCATCGGGCTTGGCGGCGAGGAGGAGGACCACGGGGAACCCGGCGAGGGTGAGGTGGCGTGCGGCGGCCAGACCGTCGCCGCCGTTGTTGCCCTTTCCGCAGACGATGACCGCGCCGTGGGCGCGGGTTGGGCGAGCGAAGCGGAGGGCGGAGTGGGCGATCCCGCGGGCGGCGTTCTCCATGAGGACGATGGTGGGGAGGCCGAAGCGGTGGGCGGCGAGGTGGTCGATGCGGCGGAGTTGGGCTCTGGAGAGCGGGGGGATGGAGGTCACGGCGGAGCGTACCCGGGCGGGGCGCGATCGGGATTGCTTGCAACATCGGGCATGGTGAAAAACCCCGAGTGATTCTGCACATGGGTATGGCCGGGAGTAGGGCTCTGGGCTATCTTTGTGCCCATAACCGGGGAGACCCGGTTGAGAGGAGAGAGACCCCATGAATCGTGCGTTTGTTTCCGCGGTCGCTTTGTGCGCTCTGGCCGGCTCCGCGCTGGCTGCTCCGACCAACACCACGCTCCCCGGCGGCTGGACTTGGCAGTCCGCGGGCGGCGGGTCGTATGACACGGGCCTGCTGGGCACGCCGCGGGGCGGTGCCAACGGGCAGACGACCGGGCCGTTCACGGACACGTCGTATGGCGTGATGAACGAGCCGGGCACGCCGTGGTTCACGGGCACGGATGTGACGAGCCAGCAGTACATCCAGCGTCAGTTGTTCGGGAACTTCGGGACGGGTTCGCCCCCGGGCCCGGCGGGTTTCCGGTACTACAACTTCGGGTACGGCGGGCAGGCTGGCCCGACGTTTACGAGCGGGCCGACGGCGGCGGGCTCGAACTTCGCGGCGACGGCGCGCGAGGCGCGTTCGGTGACGGTGAACCAGTGGAACAACACGGCGCCCGACGCGGGCGGCGTGGCGACATTCGGTCAGGTCGTTCGCGTGCCGGTGGCGGCGACGCTGGTGGTGGGCCTGGGCTGGGGCGGCGACGAGATGCTGATCAAGGCCATCGGCGGCGACGGCGGCCAGCAGACGCGCATCCGCGTGGACGCGAACATTGACGCGGCGTTCACGACGGCGGCGTTCGGCGGGCTCAGCAGCGGCGGACGGATCAACGTGAACGGCATCTCGACGTTCTCTGATCCGGCGGCGCTGGGCAACTACGACATGCCGTGGGGCTTCGGCGAGCCGCTGGCGGCGGGGCAGATCAGCCTGACGCGCGGTTCGGCGGACGCGGTGTTCGTGGACGGGAACTTCGTTCAGGACCCCGGGCAGGGCACGGGTCCGAACTCGGTGGGGTATGGGTACAGCAAGACGTACGACGTTCTGAGCTCGATCACCCAGAACGGTTCGTCGTTCAATGTGAACTTCACCAGCGCGGCGGAACTGTTCATCGAGCGGCAGTTCGGCAACGCCGACGCGCGGGCGCAGATGGGCCCGGGCATGGAGGGCAACGTGCGCCTGGTGGTGGAGTGGCAGGAGTTTGTGGCGATCCCGACGCCTGGCGCGGCGGGTCTTCTGGGCCTGGGCGCGCTGGCGGCGATGCGTCGTCGTCGTGCGTGAGCGGGCTTCGCGCGAGGCGTGTATCTCGAGTGAGTGACTTGAACCCCCGAGTTGATCGGGGGTTTTTTTGTTGGTGCGTGGTGCGTGGTGCGTGGTGCGTGGTGCGTGGTGCGGGGTGCGTGGTCAAGATGAAGAGGGCAACGGGGCATCCAGGCTGAGGTCGAGGCTGGGAGGAGGCGTTGCGGTTACCATCGGTGACCACGGAGGGATCATGAGCAGCATGCCGGGCGGGAAAGCGGCGGTGTCGGGGGTGGCGGGACGGCTGGGTCCGCGGGGGATTCCGCTGTATGTGCGGGAGCATCGGCCGGGTGAGAACACGGACGAACTGGCGCGGACGGAGTGGCTGCTGACCAACGGGTCGGGCGGGTTCGCGATGGGCACCGCGCTGGGCGTGCCCTCGCGGCGGTATCACGGGCTGCTGGTGGCGAGCCTGAAGCCGCCGGTGCAGCGGGTGATGACGCTGTCGGCGGTGTCGGAGAGCCTGCTGATCGACCCGGACACGCTGTCGGAGCGGCGGTATGACCTGTCGGCGTTCCGGTTTGTGCCTGGGGAACTGCACCCGCGGGGTGACGAGCATCTGACGCGGTTTGAGCGGGATGTGTCGTGCCGGTGGCACTGGGCGATGGACCGGGTGACGGTGACGAAGGAGTTGATCCTGGTGCGCGGGGCGGGTGGCGGCGGGGCCGGGGGCGCGCTGATCCGGTACACGGTGCGCGGGGCGACGCGTCCCACGCGGCTGATGCTGAGGCCGCTGGTGGCGATGCGGGACTTTCATGCGCTGACGCTGCGCGACACCTCGCGCGACAAACTGACGGTGAAGCACGGGGAGAAGGGGCTGGTGGTGTCGAGCCCGCTGGCGCAGCTGCACCTGAGCGTGAGCACGGGGCAGGTTTCGCCGGTGGAGCAGTGGTGGTTCAACTTTCAGTATGACCAGGAGCGCGACCGGGGGTATGACTACCTGGAGGACCTGTATCACCCGGGGTCGTTCGTGGTGGACTTCCCGGCGGCGGCGACGTCGGTGGTGACCTTGAGCGCGGGTGTGAACGGGGCGATCGATCGCGACGCGGACCAGGTGGTGGGGGAGGCGGTGGAACGGGCGGCGGGTCTGATCGAGAAGGCGCGGGCGGCGGTGGGGGGCGTGGGGCTTCACAACGACGACTTCTCGTCGTTGTGCCACGCGGCGGACGACTTCGTGGTGGCGCGGGCGCCGCTGCCCAGCAGCCAGCCGGCGAAGGCGCCGGGCGGCGGGGGCGGCGGATCATCCAAGCCTGAGGAGCCGGTGACGCTTTTGGCGGGGTATCCGTGGTTCGTGGACTGGGGTCGGGACGCGATGATCGCGCTGCCGGGGCTTTTGCTGGTGACCGGGCGGGCGGCGGAGGCGCGGCGGCTCTTGACGACGTTCGCGGCGCACACGATGGACGGGCTGGTGCCCAATGTGTTTGACGACTACACGGGGCAGCCGCACTTCAACACGGTGGACGCGAGCCTGTGGTTCGTGAACGCGTGCGCGGAGTATCTGCGGGCGACGGGCGACAAGACGGTGTTCACGCGGGATCTGCTGCCGACGTGTCTGGGGATCATCAAGGCGTACCGCGAGGGGACGCACTTTGGGATCAAGATGGACGCGTCGGACGGGCTGATCATGGCGGGTGATCACACGACGCAACTGACGTGGATGGACGCGAAGCGCGACGGGGTGGTGTTTACGCCGCGGCAGGGCAAGGCGGTGGAGATCAACGCGCTGTGGCGCAATGCGCTGGCGAGCGTGGTGGAGGCGGCAGGCCCGGAGCGGCCCGCGCTGAAGAAGGACCTGTCGGACCTGCTGGAGCGGGTGAGCGCGAGCTTTGCGAAGGCGTTTGTGCGCGCTGACGGGGGTTTGTACGACACGCTGCAGCGCGATGAGAGCGGCGCGTGGGCGCCCACGCCTCAGGTGCGCCCGAACCAGGTGTTCGCGGCGAGCCTGCGGCACTCGCCCTTGAACACGGCGCAGCGCAAGGGCGTGGTGAAGGTGGTGAGGGAGCGGCTGCTGACGCCGATGGGGCTGCGGACGCTGGACCCGGGCGACCCGGGGTACAAGGGGCGGTTCCGCGGGCGGATGTTTGAGCGCGACGCGGCGTATCACAACGGGACGGCGTGGCCGTGGCTGCTGGGGGCGTATGCGGAGGGCGTGCTGCGGGCGGGGGAGTTCTCGCCCGAGAGCATCCGTGAGGCGAAGGGGGCGATCGCGCCGATTCTGGCGCGGCTGAGCGTGGACTGTCCGGGGCAACTGGCGGAAGTGTTTGACGGGGACGAGTCGGCGGACGACCCGCGGCGTCCGGGCGGGTGCCCGGCGCAGGCGTGGAGCGTGGCGGAGCCGCTGCGGGTGCTGGCGATGATCATCAGAGCGGAGCGGGGCGGGGCGAAGGGGTTGTAAGCGGGAGAGCCTCCCCCGTCGCGAAGACGCGACACTCCCTCCGCTGGGGACAGCGGAGGGAGAGAAGTGGGGCGCGGGGTGCCGGTGTGGTCGGTATCCTGTGGGCATGCCACTTCTGGGCGTCAATATCGATCATGTCGCGACCCTTCGCCAGGCCCGGTATCGCTCCAAGGACGGCGGCGGCGACGGCTCGCACGGCGAGCCTGACCCGGCGCGGGCGGTGGGCGAGGCGGAGCTGGGCGGGGCGGACATCATCACGATCCACCTGCGCGAGGACCGGCGGCACATTCAGGACCGCGACGCGCGGCTGATCCGTGAACTGGCGCGGGTACGGGTGAACCTGGAGATGGCGGCGACCGTGGAGATGGTGCGGCTGGCGCGCGAACTGAAGCCGCACATGGTGACGCTGGTGCCCGAAGGGCGGCAGGAAGTGACGACCGAGGGCGGGCTGGACGTGCGCGGGCAGATGGCGCGGCTGAAGGACATGGTGTCGCGGCTGAAGGCCGGGGCGGCGGCGGAGGGCGGGATGACGGTGTCGGCGTTCATCGACCCGGACGCGGCGCAGGTACAGGCGGCGAAGGAAGCGGGCTTCACGGCGTGTGAACTGCACACGGGGCCGTTCGCGGAGGCGTTTGCGGCGGCGGGGGGTGACGCGGCGCTGGGCGGTCTTGGCGCTTCGATCCAGACGCTGGCGGACGCGGCGCACCGGGTGCGGGCGGTGGGCATGCGGCTGCACGCGGGGCATGCGCTGAACTACGCGAATGTGCGGCACGTGGCGGGCCTGCCCGGGATGAGCGAACTGCACATCGGGCACGCGATCGTGGCGCGGGCGGTGTTTGTGGGCTTGCGGGAGGCGGTGCGGGAGATGAAGGTGTTGTGCGGTGCGTAGTGCGTAGTGCGTAGTGCGTGGTGCGGGGATCGCGAAGAGGGCATCGAGGCACGAGGCATGCGGCATCGAGGGGGAGCGGGGAGGGGCGACTTGTGAATGGTGACTCCTGACGCTCGATTGCCCCGTACAGTGGGGCCCTGCTGTGGATTGCGTTTGCCATTCTGGGTTGGCTGATCTTCGCGATTCTGGCGAATCTGTCGCTGCGCGGGCCGCGGCCTGATCCCTTCAGCGGGCTCACGATCGCGGCGCTGTGGCTGTATTGCCGGGTGCGTCATCGATTGCGTGTGGAGGGGCGAGAGAACATCCCGCCGGCGGCGGTGCGGGCCCAACGGCCGTTGATCGTGGTGGTGAACCACACGGCGGGTCTGGACCCGATCGTGGTGCAGGTGGCGATGCCGCGGTTTTTCATTCGGTGGGTGATGGGCGAGGACATGCGGCTGGCGATCATGGAGCCGATCTGGCGGTTCGTGGAGATCATCACGGTGGACCGCACGGGGAAGGCGGACCACGGGGCGCTGCGTGAGATGTTCGGGCACTTGAAGCCGGGCAAAGCGCTGGGCGTGTTTCCGGAGGGGCGGATTCCGTCGAAGGGAGAGCCGCCGGTGCCGTTTCAGGCCGGGATCGGTCTGCTGGTAGCGCGGTCGGGGGCGCTGGTGTTGCCGGTGGTGCTGAGCGGAACGCCGCGGACCGAGTCGGCGTGGGCGTCTTTGGGCAAGACGAGCCGGACGGTGGTGAGCGTGCAACCGCCGATCGACTACACGGGGCGGAAGGCGTCGGAGATCGTGGCGGACCTGCAGACGAGGTTCAGGGCGTGGACGGGAGGAGCGGGCTCTACGCCGCCTTCCGCGGCTCGATGATGTCGAAGTCGCCCTCGGGCCCGATGGAATCGAGGTCCACCGGGGTGGTGGCTTCCAGTTCGCGGAGGCGGGCGTTGTAGGTGTCGCGGAGCTTCTGGACGGCCTTCTGGTGTTCGTAGATCCGCTCGTCTTCCTGGATCATGTGGGCGAGGACGTAGAGCATGACCAGCATGCTGGCGACGATGATGCCGCCGATCAGGAACCAGAACTCGATCGACCACGAAGGCATAAGGGTGAGGTGTCGGCTGCTTCGGTCCCCTACTCCAGTGAAGTAGAATGCGCCCATGGTTGTTCGGCTCCTGAGTTTGGCGGTGCTGGTGCTGGCCGGTCTTCTCGGCCCGTCGGCGGTGGCCCAGCCGGGGCCGGGCGGGGGGGCGGCGGGTCCGGATACCGGCGGGACAGGGGAGGTGACGATCCAGGTTTCCCAGATCGGGCTGGGGAACGCCCCGAGAGCTGGGGAGTGGGTGGGTATCCAGATGGTGCTGACGGACCGTGCGGCGACGCCGCGCGATCTGGCGGTGAGGCTGGCGCTTCGCGACAGCGACGGGGACATCCCGCTGTATCAGCGTGTGGTGGCGAGCACGCCCGGGGCTCGTCAGAGCGTGTGGGTGTATTGCTGGCTGCCGTTTGACACGGTGGACAATGACACGCTGACGATCCGTGTGAACGCGGCGGACAGCGCGGCGGCGACGGGGGACGGCGCGGCGGCGGGGATCGGCGATCTGCTGGGCGAGACGAAGGTGCAGGTGCGGAACCTGCTGCCGGCGATCAAGGGGTCGATGGCGGTGGTGGGGCAGGCTCCGGTGGGGTTCAGTTTGTACGGGGAGTTTGACCCGAGCCTGGGGCTGGCTCTGCCGGTGGGGCACGAGGTGCAGCAGATCATCGGTCAGCTTGCGCTGGCGCAGTTGCCCGACCGGTGGATGGGGTACAGCGGGCTGAGCGCGCTGGTGTGGACGGCGGCGGGCGACGGTCAGCCTTCGCAGATGCTGGAGCCTCAGGCGACGGCGCTGCGCGAGTGGGTGAATCGCGGCGGGCATCTGATCATCGTGTTGCCGACGATCGGGCAGCAGTGGCTGACGCCGGCGAACCCGCTGCTGGACATCATGCCGCGGGTTCGTGCGGAGCGGGTAGAGGGCGTGGACTACGCGGATTTCCGGCGGGTTTTGCGGCGGGAGCCGGCGCAGGGGGATGCGGCGCCGATCTTCCCGAGGTCGTACATCGCGCACTGGCTGGAGCCCGAGGCGGGCGTGCGGCCCGAGGAGGCGATGCGGATTCTGGCGGCCCCGGGGACGGGCAAGGGGCTGGTGGTTCGCCGGCTGGTGGGGGCGGGCGCGGTGACGATGATCGGACTGGACGTGGTGACGTCTGGGCTGGCGGCGAGCGGGCTGCAGCCGGACATTTTCTGGCACCGGGTGCTGGGTCGGCGGGGGGAGTTGCCCACGCCGGCGCAGATTCAGCAGCGAGCCAATCGCGGGCGGCAGACGTTTGCGCGGCGCGACGAGGTGAGGCTGGACGCGGGGATCGCGAGCCAGATCAACAAGGAGGGCGCGGCGGCGGCGGGGCTGCTGCTGGCGTTTGTGGTCTTCCTGGCGTACTGGGCGGTGGCGGGCCCGCTGGGCTTTGGCTTGCTGAAGGTCCGCAAGCAGACGGCGTGGGCGTGGGTGGGCTTTGTGGGTGCGACGGCGGTGTTCACCGCGCTGGCGTGGGGCGGGGCGAACCTGCTGAAGCCGCGGCGCGTGGAGGCGCGGCACCTGACGGTGGTGCAGCACGTGTATGGGCAGCCCGTGCAGCGGGCGCGCTCGTGGATGAGCGTGCTGCTTCCGGTGTATGGGACGATGACGGTGGCGGTGAAGCCCAACGAGCAGGGCACGGCGGGGGCGGGCTTTCACAACCTGCTGACGGCGTGGAGCCCGCCGCCGGACCTGCTGGGGGGTTCGTCCGGGTTCAATGACGCGCGGTCGTACATCGTCAGCGCTCGCGACCCGAGGCAGATCGAGTTTCCGTCGCGCTCGACGGTGAAGACGGTGAGGGTGGACTGGGCGGGCGGGTCGACGTGGAAGATGCCGGTGCCCACGAGCGCGGCGGACGCGCCGCGGCTGACCACGGGCCTGCCGGGTCAGCGGACGTGGCGGCTGACGGGGAAGTTGACGCACGAACTGCCGGGGGGCCTGCGCGACGTGGAGATCGTGGTGGTTCGGCAGCAGCTTGACCTGATTCGGCGGCCGCTGGACAACCAGTTGCTGGTGGAGGCGAGCGCGTGGTCACTTGGCGAGGCGTGGGAGCCGGGCAAGCCGCTGGACCTTGAGCAGGTGACCGCGCCGCGTCCGGGCGGTGGCGCGGCGGAGGCGCTGGGGTCGATCATCGACAATCGGCTGATGTTTGCGCCCGACCGCGCGGACCGCGGGCTGGGCGGGGGCGACGTGGAGAAGCGGTTCATGGCGCTGGCGCTGTTCGGGCTGCTCACGCCGCCGGACACGACGGAGCGTGCGCTGCAGATCCGCCAGGCGACGTATCTGCGGGAGAGCATGCACGGGTTTGATCTGTCGCGCTGGGTGACGCAGCCGTGCATCATCGTGATGGGGCACATCGTGGACGGGCCTGCGCCGGTGCCGATGCTGGTGGACGATGAGCCTCTTTCGACGGAGGGGCGGACGGTGGTGTGGTGGGTGTATCCGCTGCCGGAGAGCCCGCCCAAGACGCCCGAGGAGCAGCCCTGAGCGGGGCGCTCAGCGAGTGGTGAAGAGAGCCGGAACGACCGATCGACCCGAGACGAAGGACAGGACCGACCCATGCCGATGATCGAGACGATCAACCTGAGCAAGCGTTACGGCGATCTGGTGGCGCTGGACAATCTGAACCTGGCGATCAACCAGGGGGACTGCTTCGGGTTCATCGGGCCCAACGGCGCGGGGAAGACGACGACGATCAAGATCCTGGCGACGCTTTTGAAGCCCAGCAGCGGTCAGGCGATGATCGACGGGCTGACGGTGGGGTATCAGAACCGGCAGATCCGCCCGCTGATCGGGTACGTGCCCGACTTCATGGGGGCGTACCAGGACATGGTGGTGACGGAGTACCTGGAGTTTTTCGCGGCGTGCTACAACATTCACGGCGCGGCGCGGAAGAAGGTGGTGCAGGACGTTCTGGACCTGACGGACCTGAACTACAAGGCGGACGCGGAGGTGAACAGCCTGTCGCGCGGCATGCAGCAGAGGCTGAGCGTGGCGCGGGTGCTGCTGCACGACCCGAAGGTGCTGCTGATGGACGAGCCGGCGAGCGGGCTTGACCCCCGCGCCCGCGTCGAAATGCGAGAACTGCTGAAAGAGCTGCGCCGGATGGGCAAGACGATCATCATCTCGTCGCACATCTTGCCGGAGCTGGCGGACCTGTGCAACGTGGTGGGGATCATCGAGCGCGGGCAGTTGCTCTTCAACGCGTCGGTGGCGGAGGCTCTGCGGCGGGCGCGGGTGGGGCACGTGCTGCACATCGCGGTGGCGGCGCGGCACGCGGACGCGGCGACGGTGCTGAGCAAGGTGCCCGGCGTGAGCAAGGTGACGGTGCAGGAGGGGCAGGGCCCGATGATCCAGGGGGCGGCGACGCCGCTGATCAACGTGCAGTTTGACCCGGCGGTGAAGCTGGATTTCTCGGATATTCCGAACGTGCTGGTGAACAACGGGTTCAGGCTGACGCAGTTCACGGAGGAGCCGGTGAACCTGGAGACGGCGTTCATGCGGCTGACGAAGGGGATGGTGCAGTAGGGGCGGAGGGGGCTGACACCAAAGAAAGAGCCCCGCGACGGGGGTCGCGGGGCTTGGGGTATCGCGTTAGGGAAGTGGCTGCGCACCACGGCGAAGCGGCACAGGCGGGACGCCTGTGCCACCGATCAAGAGTGGGTGCTTAGTCCTCGCCCTGAGCCTTGGTGAAGCCCATCTCGCCGTCGAACTCCTGGAGCTTTTCGACGTGGGCCCAGCGGATGCCGGGGGTGGCGCCGAACTTGCCGAGGACGGCGAGCAGGTCGGCGTCGGCGAGGTTGCCCGACTCGCCCTTGGCGGCGCCGGAGCGGAGCATGCAGCGGCAGCGGAACTGGTCGGTGCAGTCGGTGATCGCTCCGCCGAGGGGGTAGACCTTGGTGCCGCGGTTGGAGATCATCTTGAGGATGAGGGCGGTGCCGGCGAGGACGGCTTCGACCTTGGGGCCCAGATCGCCGGGCTGGAGGTTGGCCTCGATGAAGATATCGGCGCCGACGGTGCGCTGGGTCTTGGCCTTGACGAAGGCGGGCTCGCTGGAGACGCTGGGCATCTTGATGGGCTTGACGTCGCGGACGCGGTACTTCTCGCTGCGCTTGCCGAAGTTGGCGATGATCATGTCGGTGTACTGGCTGGTCTTGAGCGTGTTCGGCTTGTCATAGCCCACGACGTCACCCGTGCCCACGCCCTTCTTGGCGGCCTCTTCAAGCGTGACGAGGACGGCGTGCTCGATCTTCTGGGCGTTCTCGAAGTCGCCGATGTAGCGGAGCATGGCGACGCCCGACATGAGCACGGCGGTGGGGTTGATGCAGTCCTTGCCGGCGTACTTGGGGGCCGAGCCGTGGACGGCTTCGAAGATGGCGACGTCGTTGCCGAGGTTGGCGGAGGGGGCGAAGCCCAGCCCGCCGATGAGGGCGCTGGTGAGGTCGGACATGATGTCACCGTTCATGTTGGTGGTGACGATGACGTCGAACTGCTCGGGCTTCTTGACGAGCTGGTGGCAGCAGTTGTCGATGATGACGTGCCAGGACTCGATGTCGGGGTATTCCTTGGCGATGCGCTCGAAGGTGCGCTTGAGGAGG